>CAMOIR010000012.1 GCA_946616455.1 uncultured Candidatus Saccharibacteria bacterium | reverse complement strand
TTGATACTTGCTGGTGCTGGGTCAGGAAAAACAAAAACGTTGACGCATCGTATTGCAAACTTAATTTCTCATGGTATAAATCCGTCGCATATTCTTGCAGTGACGTTTACTAATAAAGCGGCAAGAGAAATGCGTGGAAGGTTGTGGAGGTTATTGTCGACTGCTGTTTCTGAAGTCTCTGCAGAGCCGCCACGGAGTTTTATGCCTTATATGGGGACGTTTCATGGAATTGCGGTAAAGATACTTAGAATTGAGGCAGAAGCTTTGGGGCTTGATAAGAATTTTGTGATTTATGATATGGATGATCAGGTATCTCTGATACGACGAGTGATGAAATCATTGAAATTATCTGACAATAAGCAACTAAAACCAAAGTCGGTGCAGGCGATTATCTCGTCTGAGAAAAACAAAGGGAATGGGCCAGAAGAATATGAGGCCAATGCGTTTTATCCAAATCAAAAGCAAATTGCAAAGATTTTTTATAAGTATGAGAAAGAAAAGGCAAAGGCGAGTGCACTTGATTTTGACGATTTGCTGCTAAAAGAATTGGAGCTTTTGCAAAATAATTTGGATATTCGTAAAAAATGGCAGGATAAATTCGAACATATTCTGATTGATGAGTATCAGGATACCAATGTAATACAGTACAATATCGTGAAACTTTTGGTTAATGAAAAGCGAAACATTTGCGTAGTGGGGGATGATTGGCAATCAATTTATTCTTGGAGAGGAGCGGATTTTACGAATATTTTGCATTTTGAAAAGGACTTTCCTGGCGCTAAGTGTATTAAGTTGGAGCAAAATTATCGTTCTACCGGCAGTATTCTGGAGGCTTCACAAAGAATTATTAACAATAATAAGACTCGTACTGATAAAACATTGTTTACAGAATCTGGAAAAGGAGAGCCAGTGGATGTGGAGGCTTTGCAGGATGAAAATGCGGAAGCAAACTTTGTAGCACTGAAAATCCTCAATATGCAGAGTGATTATCCAGATTTGACAGATTTTGCAGTGCTTTATCGGACAAATGCGCAGTCGTATGCATTCGAAAAAGCATTTATGAATATGCATATTCCTTATAAAATAGTGGGTGGAGTGAGGTTTTATGATCGGAAAGAGGTAAAAGATGTACTTGCGATTTTGAGGTTGGTGGTAAATCAGAGAGATAAAGTAAGTCTTTCGCGAGTGGTTTCTAATGTGTTGTCTGGAGTGGGGGAAGCAAGTCTAGCGAAGATTATGGGGACAATGGATGTAATTAGTGGTGATAAACCTTTGTTTGATGCAGATTTGCCTGATGTGTTAAAGGCAGGGAAGGCGAGAAATGGATTGGTTCGATTAATAAACTTTTTGAAAAAATGTACATTGGACGAAAATCCTGGTGAAATTGTTAAACGTGTAATAGATTATTTTGATTTTAAGGCTTTAACTGATGATGGGACGCCGTCTTCTGAAGAACGCATGGGGAATTTGGAGGTTTTGGTAGATAATGCGACTGAATATAATAGTTTAGATGACTTTTTGGCAGATGCTAGTTTGATGTCTTCGGCGGATGAGACGATAGCAAAGAACTCGGTTACACTTATGACGATGCATGCAGCAAAAGGCTTGGAATTTCCGGTGGTATTTATTGTGGGCATGGAAGAGGGGCTTTTTCCTGGAAGTCGTGTTTTTGATGATGATGCAGAGCTGGAAGAAGAACGAAGGTTGGCTTATGTAGGGATGACAAGAGCAATGAAACGGTTGTTTTTGACCTACGCAGTGAGTAGGTATTCTTATGGGACACGTAGTTATAATATGCCCTCGAGGTTTTTGATAGAATTAGGCTATAATCCATATAATGTTTCTGATGGTAGGTTTAGTAATATAGGCTCTTTGGGATTTCGTGATAGGGATGGGGATGGGTTTAGTGATTTTTCGGATTTTTCGGATGATGATTTTGGCGAAAGTGACTTGGATCCATTTCCGGACGATTTACCAGTATTTGAATAATATTGCTGGTTTTATGAATTGATTTTGTTGTTAATGTCTGTGATATAATTTAACTATGAAAATTTTGTGGACTGATGGAAGTGCGAGTCCAAATCCAGGGCCTGGAGGATTTGCGGTAATTGAAATCGTTGATGGTGTAGGAAAGCCTGTGGTGCTTGGATCAGAAAAGGATTCGACGAATATTCGGATGGAGGGACTCGCGATGATTGGTGCGATTTCGTATGCAGGGGAGGAAGGGTGTGAGATACATTCAGATTCGGAATTTTGGATAAATGTTCTTACGAAGTGGGCTATGGGATGGGAAGCGAATGGCTGGAGGAAGAAGACGGGAGCAATTAAGAATCTGGACATTGTGCAAGAATTATATAGGCTATATTGTAAATACCCGGTAAAATTGGTATGGGTAAAGGGACATGTGGGGACAGAGTTTAACGAAATGGCGGATGAGTGGGCAAACCGTGCTAGGAAAGGCGAAACGTTGTAAAAATTACAACAGTATAATGGTGTTTTATCGATTGTGTTATAATTGTAATAAGGTAATAAAAAGGTGATGCTTTGGTCTAAAAGAATCACCGCAATTGGGAAATAATTATATGAAACTATCAGAAGAGCTAAAATATCGGGGGTTTATCGCTGAAACGACGATTGAAGATGCGTCGGAATTAGACACGAGAACATCAAAAAAGTTCTATTGGGGCGCTGATCCGTCGGCGGATTCGCTTACGATTGGTAATTTAGCGGCTCTTATGATGTGTGCATGTTTTGTGCGACATGGCTACAAGCCATATCTTTTAGTTGGTGGTGCAACAGGGCAGATTGGTGATCCGAAAGAGAATGGTGAAAGAGATTTGAAATCACTTGATGAGGTAGAACACAATAAGAACTGTATTAAAGAACAGATAGAGCGCGTTGTGAAGTCTGACGAAGTAGTAATGGTGGATAATTATGATTGGTTTAAGGATATGAAGTATCTTGATTTTCTGCGTGAGGTTGGTAAGGCGTTCTCGATGACGCAACTTCTTGATAGGCAGTTTGTGCAGAATCGCATTGGTGAAGGCGGTTCTGGAATTTCGTATGCGGAGTTTTCATATACTTTGATACAGGGTTATGATTTTTTGCATTTATTTAGAGAGTATGGAGTAGATCTGCAGCTTTGTGGGGCAGATCAGTATGGGAATTGTACTTCTGGTATTCACTTAATTAAGCGGTTGGAGGATGCACGAGCTGATGTATGGTCTACGCCACTAATAATTGATCCAGTAACTGGACGGAAATTTGGGAAAAGTGAAGGAAATGCAGTATGGCTGGCGAGTTCTGACAATGGTGGTGGTAACTACACATCTATATTTGATTTTTATCAATTTTGGCTCAATCAGCCGGATGAATCAGTTGATTATCTGATTAAAGTTTATACCTTGTTGCAGCCAGAGGAGATTAATAGCATCTTGGAAGAGCATAAGAATGCACCAGAAAAACGTTTAGCACAAAAAGCTTTAGCACGTGGAGTAACTGAAGTAGTACATGGTGAAGAGGCAGCAAGAGCAGTCGAAAGTTTGACGGACATGCTGTTTATGAAGGATACGAATTTTGCGGAATTTAGCGAAGATGAAATATTGGAATTCGCTAAGTATTTGCCAGTAGAGAAAAAAGGCGTGCAGCTAGTTGATGCGTTAGTCGAAAACGGTTTAGCAGAGTCAAAGAAGAAGGCACGGGAGTTTATTTCTCAAGGTGCGATTACGGTAAATGGTGAGAAAATAAAGGAAGATGTAAAAATTTCACAGACGGCAATCGTGAAAAAAGGTAAAAACAAATTCTTGGTGATTAAATGAAATATTTAGCGGTTTTGGGGCGACAACCAGAAATATCAATGGCAGAGCTTGAGGCTCAACTTCCGAAAGATTTTGCTTTAGAAAAACCTTATAAGGTAGTATTAACTTCTAGTGATAGCATTAGTTTGGCTTTTTTCTCGGCGAGTTCTAAAGATTCTATCGTGAATATGTCCCTTAAATTATCTAACAAACATTCTCTGGCAATGCCATATTTTGATGTGGATCGATTTGGCGGTATTATTAAGTTTGCGGCTCGATTAGAGCAGACACCATTAGAATATTTGTCGTCATTAGCGAAAGGTAAGATAACGATTGGCGTGTCTGATTATTCAAATAAGGCAACGCGAAAAGCAGCGCAACAAGAGGCATTGAAATTAAAAAAGATTTTGGTGCGACACGGACGAAGCGTAAGAGTGGTAGAAAATAAGGAAGCAATATTGTCAACGGCAACATCGCTTCATAATGGATTAAATGGAAAAAATGAACGAAAAGTTGAATTAATTAAAATAAATAATGAATGGTATCGAGTAATATGGGTTCAAGACATTGATGCTTATGCGAAACGCGACCAAGCACGGCCAGCGCGGGACGCTAAGGTTGGCATGTTGCCACCTAAGCTGGCGCAGATTTTGATTAATCTATGTGGGCCGTTGAAGCCTGGCTCGGTAATATTGGACCCATTTTGTGGGACTGGCGTGGTGTTGCAGGAAGCTATCCTGATGGGCTACCGAGCGTATGGGACGGATATCAGTGAAAGGATGGTGGAGTATACCGAAAAGAACCTGAAATGGTTACTTGAAACTTCAAAAACCTTGTCTTCGGGCACGGCGTCGCGCCAGCCCGTCTTCACGGGTGGCGCGCGCCTTCGTTCTCGGCAGCAGCCTCCGAAAGATCCCTCAGCCAAGATTTTTGAAGTTTCAATTGGCAATGCAGTTTCTTTTCAGTGGCAGCAGCCAATCGATGCGGTGGCATGCGAAGGATATCTAGGGAAGCCATTTTCACGGATACCGACGGAAATGGAGCTAAAGGAACAGAAGCAGGAGTGTGGTGCGATCGTGCGAGGGTTTTTGAAGAATTTGGCGGGGCAGATTAAGAAAGATACGTCTGTCGTGATAGCAGCACCGGCGTGGCTGAGGCCAGACGGTGAATATGAAAGATTGGATATTATTGACGAAATTGAGGATATGGGGTATAATGTTAATAATAAGACGCGAGAGGGGCTTCTTTATCATCGAGAAGGACAAATCGTCGCGAGAGATATATTAATTTTAAGGAAAAAGTAAATGTCACACGTAAAAGCTGGCGGTACCGCCAAGAACGTCCATAATAATGCTGGTCAACGTCTCGGCGTCAAGCGTTTTGGTGGACAAAAAGTAAAAAATGGTGAAGTTCTGGTACGTCAAACTGGCGCAACAAAGATAGCTGGTCCAGGTACATATATGTCGAGGAACTTTACAATCCATGCTGCGAAAGATGGTGTTGTAACTTTCGTAAAGACTAAGAAGACACATTTTTCTGGCAAATCTCTGCCGAGGGTACGAGTAGAAGTTAGATAAAGAAGACCACCCTGTGAGGGGTGGTTTTCTTATTAATGGTTTGTATTTATGGTATAATTTTTTTATGGCTAAAAAGAAACATAAATTCCCGTGGCGAATGATTATTTCGGTACTTACTATGGTTTTAGTTGGCTATGTGATTTATGAAAACTGGGATGGATTTGTCGAGACATTTCATAATTTAAATCAAGCGAATATTTTTGTTATTCTATTATTATTTCCTGAGCAGTTATTTATGTATTATGCGTGTGGGCAAATATTCTTTTCCTATTTAGAGAAAAAGTACCATAAAGTTTTTGCAAAAAAAGAGAAGTTGCGCATATCTACTGAACTGAACTTTGTAAACCATGCTGTACCGGCTGGAGGTATTGGAGGGCTTGCATATCTTACTTATCGATTAAAATCTTTCGGAATTACTGCTGGACAGGCAAGTTTTTTATATATATTTAGGTATGCTATAACAACAGTCGTGAACTATTTTCAAGCGTTAATTGCAATACTAGTATTGTTTTTACTTCATCAAATACCGCCAGATGGAATTTGGATTATTTGGGTATCGCTTTTGATGAATTTTGGAGTTTTTGTGGGGCTTGGATTAATAGTGTACATTGCGAGTAGTAAAAAAAGAATTGAATTTTTTTCGAGAAACGTGGCAAGGTTAATTGATTTTGTGGTAAAGATTATTACTTTTGGTCGTAAAAAGCATTTGATGAAATATCAAAAGATCCATGATTATTTTATAGGAATTTACGATTGCGTGTTGATTGTGAAGGAAGACAAAAAATCATTGTTACTCCCGACTGGATGGGGTTTTGTATTTAGTTTGTGTGAAATTTCGGCGTATTGGATTGTAGCGATTTCGTTGGGGCGTCCAGAAATATTGCCAGTAATTATGGTGGGAGAGGCAATTGGATCAGTGTTTGATGGTATAGTACCATATGGTCCATATGAACTTGGTATGGTGGGGGTAATGGGGATTTTGCTTGGAGGTACTCCGGAGGCTCTAGCGATTGCGACGATTGTGACAGTGATGACAAGGGCATTGTCGCTATTCTTTACGATTGCAACTGGTTATTTGCCATACAATCAGGCAATTAGGGGCAAAAACAATGAATGATAAACCAAAATTTACGCCCACAGAGTTTATTAGTGCCGTAAACCAGACTTTGGAGTATGGTTATTCCGCAGTGCTTTTAGAGGGTGAGGTAGCGAGCTTTAAAATAAATCAAGGGAAATGGGTGTTTTTTGATTTAAAGGATGCTGAATCATCGGTATCTTGTTTTATGACTTTGTGGGATCTTCGAATACCGATTGAAGATGGGATGAAAGTCATTGTTAGGGCTATTCCGAAGGTGACAAAATGGGGTAGGTTTTCATTAACAATAAATGCAATAAAACCAGCTGGTGAAGGAAGTTTAAAGAAAGCATTTGAACTACTAAAAAGGAAATTGGAAAAAGAAGGTCTTTTTGATGTCCAGAAAAAACGCTCGATTCCAGAGGATTTGACGAAATTAGGCGTTATATCTTCGACTGGGGCAGCCGGATATGCAGATTTTATTAAGATTATAAATGCAAGATGGGGTGGAATAAAAATTCAAGTCGCACATACTCAAGTGCAGGGCTTAGATGCACCTGATCAGATTATAAAAGCGTTAAAATATTTTAACGAAAGAAGCGAGGTACAAGCAATTGCAATTTTGCGTGGTGGTGGTAGTGCAGATGATTTATCGTGTTTTAATGATGAAAAACTTGTGCGTGAAGTGGCGGCTTCGAGAATACCAGTGATTACCGGAATTGGACATGAGGTTGATGAGTCGCTTTGCGACCTTGCAGCAGACGTGAGGGCTTCTACACCATCTAATGCCGCAGAGCTATTGACGAAAGATCGTAATGAGGAGAAAATACGTCTCGAAAGAATGATGAGGCGAGCGCAACAAGCAGTACTACAAGAAATAGAGCGTGCAAGAGTTCAAAATTTTGAAAAAGTAAAAAAGATTTCGCAGGGGCTTTTATATAAATATATAGAACCGATGTTGAATGAAAACCGTAAGAAGATTGAGGGTGTTTTAGATAAGATAAAGGATGAACAAAACCGATTGGAAAATTATTTAAAGCAAAAGTTGAAAATACTGGAGCTGCTTAATCCCGAAAAGGTATTAAGTCAAGGCTATGCGATTGTGTCTGGAAAGATATCTCCTGGAGAGATAATAAGAATAACAACTGTTAATGAAAATATCGAAGCGAATATTATAAAAGTAGAAGAAAGGAGCGAAAATGGTTGAGAAAAAGAGTCTACATCAAAAAATAGAAGAGTTAGACAAAGAAGTTGAATGGTTTTACTCTGATGACTTTAAATTAGAACAAGCAACTAAGCGATACAAGGACGCTACGGTTCTTGCAAAAGAAATTGAAAAAGATTTGAATGACTTAAAGAATGAAATCGAAGTTTTGTCGGAAGATTTTAGTAAATAATATGGTATAATGAACTTATGGATAATACATTAATGCCACCGGTTCAACCGATTCAACCTGCACGGCCTTTGACGCCAGGTCAAGATGGTCAAATAATGCAGCCTAATCAAGATAATCAAGCGGTACAACCTGGTCAGAACAATCAGCCGATGCAGTATAAGACTGCTCCAAATGGTATTCCTATGGTTCAACAGGTGCAGGCTCCAGTAGTGCAGAAAAAAGATATAGCTGGATTAGTTAAAACGATTGTTATCATTATTCTTTCTATGACGGTAGTTACTTTTATAGGATTGTTTATCTGGAAGGCAGATGAAGCTAATCATTTGCAGGACGATGTTCAGGCGGAAATTGAAGTAGCTGTGGCAAGTGCTAAAGATGAACAAACTGAAAAAATGGAAGCTGAATTTTTGGAAAGAGAAAAAAATCCATATAAAACTTTTACTGGTCCTTCAGATTATGGACAACTTACTTTTCAATATCCAAAAACCTGGAGCGTTTACATTGCTAATGATGCATCTAATGGTGGTAATTTTGAGTCCTACTTTAATCCAGGCGAAGTAAATGTCGTTTCTGATACAACGATAGACGCTCTTAGGGTTATAATTCGCAATGAGGCTTTTGATGTAGTTGCAGAAGAATATCGTCGTGAGATGGAAAGAAAAGATGCTCAGCTTTCTTTTGAGTCTATAATAGTGAATGGCGCTAGTGCGAATCGTTATACCGGTAAGATACCAAAGACAGAGCTTCAGGGAATAATAGTAATATTTAAGATTCGTGACAAGACTGCGGTAATGCGCACTGATAGTATGCTGTTTCAAGAAGACTTCAATAGGGTAATTGAGAGCGTTACATTCAACGAATAGTTCTTGCTGTGATATAATATACATTATGGATGCGGAGGTAGATGGTATTTTGGTTGCTGCACATGAGCTCAAAGCCCCTCTGGCGGTACTTAGGCAGTTGGCATTTGTTTTGGATGGAGCTACACTTCATGATAAACGTATCAAAAAAGATATGATTAATGTGAGTGAACGTGCTATAAAACAAGTTAATGATTTAGTTAAAGTGCGTCGCTTGGAAGAAGGTATGTTTGTGATGGAACCAGTGGCAGTAAGAGAAGTATGTGATGCGGTAAGCTATGAACTTAGATATTTATTTAATGAAAAACAACAAAGTTTAAAGATTCATTATTCAAATCGTTCAAGACTTGTTAGTGCAAATCGTGAATTATTATATAGTGTAATATATAATTTTTTGATTAATGCTATGCACTATTCAGATGTAGAAACCGAGACGTTGTTATCTGTGAAGGATTCTGGAGAAAGAGTAAAAGTGATGGTGAGAGATTTTGGACCAGCTTTACCGATTGATGTTTGGCGTGAGATGAAAAGAGGGTGGATTGATAAACCATTATCAATTGCAATGCGACCAGGTTCTTCTGGGCTCGGTCTTTTTATTGCTTCGAGATTTTCTAGATATATGGGGGCCAATGTGGGTGCGATTAGGCATCGAGATGGAACGAGTTTTTTTGTAGAGTTACCGGTTTCTAAACAAGCGAGTTTATTCTGATATGATTTTTATTATTGATGATGATAGGATAATGGCTAATTGCATAGCCGATGTAGTGCAGAATGATTATAAAGTTTTTTCTAATGCGATTGACGCAATGAATGAAATATCAATTTCGGGATTACCAAAACTTATTTTTTTGGATATTCTATTGGATGGACCAGATGGATTCACTTTTTTAAATGAACTTGCTTCTTATACGGATACAGCAAGAATACCTATTGTGATTATAACTTCGTTAGATTTGGATAATAGAGATTTAGCAATGTATGGTGTAGTGGGTATATTAAAAAAAGAAAAGATGACACCTCAAGATATTAAGGATTATGTTGATAAGTATGAATGATTCGAATGTAAAAACATATGGATACGTTTTGCGACGCACAAATTATGCAGAAGCGGATAGGATACTAAATCTTATTACTCCTATCGGCAAAATAGCGGCTATGGCGAGAGGTGCAAGGAAGGAAAAATCTAAACTAGCTGGTGGAATTGAGATGTTTACCTTGACAGAATATAATCTACATAAAGGTAAAGGTGATTTGATGGTGGTGACAGGAGCACGAATGGTGGAACATTATAATGAAATAGTTAAAGATTTTGATATCATGCAACTTGCAGGGATGTTTTTAAAAAGGGTTAGTATTGCGTCTGAAAACTCTGACAGCTCAGACTATTATGGGATATTAGATCAGAGTTTGAGGGCTTTGAATGATGGGATACAAAAGGAGCTAGTGGAAACATGGTTTTTTTTAAACCTTCTAAAATCAATGGGAGAAGAAGTTAATTTGTACCGTGATTCTTTAGGAAGAAAACTTGAGATAGAAAAAAAATATGAATGGAATAAGTTTGAAAACTGTTTTGATGAATCCATTAATGGTGGTTACTCTGAAAATGAAATAAAATTACTGAGATTAATGGTCTCATTGGAAATTAATGTGGTGAAAAAAATAAAAACAAATGAACAGATGCTTGAAAAGGCTTTGACGCTAGCACGAATAGCTGCCAAGGTATGATATAATAGATAAATAATAAAGGAGAAACAAATGGCAGATTTTAATAAAGTTTTGACGCCTGGTAATCCAGATAAAGGCGAATTAAATGTAGTGATAGAAATCCCTACTGGCTCTAATCATAAGATTGAGTGGGATCGAGAACATGCTTGTTTTATGTTGGACAGGGTAGAGCCAATGGCTTTTGCGAAGCCGTGTAATTATGGTTTTATTCCGCAGACTTTAGACGAAGATGGTGATGAGCTCGACGTTCTTATGATTACGGATCAGCCACTTACCACTGGCATTTGGATGAAGGCAAAAATACTAGGTGTAATGAAGTTTGTGGATGGTGGTGAGGTAGATGATAAGATTATTTGTGTACCAGAAGATGATAGAAATAATGGTGATGCTTATAAGACATTAGAAGATTTACCAGCTCAAACTTTGAAACAAATTGAATATCATTTTAATCACTATAAAGATCTAAAGAAACCTGGCACTACTGAAGTAAAGGCTTTTGAAGGACTTGATTCAGCTAAGAAGGTGATCGCCGCTTCTATTGAACGTTATTTAGAGAAGCATCCTGAATTGAAAGTAAAGAAGGGGATGGAAGAAGTAGCTGATCAAGCTAAAGAGGCCGTAAAGGAAACCGTAAAAGCTGTAAAGAAGGCCGTGAACGGGTAAAGAATAGTCAAAAAATCTCCCAGTTTGCTGGGAGATTTTTTATTGTTTTATTCAGTTGCTTCAATGGTTTCGGTTTCTGTTGTGTTTTGTTCTTCTTGAGCTTCTTCTGTGGTATTTTCGATGACTTCTGTATTTTCGATTTCGTCTTCGGTGTAATCTGTGGTGCTATTTGATTCTTTTAGTGAATTGAGAAATTCGATTTGCTGTTTGATATCCGTTGCGGTGAGACCATCGTAAATCGATTTGTCGTAGGTAAGAATAACGTAATTACCGTTTTGTTCGATATCTGTAATCATTTCGCTGATGGTTTCGTCATTTTTATACTTTTCCAGTGCGAGTTTGGCTATGTCGGCGTTTTCGAATTGATGGTAGGCCTTGAGACTGGTAATAGTATCACCTGAGTAAGTATAAACTTCGTGGACTTTGATCACGTCGTCATTGTTTTCTAAGTTGGATCTATCGGATGTAAGAACATATTTTGTATCATCGGAAACAAAATATGCATCACTCAGTTGATTATTGTTAATTGCAAGAATGACGGCGATTATTATAATGATAACGGCGACAATTGTAGTACAAATGCCTATAATGAGACCTAAGTTGCCCTTTCTTTTGATGTTGCTGTTTGTTGAGTTAGCCATTAAATATCTCCTTTATTGATTTATAATACTTAAGGCTAGTTTACTATATTTTCTATAAATTCGCAATGTCTTTCCTGATTTGTTCAGTGGTATCTCGGTCACGAATAGTGACAGTGTTATTTTCTAAGGTTTCAAAATCGATTACAACGCATTTAGGTGTACCGATTTCATCTTGCTTGCGATAACGTTTACCGATGTTGCCAGAATCATCCCATGTGATATTACCATATTTTTTGCGAAGTAGGTTGTAGACGGTTTTGGCTTTTTCTACCAATTCTGGTTTGTTTTTTAGTAGTGGTGAAACGCAATATTTGTATGGTGCAAGATGCTCTGGGAGCTTTAAGACGATGCGTTTCTCGCCATTGACTTCGTCTTCGTGGTAGGCGGTAGATAAGACAGCTAGGAACAGGCGTTCTACGCCAATAGATGGTTCGATAACGTGTGGAATAAAGGCTTCTTTGGTGATTTTGTCGCGGTATTCCATGGATTTGCCAGAAGCTTTTTGGATATTTGAAAGATCAAAATCTGTGCGGTAAGCTAAGCCCATTAATTCTTCTTCACCATTAGGGTAATCAAACATAAAATCAATTGTGCGTTTGGAGTAATGGGCACGATCTTCTGGTGGAACTTCGTATTCGTGAATACTCGATGGATTTAGTCCGGCGATTTTTTCAAGGAATTCGTGTTGCGCCTTTCGCATGATTTCAAAATTGTCTTCCCACGTGTCTGGCGCTACAAAGTATTCGATTTCCATTTGGGAACATTCACGATCGCGAAGAATGAAGTCGCGTGGGCTGATTTCGTTACGAAAAGCTTTGCCTTGCTGTGCTAAGCCAAATGGTAGGTTTGGGTAAATAGTATCAACTACGTTTTTATAGTTTGTAAAGATGCCTTGAGCTGTCTCTGGGCGAAGATAGGCGATGCTTTTTTGGGATAACTCATCATTATCATCTGGAAGAACTGCGCCTACGTGAGTTGTAAACATCATGTTGAATTTACGAATTGGCCCCCAAGATTCTTTACCACAAACTGGACATTTGGTGTGAGTGTCTAGAAACTCTTCGGTAGTAACAGACTCGGTTATATTATTAGCAATTTTGTCGGCACGAAAACGTGATTTGCACTCTTTGCATTCTACTAGTGGATCAGCAAAAGTTGAAGTGTGCCCTGAAGCTTCCCAAGTTTTGGGGTTCATAAGAATGGCTGCATCGATACCGTAAATGTTGTCGCGATCGTCTACAAAGAATTTCCACCATGCATCCATTAAATTCTTCTTAAGTGTGGTTCCTAATGGGCCAAAATCCCAGGTACCAGCGAAACCTCCGTAAACATCACTACCAGGGAAAATGAATCCGCGACGTTTACATAAGCTAACTATTTTTTCTAGACTATCCATATTGTAATTATAACTCTGATTAATTATTTTCTCAACGCTGAAACTTTTTAAATGTTTCGAAAAGAGCTAATCAGAGTTATAATATATGATATGAAACAAAAAAAGACTGGAAGCATTCGAAGAACTCTTTACTATTATTGGTTAGCATTGATGCATTGCAAAATTAGAACCACGCTACTTCTCTTATTGGTGCCGGTATGGATTTTTGTGTCTAATGTCATTGTGCCATATGGCACATCCGAGATTATCGGAAAACTATCTAGTGGGGATTATGAGATTGCAAATTATGTAGAAGTGTTACTTATTACGATTTTGCCGGCAGCTTTGAATAATTTAATAGTACTTCGTGCAATTGATTGGCTTGATTGGTCTGTTGACGCGTTGGGGGGAGAATATTTGTCTAAAAAAGCTTTTGATGCAGTAATTAACCAATCAATGACTTTTCACGGTAATCGTTTTTCTGGTTCTTTGACTTCGGCGGCGAATAAGTTGCCGAATGCATTTATTAATTTGAAATCAAATTTTGTGTGGGACATTTATCCATTAGCTTTGACAGTTATTTATTCGATTGTGGTGGCGGCATTGGTTTGTGGTCCATTTGCGATTATTCTGGCAGTTTATGCTGTTGTTTATATGTTGGTGGCAATTGTAACTTATTATAAAACTAGGAAGGTTGATGAAGCTTTGGCTGATGCTGAAAACAAACAAACTGGTCAATTAGCGGATTCAATTACTAATGAAATCTCTGTAAAATCATATGCGCGCGAATCTATTGAAGCGGCTAGATTTGGACGCGCTACTACTAGGACTCGCAATGCAACATTTGACGTAGCGAAAGTATCTTTTTGGCGTAATCTTTCAATGAATACTATTAATATGATTACTTTTGCTGGTTTGCTTGTTTTAATTGTAATGAGTCATAATTTGTTTGGTCTTACAGTTGCAAATATGGTGTTTTTGTATTCACTTTCTAATTCGCTTTTGTCTAATGTGTGGACTATTAACCATATTCTAAGAGCAGTAAATCGTTCGTTTGGTAACGCAAAAGAAATGGTTGAGATACTAGATTTGCCAATGATTATTGATGATAAAACAGATAAGCCACTAAAGGTTGAGCATGCTGACATCGATTTTTCGCATGTTAGTTTTCAGCATGACGAACAGAAAACCAAGTTGTTTGATGATTTTTGTTTAAAGGTTGAGGCGGGGCAATCGGTGGGGCTGGTTGGTATATCTGGTTCTGGTAAAACCACTTTAACGAAACTGCTGCTAAGGTTTGATGACGTAAATGAAGGCGGTATTTATATTGATGGAAAGGATATTAGAGATGTAACTCAAAAAAGTCTTCGAGAAGCGATTGCCTATGTGCCACAAGAATCGTCACTATTCCATCGTTCAGTGTATGAAAACATTGCTTATGGTAAGGTTGGTGCTAAACCTGAAGAGGTTGAGCGTGCAGCAAAACTTGCTAATGCAGACAGTTTTATACGTGAGCTCCCGAATGGTTATGATACTTTGGTAGGGGAAAGAGGCATTAAATTATCTGGAGGACAGAGGCAAAGAATTGCAATTGCGAGAGCGATACTAAAGGATGCACCGATATTAGTGTTAGACGAGGCTACTTCTGCGCTTGATTCAGAATCGGAAGCGTTGATACAAGAGGCTTTGACTAATTTGATGAGGGGAAGGACGTCTATTGTGGTAGCACATAGGCTATCGACAATTGCTGGGCTAGATACAATAGTGGTACTTGATGGGGGGCGAATTGTAGAGCAGGGTTTGCACCATGATTTATTGGCTCGTGGCGGGGAATATGCAAAACTATGGTCGAGGCAAAGTGGAGCATTTTTGGACGAAAAATAAACTAGTTTATAGAGACTTGTTGACGATGGCTGTTTTTTATATTTTAGGTTCAGAAAACTGTGTTTTTTGATCGCGATTATTAGTCTGCCCAGAAATCCTCTGGATTAGAAACGACTTCAATGTTGATAGTGCTCATCTCTCCTGTAGCGAAGTTTTTGGCTTGCAGGGATTTAGCACCGATTTCAGACTCGCCAATTACGATACCATGTTTTGCGAGTTTTGAGGCATAGGAGAGTTTTTCGTTGAGCTTTTTTGTGGTAAGCACTACGGTGGTGCTGAGGTTTTTGTTGCGAATCATTTTGGCGACATTCAATGCTTCGTCGAATTCGTGCTCGGAGACTGGAATAATAGCATAGTCGATTTGGTTTTGTTTGTCTGATTCTAATAGTTTGTTCTCATTTAGAGTATAAAATAATCTAGTTAGACCGATAGAGCCACCGACTCCTGGGAAGGATTGCTCAGAAAAATGCTTAGTGAGATTTTCGTAGCGTCCACCGCCACAAACAGAACCGATGTTTTTGTATTCTGGTAGGATGAACTCAAACACCGTGCCTGTGTAGTAATCTAGACCGCGAACAATTTTGAGATCGGCGGTTATTTGATTGCTTAGGTTTAATGATTCTAGTAAATAGAGGACTTGGTCGAGCTCTGTGATCCCTTCGTTGAATGTTTCGTTGTTTATTTCTAAATTGTTTAGGGTTGAAATGACACTAGAGCGGCTACCATTTATTTCTATGAGAGAGAGGATTTTTTTGATGATGGTTTGGTTGAGTTTTAGTTCTTCTAGGCTGACTTTAGTTTGTTCTGGTGTAACTTTTTCGGCATGGTCTATGATATTCATAATATCGGTAGAGTAGGAGCTGAGGTCGTTTGCTTCAATGAAGCCAGCGAGGATTTTGCGATTACTAATTCTGGCAAGAACTGGGGTGTTTAATTCAAAAGCCTGAAATGTGTTTAATAATGTAGAGATAACGTCAGCGTCGTAAGCAATTGGTAGAGAATTACGACCAATAATATCCACATCGCATTGATAAAACTCGCGGAAGCGACCTTTTTGGGCGCGTTCACCACGAAAATTGGTGCCTAGTTGAGAAACTTTGAAAGGAAATTGTAAATCGTGTTGATGTTCTACGATATAACGAGCGAGTGGGACGGTATGATCGAATCTTAAAGCTTGATCGGCAGCCTCGATGGACTTGTCGCCGGTTTTGATGAGTTTGTAGATTTGTTTTTCGGTATCACCTCCAGCTTTGGCGAGAAGAATTTCGATGCGTTCGATAGAAGGAGTTTCAATCTCTTGGTAGCCATTTTGTTGATATGTTTTACTTATGACGGTTTTTAAGTTATTAAAAACAGCTTGCTCTTCTGGAAGGAGTTCTTGAGTGCCGGAAATTTTGGAGGTATTGATTTTTTTCATATTGTTATTATAGCATAAAATAAGCTTTGAGGGGGGGCTTTTTGCTATAACGATAAGGTTATATAATACTGTTAGCGAACTTTTACTGTCTTCGTTCTTGAAGCTCTTAGCTTTTTAAAACGTATTCGCAGAATAATAACCATAATAGCTATAATGAGTAGAATTATAAACCAGCTTGGTAATATAATAATGATTTTTTCGATGGTGGAGTTTTTGCCTAGAATATTGGTGATTGCAATTAGATGGTAAATACCAAAAGTGGGTGTATCTGGCCATTCGATTTTGAGAT
>CAMOIR010000011.1 GCA_946616455.1 uncultured Candidatus Saccharibacteria bacterium | reverse complement strand
GACGAGGTTTCTAGTACCTTTGAAGAAAGTTATCGGTGAAAGCTGTAAAATGAAGGCCGTGGTGATAAAAATGAGAACAGCATAGATAAAAATAACTACGCCTTGGTCTAGGACGTTAGTCATGAGTTTGTTGAGCCAATCGCCGACAATGCCGCCGTTCTTCCAGATAGCAGCAATGCCTGCAATCCAGAAAATCATTAAAAAGCTCGCAATATAGATGACGGCGGCTAGACGGTTGTCTTCGCTGCGGAAAATTTTGACAGCAAGATAAACGAGAAGGGCCGGAATAAAGTAAGCGGCAAAGCCAATTATATTAAGAAAGAATTGATGAACGCTGTTTAGTACTGTGCCACCATGGCCAAACCAAGTAATAACAAAAAAGAGTGCTAAAGCAATCATGAGTACAGCTACAATCTGTCGCCAGAAACCACCAGGGAGTTCGTGTTCGACTGGGGCTTCTTTTCTGCTGGAACGCTTAGTAGTGCGTTTTTTGGAGGTTTTTCTTTTTTTTGCTGCCATAGACATATTATAGCACACTTTTAGGATAAACACAAGGGGAATATGACGGCAGGAAGTTGGTTTTGCTAAAGCAAAACCAATCCGTCGGGCGTCGCTGAGTTATATACATGACAGGATGGGGCTTTTGCTTCGCAAAAGCCTTCCGTTCCTCCTCGCTCAAAAAATCGCGAGCAAGCTCTCAATTTTTATTCGCTTCGTCGTCCGGTCGAACCTTCGGTTCTCATCCTGCTAGTCTGTAAACACGATATTAAATAAAGACCCTATGGGTCTTTTTTAATATCGTGGCTAGGCTGGCAGGATTCGAACCTGCGAATGACGGGACCAAAACCCGTTGCCTTACCACTTGGCGACAGCCTAATACTTGTTATTTTATCACATCTTGGGCTATTTGGAAACAGCTAGTTTCTCTTCGACTATTTGGGTAGTGCAGGCAGTCTTACACTTGGTCGAAGTATTAATCTTGCCGCCCGGAAGTAGCCAATTAAGTGCAGCGTAAAGTACGGCGTAGGCAGCGAGTCCAATCACTATTTCATAAATACGGCGTTTGGCTTTAGTGGTTTGGGCTTCATTACCTTTGGCGGACTGATATGTGATACCTGCTATTGCTATCCCAATAACCGCGGCTAACCCTATAACGCCCGTCAGGATATCTATGACGAGGTTTAGGACCATATAAACGCCACATCCTTTGCCGTCGTCTTTTATTTTGCCGAATAAGGTCGTATCTACTGTCCGATCTTCACTCTTCTGATTCTTGGTTGGATCAACGACAAGACCACTATTATTAGCAGGAGTGGAGTCATTACCATCAGCTGGTTTAGAGTCGGTGCCATTAGCTGGTTTGTCGGACGCACTATTACCTTTTGAGGAATCGTTGTCTGTGGGGGTTGAACCATTATCTGAGGTTGAAATAGTAGCAATTTTGCCTAGATTATAGTTTGCTCTATGGAGGCTCACTGATCCATTTCTACTTGTTGTAAAATATACATCTCCAGTATTACCATCAACCATGACGTCTTCTAATTCATCATTTCCTCCGACACTGATTGTTTTTATGTTATTGTTTTTATCAACAATGTATATTCTATTTGTGCCTGAGCCGTTTTTAGGACTTGCACCTTTTAAAAAATACTCGCCATACTGAGTATATCCCTGCCTAGTAATATTAACGTATGAAGCGCTGTTGTCGGGAATAACTCCACATTTTGAATTTGACACTTGGTGTCCGTCTAGGTCGTAGCATCCTTTGATTACGTTTGTGTTGTTGCGTGCATTGCCTTCGTCGAAAACCCAGAAATAGTTTGACCCCCAGGTATGCTCTAGAACGTTGGCGTGACCTAAATTTTTTTTAATGATTTCTTTACAAGTTGATGCTACGATGCTAGTACCAATGCGATTACACCTATTTACGATTGTTATTTTACTGTTGCCACACCAATCCGTATAGAGAAAGTACTTCTCTGTAATGGTTGCACCTTGACTCCAGCACCCATTTCTTAAACTAATAGCGGATGATTGTTGAGAATTCATAATGGTGCCTGCTAGCATTAAAAACAATGCTGTAGAAATGACTATTAGACTTCTAGATATTCTAGGTATACGCATTATGAATCATCTTCTGTAGAGCTACATTTATAAATTTTGAGACCGTCGGCGATTTCCATGCCGTCAAAGTAGAGGACTTTGGGAGAATCGGAATTAATTGGGTTTAAGATTTCTATAATCTTAGTATCATGAATCGAATATTTGGTGGATTCTACCATAGTCGTGTTTTGATCATACTGTTTGAAGGTGTTGTCATTAGCGAAAACCATGGAGGCGCCGTCATCTGACGTGCATTTTAGGTTTATTGCAATCAGATTGTCATTATCATCATAGAAAAAGGTATTGTCTACAAACTCTACTTCCTCTGACTCGACTTCTTCGGATTCTGATTCATTATAGACCGAGTTATCATTTGAGGAAGGGTAGTTGACGAGAGTAATAAGAAGTGCAATGGATTCAAATAGTACTATAGCAGCTAAGGCGACTGTAATAACAAGCTGGAGCCTATTGTTGTTGTTCTGCATCGCTGATGGCACTGTAGCCATGCTGGTTTGAAGATTTTGTGTAAATTGTTGCTCAAAATTGTTTTGTCCATCCATAGGTTAATTGTAACATAATTATGTGATTTGTAAAAAGGCTACGGTAATCTGTGGGTACGTGAAAAAACCGACCCTGATGGGTCGGTTGATTGGGGGGTTGGTCAGCCTGCTTCGAGTGAATCGAGTTCACTTTTAATTCTCTCGAATTCCTCTTTTGCAGCTTCGTAGGCCGTTTTCGTTTTTTCCCTTTCGTATTTTGCAGCCTCATAGGCTGCGGTTGCAGCTTCAAGCTCTTTTCCTGCCAAATCATACAGTTTTTTGGCACGATCATACATTGAAGTATCAACCTTAGGGGCAACTGCTCTGGCCCATACCAGCATATCACGGATTTCTTCTTTGAGATTCCTGATTTCTCTCTGCAAGGCATCGTAGCGCAGTTCTGCTATTTTGCCAAGTTCCAGCAGGCTTCTCGAAGTCATACTGCTAGTGTTTTTTTTATTTGTAGCCTCAGTGTAATTGTCACACATTTCTTTGTGTGCCTTTTCGGCTTCAAGTGTCAACGCTTTAATCCGGGGCTCTTTTGTGTCTCTAACATAGTTATAGACTTCCCACTTTTCATTATAGCGCCTTTCTTCTCTCTGATAAAGATCCTGCTCATGTATGACTCTTTTTTCGGCCAGTACATAGCGGTTTTCTTTCTCAGTCATCACCTCATAAGCTGTCGTGACATCCTTTCTTGCATCCTGGAATGCCTCAAAGGTGTTGTCCATCTTTTCTTTAGCCGATCTTAACTGAGACTGCAGCTTAAGCAGCTCGTTCTTTGCCATATTACCACCAACCTTTCTAGAAATGTACTACCCCGTAAAGGGCATATGGATATATTATATCATACTTTTTGAATTTTTGCAAGAGTAAATGCCGTAGGGTTTTGATAGTGGTATAATGGTAAGATGATTAAAATAATCGCTGGTGGGAAGAAAAATGCTAGTTGGCTAAAGGAAATAACGGAAGAATATGAAAAAAGGCTTCGAAAACCTTTTGATATCGTATGGGAATTTGTCGACGAGGATAAGTTTGAAAATAAACTGGCGAAATGGCCATTTGATGATGAATATGTGATTTGTTGCGATGAGCGTGGAGAAAATATATCATCAGGCGAATTTTCCGCCTTAATTTCAAAGGCTTTTATTAACTCGAGAAATGTTGTGATTCTAATCGGTGGAGCTTATGGATTTTCTGAGAGCGTTAGGGAAAGATCAGACTTCGTATGGAGTTTTTCGCGTTTGGTGTTTCCGCATATGATTGCTAGACTGATAGTGGCCGAGCAAGTGTATCGTGCTTCCGAGATTTATAAAGGCAGTCATTATCACCATGAGTAATATTCATGTGATGATATATTTTCCCTGTTTTGTTAATGATAGAAAAAACCACCCTATTTGCTAAAGGGTGGTTTTTGATGGAGTTATTGGCTACTACGGAGAGCTTGGAAAGCTATTTCGAGCTCCTGGCTGTCGCAGATTAGATTGACCCTGGAGGCCTTTTCTGCAATCTTTAACAGCTTGGCAAGCGTCGTAACTTCACGGACACGAAGGTCTTCGACCTCTTCTCTGTCTCGAATGGTGTCCTTTACAGACTGATATCCTGCATCGTCAATAACAAATTCAGGATTCTCAGGTGCTTCAATGACACCATCACTCGTGACACAGATAGTCACAGTGCCTCTCTCCTCGATTTCTTCGCGGAGACGATTGAGCTCTGCCAGCTTTTGCTTTCTTTGAACGCATTTTTCGTTCATGAGTACAGCAATGCTATCGGCTTTTTCTGCAATCTCATTGATTTGACGATCGCATTCCTCGATTTTGGCTTCTAACTCGTCGATTACTTTTTCGAGATTACGAAGTTCTTTAGCGCAAGCTCGATGCTTTCCGGACAGTTCCTTGTGATCACTCTCAAGTTGCATCACTTCTTTACTCAAAGATTCCTCTTCTTTTTTGAGCTCATCAAGTGATTTTTCCTTTTCCTCCGACACTTCTTTGGCAGCACTTGTCTCTGGCTGTACCATGGTGTTGGATTCATTGGTGTTTTCAAGTCTGTCCCTTATAGTCTCTTCGGCAGCCGCTGCACTAACTTTGACCGACGATCTTTTGATGTGATGAGGCTTTTTGCGATTTGCAACTAAATCGTTGTATACCGCTACAGCCTTCGAACCATCACCGGCCTTGTAGATGTGCTTAAGTCTTGCCAGTAACTCTTCCTCTGTGATTTCATGCTTATCCATTACGTCTTCGGGCGTATAACCTTCCTTGACGTATACTTGAAGTTTCTTTGCAGTAATCTTTAGACCATTCATTTCATTTCCTCCTCCATAACTTGATTCAGCGTCTCGATGTCTTCGATCGTATTCTTTACTTCTTCCCTTAGTGCTTTCACACCTTTTCTCAACGTGGCAATACTACTCTGTAGTTTTGTCCGGTTGATAGGTTTAACTGGTGTAAAGTTCCGACCTGAATGATCAGCCTCGAAAGGTTTTTCAAGGAGAGACTCACGAGTCACGCCATTTTTTTTGGCGATTCTATCAAGACTTTTATAAACCGTTGTCACTGACAGATTATAAAGCTTGGCTATCTCGCCGATGGAATGACCGTTGTTATGAAGGTCCATAAAATTCTCCATCATTTTTAAGGTTCGTTCATGTTTTGCCACCATGTTTTCACCCCCTTCTGCAAAACGTGTATATAATTATAGCATATAGTTTTATTTTTGTCAATGGTTGTATGGTATTTGTATGATGACCTTACAGGGCAATACTTGGGGTAATCGGTAGCGGGTATGGTATAATTGAAACATGAAAATACTGGGGATTGAAACAAGTTGCGATGAAACAGCAGCAGCTATCGTAGAGGATGGTCGCAAAATTTTGTCGAATGTAGTTGTATCCCAGATAGATATTTTTGCCGAATATGGCGGTGTGATACCAGAGGTTGCGGCGAGAAGCCACCTTGAAGCAATCTTGCCGGTAATTGATAAAGCATTAAAGGATGCTTCGTGCACTTGGGATGATATCGACGCCATTGCTGTAACATACGCACCTGGACTGCTTGGATCACTTCTGATTGGAACGCTAACTGCTAGAACTTTGGCGATTTTACATGAAAAACCTTTATATGCGGTGCACCATTTGAAATCACATGTGTATGCGAATTGGATTCTTGGAGACCAGAACTCTACTTGTCCGGAGTTTCCAATTTTGGCCCTAGTGGTGTCTGGGGGACATACACAAATACTCTATATGCCTTTTCACAATCAGTTTGAAATAATTGGAACAACGAGGGACGATGCGGTAGGAGAATGCTTTGATAAGGTTGCAAAGATTCTGGGGCTTCCCTACCCTGGCGGTCCGGCGATTGCAAAAGCGGCTGAAGATGAAACTCATCCTGGTGATCCTAATAGATATATATTGCCACATCCAAAGATTGATGGGTTGAATTTTTCGTTCTCTGGACTTAAAACGGCAGTTTTGAGGACAGTGCAAAAGGAAGTGGGGGTACCTATTTCCTATCCGTCATATAAACTGAAGGAACTATTATCTAAGGAACAAGTGTGTGATTTTGCTGCTTCGTTTCAAAAAACAGTAGTGGATATACTGTGTGAAAAAATACGAAAAGCACAAATAGAATATCCGGATGTAAAAGGCATAGTCGTGGCTGGAGGAGTTTCGGCAAATAAAGCACTAAGGAAGGCATTACCTGAAGCGTATTATCCTGAACTGAAATTATCTGGAGACAATGGAGCAATGGTGGCGGCCGCATGCTTTTTCGAAATAGAATCTGGCGTGAAACCAACGGACCCCTATAAACTAAATATTTATCCGAGGATTTCGATTGAAGATTAGATGTTTTTTTCTTGCCAGATAAACGGTGTGGGCTGCGGAACGAAACTTGGTGAAGATTTTATGACATTTCTGGGCCAAGAAGACGAGTGGCGAGTTTTTGCATGAGGAGCTTTAAAACAAAGAAGATAGCAACACCTGAGGCGATGATTGTAGCCATGACAATGAGATTCTCAGGTGTGAGGAAAACAAATTCAAAGAAATCGCGAATGAGGGGAATGGCAAAGGCGGCAGCCATGATACCAATAATCGCAAAGAAAAGGCTAGTACGAAGACGGTTTAGTGGTTTTGATATCCAATAGATTAAAATGAGATCAATTGAGAAAGTGACGAATACTGAAATAGTGGTAAGTTCAGGATGAGAGAAGCCCTCGAGATGTGAAATGATTGATAGCGCGGACATGCAAACTGATACAGTAAGACCAACTGGGAAGGAGTATGTGAGGATGTTTCTGGTGAAACGATTTTTGATACGCTCAGTGTTGTGTTCGAGAGCTAACACTAGACCTGGAAATCCAATACAAGCAAAGTTGAGGAGCGACATTTCGATCGGTGTAAAAGGATAATTAAAGGGTAGAAAGACAAAGATAACCGCAAGAATACTAGCATAGACGGTCTTGGCAAGGAAGAGTGCAGTAGAACGCTCGAGGTTGTTGATGGACTGACGGCCTTCATCGATGATTGAAGGAACGGCGGCAAAATCGGAGTTAAGAAGGACTAGTTTGGCGGAGCGGCGAGCAGCATCAGAGCCTTCACCGATGGCTAGGCTACAATCAGCTTCTTTCATGGCGAGAATATCATTAACTCCATCGCCGGTCATGGCAACTGTTTTTCCCTCTTTTTTGAGAGCTTTGATGAGTTCTTTTTTCTGAGTAGGGGTAACACGCGTAAAAACGCCATAATCCTTTACTAGGTTATTATAATTTGGATTCTTTAGTTCAGAGAGGTTGATGCCTTTTAAGTTTTGAACGCCGACGCGGCTTGCTATTTCGGTAACGGCTTCTAGATCATCACCAGAGATGATTTTGACGTCGATGTCATTTTTGTAGAAATAGTTGATAATACGTTTTGCATCGGAGCGAATCTCATCCGTAAGGTGGATAAAACCAAGAAGTATGGTGTTATAACGGTCGAAAGTGCTATTTTTCAACGTACTCGGCTCGCGATCGTCAAGATTATAACGTTCAGTCGAATCCTCACCGAAATTTCCAGTTTCGGATTCGGATTCGTGACCGTTGTAATCTTGACTGTCGGCGCCTCGTAAATGTTGAAAAATGGCATCTTTCGACCGTACCCCTACCCTCTCATGTTTTACTATTGCCAGGGTGCGGTAGCCGGCGGAGGCAGATTTGACCTGTTTTATGATGTTTTCGTCGTCGGTGATAAAATCAATAGCGCCGAGAAGATATGTAGCGTCTTTGGTTCTGATGCCAGAGCACTTTCGGTCGGAAGAAAAATCAATGGTTTCAATAATGCCTTCTATTTCGTCATTTTTGGTGGTTTTTAGAAACTTTTGCTTTAAAGCGGTTATGGTTGCGTTTTCTGTAGTTTGATGGCTTAAAATAGACGCTAGGGCCCTTTCAAAGGATTTTTCTGTGGCGGTATAGTCATGGACGGTCATTTTGCCAGAAGTGAGAGTTCCGGTCTTGTCTAAGGCAATGGTGTCAACACGAGCTAAAGTTTCAATGGAGTAGAGATCCTGAACAAGTACTTTTTTCTTGCTTAATCTTATTGTCGCTAAAGCAAGAACTGTACTGGTGAGAAGAATGAGACCTTCTGGAATCATGTTGATGAGTGCAGCTACAGTACTCGTGACAGCGATTTCTGTGTTTGCTCCTTCGACACGAAACCTAGCCCAGAGTACAAGGGCACCAATGGGGATGAGTGCAAAAGAAATGTATTTTACAATGTTATTCATGAGAGTAAATAGATGTGAGTCGGCGGTTTTGACTTTATGTGCTGTTTGCTCGATTTTACTTAATTCGGATTCCATACCAACGGCAATTGCAGTTGCCTTACAGGTCCCAGAAACCACAAATGAACCAGAGATGAGCTTGTCTCCCCTTTTCTTGGTGACATTATCTTGTTCGCCAGTGACGAAGGCCTCGTTGACCTCTACAGTTCCCTCTTCTAGTCGGCAATCGACAAGGATTTGATCCCCCAATGACATGACCAATAGGTCACCTTCGACAATTTCCTGCTGATCAATTTGGATTGGTTTGCCATTTCTGATCACAGTTGGTTTTTGTTGTGTGATGAGTCGCATTTTGTCGACGGTTTTTTTGGCGCGGATTTCGTTGATGATACTGATGAGGGTATTTGCAATTGCAATAAAAACAAATAGGAGGTTTTTGTAGGAGCCCACTAGCAGAATCATAATGGCCAAAACAAGATTAACAAGGTTGAAGATCGTGATGGAGTTTTTGAGGATGATTTTTGGGATGGTGTTTTGGTTTTTTGAGGTGGTACGGTTGACCTTGCCCTCGGCAATTTTTTTTGCAACTTGTTTCGTTGTGAGACCTTGTAAATTCATAGGATAATTGTAGCACAAAAAGAGGGCTTAAGTCGCCCTCCTGATGATGTATTTAGTGAGGCGTGATTAGATTTCAACCAATTCATACTTGCATGAGCCAAGACCGAGTGATTCGGCATATGGAAGAATAGCACGACCCTCACGAGTATCAATACGTTCTTTTAAGGCGGAAGCACCTGGGTCGGTAGAAGCCCAAATCATATCTATGAATGCTTGGTCATTTGCGACCGGATCAAGCGACGCAACGATGCCAAGATCTGCCATAACAGGGTCACCTTGATTCTTGTCGCAATCACAGTCGACCGATAGGGCGTTCATAATGGTGACATAGGCGATAGGTTTTCCTTCTTTCTTCAGATAATCAGCGACAGCTGTAGCGGCTTCGGCCATAGATTCGATGAAATCAATTTGTTCATATTTGGACATCCAACATAGTCTGGGACTGGTGGTTTTGCCACATGAGTGGATGTAGGCCTTGCCTTTTCGTGATGCGATGCCAATGGATTGGTTTTTAAGATTGGCACCAAATCCTCCCATAGCATGGCCTTTGCCATGCGCTAGATTTAGGATAGAGTCGTATTCTGCAAAGTGATTGCCGATAAGATCAAATTCTAGATGTTTGCCGTTATTTACTGGGATTTTGAAATCACCCTCTTCGTCCATAATGTCGACATTGGCAAATTTCGTAAAACCATGATCCTCAGCGACTTTGTAATGTTCTTCAGCTGTAGTGCGTTTGCCTGGGTAGGCAGTGTTGCATTCTATGATGGTGCCATTTAGCTTTTTAACTAGTGGACCTATTAGGTCGGCTTTGAGGTATCCTTTTGCGCCTGCCTCTCCGGTGCTTACTTTGACTCCAACCTTTCCTGTTAGGTTGACTCCTAAGGCTTCATAAATCTTGATGAGACTTTCTGGGGTGATTTCTTTGGTAAAATATACTTTACTTGTCATATTTACTCCTTAATGTTTGATTTTACTTAGAATTTGGTGAAACTTGTAGAATAAGCTGTTGATAGGTAATTCGTGTGCTCCGATTAGTTCGATCACTCGGCCGGTTCTGTCTGAAGTGAAGCCTTTTTTAAAGTCATATATGCCATAATCTTTTGACGTTTTATCTGGAAGACCTTGAATTCCGTAGAAATTATAACGTTTGAATCCGTGATTTACAGCATATTTTATCATGTGCCATTGGATTAGGTATTGGGCATTATATTCTTTCATGTACTTTTCGTCGGAGCCAGAAAAGAGATAAATAACTTCGTTGCCATAAGTGATAAACATAGCTACAGACAAAGGAATACTGTTTGAAGTGTTTTCTCCCAGCTTCGCTTCCGCAACAAGAAACTTTACTTCATCTCTGGAGTGAAAGAGGTCATACATTTCTTCATAATAACTTAGTGGCTTATCGGTAAAATTGCGGCGATTAGACGTAGATTCGGTGATCTGCTTAAAAATACCCAACTCTTCCCTTTTTAGCTCACGAATTGTGACACCCATTTTTTCGGCTTTCCTGATATGGTTTCTGGTATTCCTTTTCATGTCGCTAAAAATTTGCTCTTCTGTTTGGCCATTTATTTCAAGAGCGAAAGAATACTTTGGCTCGTCGGATTCAGCGAGACGAATGTATCCTAGCTTTTTGAGGTTTTGGAGGGCGTTTTCATGATTAAATCCTCCTTCTACTATTTCTCCGTGACGATCTCTTTCTATCAATTCGTAGTATGGTTCAATATGTAGGACATAACCGTTGTGCGTGCGTAGATAAGATTTGAGATGTTTTGTAAAGAAATTTAATAGTTCTTCATTTTCATAATCCACCAATAATCCCCCTGGTGCATAGAAGACTGATTTGCCCAAGAACGTAGGGCGTGCTGCTATCATAGATCCTGCGATGATATTTCCTTTTTCTTCGATTCCGAAATAATAGGTGGTCCAGCCACCTTTCTCTCTTAGTTTAGCGATTTCTGGAGTTTGATAGAAGGATTTATCTCTATAATTACTGGCAAACGCCCTAAATGTTTCCGAATCTAATGTAACGAACTTCATGGTTTAATTATAGCATGTAATTATCGCGCCATTCGATTTAGCCTGCGAAGAATTTTGTACACTTTATATCTTACTGGATTTAGTACGATGTCATATGTACCTGTGTGTTTTAGTGTCTCGCCATCAAACATTTTTTTGAAATTCGTAAAGCCTGCCCATGGATGGGTGCTTGGTGCACCTTCTGGGGCGATTCCCCAAAAATCAAAATATTTTAGGTTCTTTGCTTTTGCATCCAGAATCAATTGAATTGTCAGGATGCCGGTCGCATGAAGTTTCCTTCCTAAATCGGATTGCGCTCCTTGTAAATTGTAGCGCGTATCCTTGTCGTCAAAAACCAGTCCTGCAGCGACGATTTCTGAGTGGCTGTTCTCTGGGTTAGTGTATTTCATGAGATACAAAGTCGAAAACGGTTGCATTAATTCAGTTTTTAGGTATTGTTTGGAGAAAGTATTGATTCCCTTTTTGCTGGCAAGCTCTCTTTGGAGCTTTAATAAATGGTCGATATCTTCTGGATCTTTAGACTTGATTATTTCAAGATGGTTTGCTGCCATTTTTTTATGGTATCTTAGAAGCCTTGATGGAAGTTTCTTGTTTACGGATTCATCTTGTCCGTTTAGATCCAGAATCCAGGTGAGTTCCGGGTTTAAATTATGGGATTTTTTGGCATTATTAGGGAGATAATTTTGAAATTTCTCATCAAATGGTTCTATTCTTATAAAATCACAGTGATGCTTCTTTGCTAATGCTTTAAGGTTTTTTAGGGCATTGTGAAATGCTTCCCTGTCCTTTGCAATAGGTCCGTATGGAAGATAGAGGTAGTTGTTAAACTTAGTTTTCTTTAAAATGGCCAAAAACTGGTAGTTATTCCCTTTTTCAAAAAAATCTACCTCCCCTAGATCCTCTTGAAGTATATGCCATTCTTTAGATTGTGTAATTGGAATTTTCATCAAAAACAATTATACCATATGAACATGTGAAAAACATTGACAACTTAAGCATAATATTTCCTGTTATGCTTAAACACCGATCATGGATCGGATTTTTGAATTAGCTATCACGACTAATTAGAAAAACTAATGATTCGGATGCTAAATCTCCCAACGGCAGATGCGGTTGCCAGTTGTTATTTTGATTTTAGCGGAAGCGGAATTGTTTGTCAAGTGCGGTTGCTAGCATGAGTGGTTGCTAGCATAGCAGGGAAATGTAATTAATTTTGTTTATGGTTTCTGTGGATAAAAGTGTTTATAAAGCCATTCTGCTTGTGGATAAACTTTCAAATTTTTGTGGTTTTATCAACAACCTGATTTTGCTATACGTTAAAAACGTTCTTCTCAAATCATGCTACAATTACTGTATGGCTTATATCAGAAAATTTGAAACTACTTCTGGTGCTACTGGTGTGCAGGTTTGTTATAAGGAAGGGAATCGTGTGGTAAAAACTATCCACATTGGCTCTGCTTCTTCTGAAAAATCTTTAGAACGATTGGTTAAAAAAGCACAGGGAATAATCGATCAAGAGAAGGGAACACCGCTTTTTAATTTGAACCGATATGACAAAAAATAAACCTCTTGTGGTTTATTTAAAGAGTTTGCGATCTAGTGAAAGCTGATCCACAAAGTCTGTAATGGCTTTGATTTCTGCTAAGATCTTGGCATTTTCTTTGACCTCATCGATAGGCTTGCTAGGACGAGGTGGTTCAAATGAGTCCTTGCCATCGTTTGTGCCGATAAGAAGCTGATTATTATTGAAACAGAAAATGGTTTTACCCTTATAGTGTTCGTTGATGTTGAGGAGTTTGACCATAAACGCAGGGTCGAGGATGTAATAGGTTTCGAATCCATCTGCTCCATAGATGCGAAATGCACTATTAAACTCGCTGGATTCGGTGGTGATTTTTTCCATTTTGCGGCCAGTCGCTTTGTCTGAGCTTGGTTTACGGTAAGCGTGAAACTTTTTACCAATTAGACCTAGTTTGAAATTGAATTTTTTGGGAAACTCAAATATCATAAATCGCCCCTTAAAAATTGTGACATAATTAGTATTACCTTCCGAATCAGTCTGTCTAATCTGAATATGGACATCGGCTTGGGAAAAAGCAACATCTTTATATTTGCCATTTGTGTAATCGTTAGAACTGTAATGATCACCAGTGTTTACCATACCTGTTTGCTCTAAGAATTGTCGCGATAAGCCCATTTCATGAGAGTAGTGTAAATCTGTAAAGACTTTTTTTAGGTTTTGTTCGACAAAATAGGCCTTATATGCTTTACGGTAGGCATTGGCAACTTTGCGATTTGCAAAGGAAGCAATAATTACCGCAAAAATAGAGATTATAAAGGAGAAGAAGAAAAGCTCATACAATGCCATCGCCAGATTACTGCTAAACAGGGAAATGATTGGAAGGACCATAATAATGGCTATGGTAATCACTATCTGCTTTTTGATTTTTTGATGATAGGCTTCACGGGCCGCCTCGACTTCTTGGAATGTCATAAGGCAATTATATCACTAAATGATTTCGAGCTGGGTTTTGAGACGAGAAATGAGAGACTCTTTTTCTTTGATTTGATCCTCGGTTTCTTTGACAAGATGAGCAGGGGCTTTATTGACATAATTTGAATTAGACATGCGAAGATTAAGGGCATCTAATTCGCGACCAACGGTGAGGATTTTTTCGGTGAGCGCATCTTTGTATTCTTTGACAATGCTTTCTGGGACATCTAGATAGAGCTCGTGATTTGCTAGGGCGAGTTTAAGACCACGTGGAGTGCCATCAAGAGAGTTGATGGTAGGAACCTTGGTTAGAACCTTGATTAATAGTTGGTTATCGCTAACTAGACTGTCATTATCATATAATAGACCGTATTTTTTGCTGTTATTGGCGCCTGGCAGGGCCTGTAAGGTGCTTCTTGCTTCTGACACGATATTTCTTATGTTTTCAAAGTTTTCAGCTGAAATGGGGTCATATTGTAGTTTCTTGGGCCATTTTGCGGTAATGATAAAACCATTTGTCCATGATAGGTTTTGCCAAATCGCTTCAGTAACGAATGGTGCAAAAGGATGAAGAGAAATAAGAAGTGTTTCAAGAGTCTTTTTAAGAAGTGGGGTGTTTTTGTAGAGCTTTTGACTTTCTAGGAACCAGTCTGCGTATTTATCCCAAATGGTTTGATAGAGCACTTCAACAGCCTCAGCAAAACGATAGTCTTTTATGCATTTTTCTACTTGAGTCAAACAGCTATTGATCTCGCGACAAATCCAATCTTCTCCCATGTTCTCTGTAGTATAGGGTTTTGAAATGATGTTGTCGGATTTCTCGTCCACGATGGATTGAATGAGGCGAGAGATATTCCAGAGTTTGTTACAAAGATTACGACCAGAGATAACAGAGTTTTCGCTGAAGGCTTGATTCATACCAGCAGACCGACCACGAAGAATGCCAAGGCGGAAGGCATCAGAGCCGTATTTGGCTACGAGATCCATTGGGTTGATCACATTTCCTTTGGACTTTGACATTTTTTGACCATGGCTATCCAGGACGAGACCATGAAGATAAACTTCTTTGAATGGTACTTCGCCGGTAACATATAACCCCATCATAATCATACGTGCTACCCAGGCAAAGAGAATATCGGCACCAGTTTCCATGACATTTAAAGGATAGTAAGGATTGAAGTTTTCTTCGGTCCAATTAGTACAAACGATTGGCCAGTGACTAGAAGAGAACCAAGTGTCAAAAGTATCCTCGTCGCGAATATACTTTACTCCGGCTTTTTCGATTTCTTTTAGATTAGTGCGGCGATCGAAAATCCAATCCGGCTCATCGGTGGCTTTGCCTGCAGGTGAAGTATGTTCGCTTAAGACACCGTTGGTATTATCTGATTCGGGTGAATGATTACCGGGTTTGGTTTCTAGGCCGGCTTGATGGAACATTGGAATTGCAATACCCCATGGAATTTGTCGAGAGATATTCCAATCTTTGAGGTTTTTTAGGTAATTGATCAGGATTTTGCCTTTACTTTCTGGATAAAACTTAATTTCGCCCGCTTCAAGGTGTTTAATAGCATTTTTGGCTAGAGTTTCTACGTCGACAAACCATTGTTCTTTCAGGGTAGGCTCTAAGACCGTGCCACATTTATAACAGTGAGCAACGGAGTGAACGATTTTTTTCTCACCTTTTAGAAGATCTTGCTCCTTTAAATCCTTCAGGACCTGTTTGCGGCATTCTGCCACGGTCATACCAAGATATTTCTCTGGAACATTTATCATGGTGCCGTCTTCTGCAATAACTTGGACTCGTTCGAGATTGTGACGTTCACCTACTTCGAAATCATCAAAGTCGTGAGCTGGAGTAATCTTCACTGCCCCAGTACCATATTCTGCGTCAGCGTGCTCATCGGCGATAATAGGAATTATTTTTTCTGTCAGTGGTAACTTGACGTATTTACCGACGAGATTCTTATAACGTTCATCATCTGGGTTTACGGCTACAGCGGTATCCCCAAATAAGGTTTCTGGACGAGTAGTGGATACAATGATTTCGGTTAATGGAGAGTTCTGTAATTCTTCATTGTCTGAGATGTCGTAGGCAATTTCCCAGAGAGTGCCTTTTTCGTCTTTGTGTTCGACTTCAATATCTGCAAAAGCGGTTTGATGCTTAGGACAAAAGTTGACGAGCTTTTCTCCTCGATAGATCAATCCGTCGTTCCACATTTTTTCAAAAGTAGTATATACTCTATCAATCACATTTTCGTCGAGCGTAAAAGTGAGATCATCCCAAGAGCAAGAAGCGCCAAGAGCACGAAGCTGCAATTCCATATTACCTCGCTGCTCGGCAACAAAGTCCCACACGCGTGCATAAAGCTCGTTGCGATCGTATTCAAAACGACTATGACCTTTTGCTTCTAGATTACGTTCATACACAACCCAAGTTTCAAAACCGGCATGATCGGCTCCTGGGATATACCAAGAAGATTTACCTTTTAGGCGATAGTAACGAATAAGAGAATCTTCTAGAGCGATGGTAAGACCATGACCAATATGCAAATTACCGTTAGCATTTGGTGGCGGCATGACGATAGAGTAATAGTCAGACTCAGATTCGTGACCATTACGAGAATGGTCATTAGTATCTGTGGATTGTTCGGAATTATTGCGTCCTGATTCTAGTCGTTCTTCACGGTCATCAATACCATCGCCATCATCATCAACTGGTATTGCAGTAGTGCTCGGATTAAAAACACCTGCGGCTTCCCAGGCACCATAAATGTCAGATTCATATTGATTTGGCTCGTAACTAGTTGCAAATTTCATTTTATCATCCTCTTACTCTTTTACAATATTATACCACAATGGGTGGTTATAAGGATGATTTGACTATTCCCGATACTCTATCTTTGTACGGATTTGCTCAAATTCTTCTGGGGTTAGTTTTAGGGTTTTACCATACTCCCAGGATTCGTCTAATGGCATAAGGTGGACATGTGCGTGTGGAACGTCAGTACCAACTACTTTCCAGAGAATGCGGGCACCAAGTTTGGATTCCATGTATGTAGATAATTTCTTGACTGTTTGCATAAGTGCAACATAGTCTTCGTCTTCTAGTTCGTAGATTTTATCAACTTCTTTTTTGGGTACAACCAAAGTATGGCCTTTGGTTTCTGGATTAATATCTAGAAATGCAAGTGTTTTGTCGTCCTCATAGACCTTATAGCAGGGAATCTCGCCCTGGATAATTTTAGTGAATACGCTTGCCATTTTTGCCTCGTCGGTGAATGATTTGATAGTAAATCTCGGTAAAAATGTAGGCAAAAGCAACTCCTGCGATAACATCAACTGGCCAATGCATGTCTGAGAATATTCTACCCGTGCATGTGATACCAATGAGAATAACCATGATGATTTCTAGAACAAGTTGTAATTTTTTTGATTTTACAAATTTTGAAAGATTAATCATGGCGATAAAGAAGATGGTCGAGACAACCATGGCGTGCGTAGAAGGGAAGGAAGGTTCGCCAGAACCATTTGGTCTAGTATTGATAGGAAAGAGCTTATCGAAGATTAAATAAGTTATCACCATTAGGATAAGCGGAAGTGGCATCCAAAGGAGCCAAGGATCCACCTTTTTTAGTGATTTGCGTGTAATCCATTGGTAAAGCCCCATGATGACAAACGCACCTAAAGTTATAAATGATAGTATTAATATTATATCTGTGATTAATTTCCATTCCATAATTTTATTATAACATAATGTTTATGTTTTTATAAAAATTAGTGTTTAATTCTTTGTGTAATTGATTTCATGATTAGAGCCAATTAAAAGAATCAAAAATAAGACCTAAAGGTCTTCTTTTTATTTGGTACGCCCGACAGGATTTG
>CAMOIR010000010.1 GCA_946616455.1 uncultured Candidatus Saccharibacteria bacterium | reverse complement strand
CGCGAGATTTAGCGCCAGCCGCCCATGGCGATGGGCCGGCTGGACGCGGCCCCACGAGACATTATTTGGTTGTTTAGGAAAGGATTAACTTTATCATGAAATACTTTGGCACTGACGGCATTCGAGGCAAAGCAGAAATGTTTACTTCAGATTTTTTAACCAAAATTATCCGTGGCCTTATCAACTATGCTGGCGACAATGTCAAAATCATGCTTGGTGGCGACACTCGCGAATCTACCGAATGGATTTTGCAAGATTTAAGCACTGCTTGCGAATCTTTTGGCATCGAATACTCGTCTGTAGGCGTTTTGTCTACTCCAGCCATTAATTATTGCTTTTATGAAATGGGGTTTGATTTTGCAATCGATGTCACAGCTTCTCATAATCCATACACCGACAACGGCATCAAAATCTTCGAACGTGGCACCACCTCCGGCATCAAGCTTTGCGAAGCCGGCTGCAGCTCGATCGAAAACTCTCTCGATTCCAAAGAATCTTTCACTTTCGCCTCTACCACTTTGAGGGAAAACATTCACGACGAAGCCATTAGTATATATAAAGAACATTTGCTAAACTACCTCGAAACTGTAGATTTTCAAGGTCTTCAAATCGGCATGGATTGCGCCAACGGCGCCACTAGTGTTATCAACAAAGAAGTTTTCGAAAAACTCGGTGCCAAAGTCGAACTTATCAATGCCAACCCTAGCTATGGCACCAAAATCAACGCCGGCTGTGGTAGTACTCACCTAGAACCACTAAAAGATCTCGTCACAAAAAACCACTTAGATTTTGGCATTGCTTTTGATGGTGATGGCGACCGTTGTCTAATGATTGATAATCAGGAAAACGAAATAGACGGAGATCAAATCATCGCTATCCTCGCAAATTTCCTTGAGTTAGACCAAATTGCCGTCACCGTTATGGCCAACCAAGGCCTACTCAATTGGGCCAAAGACAACAAAATCGTAACCGAAATCACTGCCGTCGGCGATTCAAACGTCGCCGAGGCCATGCGTACGCTAAACATAAAAATCGGTGGGGAACAATCCGGCCACATTATTCTTCCAAACGAAGCTACCGGCGATGGCATGCTTACTTCCCTCATGGTCACCAAAGTCATCTCAAGCACCAACAAATCCCTTCATGAACTTGCCAGCATTTATCAAAAATCCCCCCAAGTCATCATCAACATGCCTGCCACTCCAGACCAAAAAGAATCCCTCAAATCATCTGATGCCGCTAGAACAATCCTTCTAGAATACAATAAAAAACTCGAAAAAGAACACGGCCGACTCCTCGTCCGCCCTTCTGGCACCGAACCATTAATCCGTATCACCATGTGGGGCGACAGCCAAGATTCCATCAATACTTTAGCTAATGAGTTAAAAGATAAATTAGAAAAGAATTTATGAAACGACAACTATATTTCAATTTGGGGTATTTCGGAGCGCGGCAGCGCGAGATTTAGCGCGTTTTCCCCTGTGGCGACAGGGGAAAACGACGCGACCCCAAATGAAATATAGTGTCGCCAAAAGAAAGGATGGTATTATGAAAACTAAACTATTAACCAAATACGACAAAAAAACTGCTGATAGAGTTAGGGAATTATTGATCCAGCTATCAAGAAGTGGCAAAGACCGTGGCGAAATCCCCAAAGAATGGTTCGACGATTTAATCAATTCTGACAGCCACGACATGCTCCTCGCCCTCGATAACAACAATCAAATTATCGGCATTGCTACACTATCTATAATTATGGGGCCAATTGTCAGAAAAGTTGCCTATCTCGAAGATTTCGTTACCGACCAAACACTCCGTGGTCAAGGTGTCGGCTCCGCTCTCTGGGACGCCATGCTAGACTGGGCCAAAGATAAACATTGCACCGAACTTTGTTTCACCTCTGGTCATGGCCGCGAAGCTGCTCAGGCTTTTTATCAGCACAAAGGCGCCAAGATCTACGATACTAACTATTTCCGCCTCCCACTCTAATTACTTACATATAATCAAATCTATAAAAGCATAAAAATCACAATAGGTAACAAATAAATATGGAGCGCATTAGGAAGTCCAGCAAAGAAAAATAAACTTACTCCATAAGCCACGATTATTCCAAGAAATACTATTCTAGAGTCACGTATCCAAATCAACCTCACAATCAAAACAATAGTCATAATAAACAGGGAAATACCAACCAATCCGCTCTCAAGCAGCAAAGAAGCATATTGGTTTTGTACTATTTCCTTTGGTGACGCAGTAAGCCCGTGGTTATACATCGCCTGGCCAGCCCCACCAAGCCCCACACCAAATAACATTGTCGAAATATCCTTAGACCACACCTCAAGCGCCGCCCCAGTTAATTTCATGCGTGTATCCGTAGATTCCGTCACATAACCGTCAAAAACTGCTTTGTCATCAGAGTTACCATCAGAGTTTTCCACAGATTTTTGCTCAATGTTTTCCACAACTACAAATGTGTCCTCCCTCAATTCCCCTTTTGTATTTTCAATTTCAGGATTATCAATACTGTTCCCACTTCTAATATTAATCACACCTAGCGAAAGATGGTTTACTACCCTAGAAATTCCATCAAAATAATCATCATCAGTAGGAGACAATTCCGCCATAACACCTTGCATATTTAATGCCATCACAAAAGAGAGAATTACCACTCCCCATAATATCCCCAATCGTTTCAAGAGTTCGCCTCGTTTTTGTCTTCTTACGCCAAACACCACAAATCCAGATACAAACAACATCCCCACTACTAATGCATAAATCGCCCCTCGCGAAAATGTCAAAAACAGCGTCGTGGTTATTATAGCGAAACAAAACCATATAAAACCAGAACATAAAGAGCGTGAACCGTTGTCATTTTTACAACGGTCACGGACGAGAAGCCTGTACTGAAATACAGGGGCGAGTCCGACTGACCCGTTGTAAAAATGACCATCGCGTGAGCGCTCCCGTTCTGGTTTTATATGGTTTTGTTTCAACAATAAAAACCACGCTACTACTATTGCTGGCGCCAGGAGTAAATTACCCATAAACTGCGGTTCAATCGCAAACCCATTTGGATGCGGAAACCCAAACATCCGATATGTACAGCCGTCACACATCAAGGAATAGCCTTGACTCACCCCCGCTAAATCCAAAATACACTGCAAAACACACCACATACAAACTACCAAAGTTGAACCAACAAACCATTTCAACCACTTTGCTCGAAAATCATCATCAAATATTTCACGAAAACTCCACATTATATAACCAGCAAAATAAATCAACCACAATATTCCAACCGTTAAAACCCCTCTCGTTGGATTTAATGACCATAATACCGTAAGCAAAAGCCACGCAGGAAAAAGTAACCATATCCATTTCCCCCTTGATCCATTAAACAGCTTTTTGCTCTTACATAGCAAGATAAACCCCAGTAAATCAAATGCCACCAACCATATAAGGGGCACTGATAACTCAAAATTCATCGTCTCACTACCACCAAACGAAATCACCGGATAATAAGAAAAGAAAAGACAAATTGGCAAAATACAAATAAGAAACTTAAAAAACAATCCAGGACATAAAAAATGCAAATCGTTGTCATTTTTACAACGTTCACAACCGAAAATCACGTGACAAAACTTAGAAGCGAATCTGCCCGATCTGTTGCGAAGGTGACCATCGCGTGAACGCTCTAGTTTTATATCTTTATCCAAGCTTCTCTTTGACATAATTCCGTACTTCCTTATCAAATCTGTCCACACTAAACTTCTCTGCCATCTTTACAACTCTATCACGATCAAACTTCATTTTCTCAAACCTCAAAATTGCATCTGTCAAAGATTTAACGGTCTGCTTGTCAAACAATATTCCGTCTACTCCCTCATTAATATAGTCACAAGCTCCACCTTTACCAAACGCAATCACCGGACATCCTGCCGCCAAAGCTTCCACTGGTGCAATCCCAAACGGCTCCAAACTAGGGAAAAGATATCCCTTTGCTCCAGCAAGTAATTTTGCTAATTCCCTCTTCCCTTGCAGTGGCAAGAATTCCACCCACTTCGAACCATTTGACATTTTAACTAAATTATTGTGTTCTGGTCCCTCACCTACAACCAATATCTTTCTTCCGAGTTTCATACAAGCCTTTACTGCAAGATCGATTCTTTTCCAATTCACTTGCCGACTAGTAATAATATAATATTCGCCCATCTCAGAATCACCAGATCGATTGCTAAAATTTTCAACTTCCACCGGTGGATGTATAACGGTCGCTTCCCGATCATAGTATTTACCCATCAACTCCTTCGCATATTCACTAATCGTTACAAAATAATCTGGCGTCTGCGCTGCTCTATAATCTCCTTTTCTCAAAGGTTTCACAAGCAACTTAAAGAAAAACCTTACAACTGGATTCAAAAACCCAAATCCAGGATTCTCTACATACTCGTCATACATTTGCCAATAGTATTGCGTCGGTACATGACAATACGATATATGTATTCCATTTGGATTTTTCGACTTCTTTCCCTCTTCGTGAAGTCGTTTGCCAGACTTCACAGCCTTCGCCTCTGCCCCAGTTACGGAAATAATCAAATCATATTCCGACAAATCCAGTTTTCGAAACCACCTCTGCCTAAGAGGTGCAAGTAGCCTTCTCATACAAGTAGGAAACATTTGCAACCATCCAGTTCTCACATCCGCATCCAAAAACCAATCGATTCCCTTTGGTGAATATTTTGAAGTATAAATCGGCGCTTTTGGATACAATCTATGTATCTCAAGTAGTACCTTCTCTGCCCCTCCTACATTGGTAAGCCAATCACATACAATCGCCACCTTCATCACGACACTCCCAAAACTAAAACGACATTAATACGAGCGCTATACGAGGAAAATCCGAGCAACGGAGCGAGCCGTACTTGGCGTACGGTGAGCAAGTAGCGGAATCTTTGACGAAGTAGAGTGCCGTAGTAATGTCGTTTTACTTTCATTTTGCACCTTCGCCCTTAAACACTACCGCTATCGTCTTAAAGAAAATCGAAAGATCAAGCATCAAAGACCAATTTCTTACATAATATATATCGAGTGCTCTTCGTTCTTCAAATGAAATGTTTCTTCTTCCTGATACCTGCGCAAACCCCGTCAAACCTGATTTTACCGTAAGAATAAGAGACCTATCCCCATAATCACGTAGTTCTCCAGGCAAAAGTGCTCGTGGTCCAATCAGAGAAATATCTCCCTTCAAAATATTAAATAGTTGAGGCAATTCATCAATCGACATTCGTCGAAGGAATCTACCAATTTTGGTAATTCTAGGATCATCTTTCATATAATCACCTTGTTTTCGATACTTTTTTATCAACTGTGGCTTACCCATTTTTATAAATGCTTCTTCCGCCGTCATGCCGCTATACTCCGGCTTCATAGTCCGAAATTTATAACATTTAAACCTCCGGTTATACTGTGTTAACCTTTCATCAGTATACAATGCCGAGTGACGAAAATCCGAAAACTTCAGTATTATCCACACGATAAGCATCGGAATAGCTGTCACAATAATCGCAACAAGTGCAAACGAAAAGTCAAATAATCTCTTAATGCCGGCATTAAACCCGGATAGTGGAGTAGTCATCACTAACACTGCCGGAGTATTACCTATAAGCTCTAACTCGCCAAAATGAGAGGAAAGCGCCGTCTCAGATGGTACAAAATAATACAAAAGGTGCCTATTAACCGCTTGCTTATACACATATTCAGTAGACTTTTCGTCTGTCTGAAAAATCACATCCGCTCTCACCCTTCTCAAAGCCTCTTTGAGCGAAGAGTATTGGCGTGTCTTCAAATCCCGAGGCACAAATCTCCCACCCGCTACAATTCCAGCTAGCTTATAACCAGATTCCGGATTAGAAGATATATAATCAGCCAAATATTCCGTATTCTTAGAATTACCAATTATAATTACACGCTTAATTGCGTAATCGTTTCTAAAAATAAGACGCATCAAAGCTCTAATCAACACACGCTCCAACACCAAAAAGACAAACGAAAGCACAACAGCAGTTACCGCCATCACTCTTACTGGAAACAAGTTTTCGCCAGTAAAAAAATCATACACAATCAAAGCAGCCACAGATAGTATTGCCGCAATAAACACTCTTCCCCATTCCTTAAGCCTCGTTTTTCTAAGAATTATAGATTTTTTATAAAGCCCAAGTGCCGCAATGATCACAAGCATCGCCGGCACTACCCATGCAGAAGTCAATACGAAATCTAATAATTGTGCTTCGAATACATAAGGCCTCGGATCCATATAGATACGAATGAAATAAGCTGCTGCAAACGACAAAACCAAAGCCAACGCATCACCAATAATAAGCGATAATTTCAGGAAAAAATCGGAACTTTTTTTCATATTATTATTATAACATAATATTAAAATTTAACCAGTAAGCACTACCAACACGCAGGCCACCCATCTTCAGTCATAATGCCTTATCAAAATACAGTCGAATCGATTTCAACCAACAAAATCATAAACCTCATAATCCCAATATCAATCAATAGATTATTCAACCGTTACAGACTTTGCTAAGTTTCTAGGCTGATCCACATTAAACCCTTTAGCAACAGTTGTATAGTATGCAAATAATTGTGATATGAGATTCATCAAAAGTGGTGTAAAAATTTTAATATCTGTTGTAATTTTTACAACATTTTCTACAGGCAAATCAAACTCCTGAGCATCAGTTATTACAATCATATGCCCATCTCTTGCTAATACCTCCTGCACATTCGAAACCGCCTTTTCAAACAAAGGTCCTTCAGGTAAAAGTGCTATTTCAAAAAATCTATCATCTACTAGTGCCAAAGGACCATGTTTTAATTCGCCAAATGCATAAGCGTTTGCATCCACATATGATATTTCTTTTAATTTCAAAGCCCCTTCCATAGCAGACGGATAAGCAGTGTCTCTTCCTAAATATATAGCATGATCATAATCTACATACTTACTAGCAATAGTTTTCACTATTTCGGAATTATCTTTAAGCACCTTACGGATCTCCTCCGGCAAAGCGGCAATTTCCTTTATGTATGGAGCAAGAATAGAACTTTTAACACTTTTAGCCTGAGCAATCGTTAGTCCAAACATCACCATCGCAATCACTTGAGAAGTAAACGCCTTGGTTGAAGCTACCGATATCTCTGGCCCCACATGTACATAAGTACCACCATCCACTTCTCGCGCAATCGTCGATCCAATTGCGTTCACAATCCCAATTGTTTTTACTCCTTTTTTCTTTATTTCTCTAAGACAAGCCAATGTATCGGCTGTTTCGCCAGACTGAGATACAATAAGAGCAACCGAATCATCTGGAATATAAGCATCCCTGTAGCGATATTCAGAAGCAATCACTACCTCAACTGTTATTTCTGGAGTAAATTTTTCAATATAATAACTAGCCAAAAGCCCTGCATGATAAGCTGTACCACAACCAACTATTACAAGGTGTTTAATACTCCTAAGTTCGTCTTGAGATAATCCAGGTCCACCAAGATGCACGGTATTATTTTCTACATCCACTCTTCCCCTCAATGTCTCAGAAAGCGATTCAGGCTGTTCCATTATTTCTTTTAGCAAAAAGTGGTCATATCCACCCTTTTGAATTGCGGCCAAATTTGTTTCAATCTCCTCTACCTTAGCCGAAACAGGCTCCGCATTCAAAGTTTTTACTTCAATACTATTTTTTGTTATTAAAGCTACTTCACCATCATTTAAATAAATTGCGTTTTTTGTGTGTCCTACAAGTGCTGACGCATCCGAAGCCACCAACGTCTCGTCATGACCAACCCCAATTACCAAAGGTGATCCACATCTTGCCACCACCATTTCTTCTGGTTCGAGTTCCGAAACCACCGCAATCCCATAAGTACCCTTTACTAATTTCAACGCTTGAACCACTGCATTTACCAATGGATGCTTTCCATTATCATAAAAAGAATTGATTAGTGCAGCCAATACTTCAGTATCCGTATTTGACTTAAAATCATGCGAAGATACAAGTTCAGCCTTCAATTCCTTGTAATTTTCAATTATTCCATTGTGTACTAAATAAATAGAGCCGGCCTTATGTGGATGTGCATTATTCTCCGATGGCTCACCATGCGTAGCCCATCTCGTGTGACCGATTCCAATTTTATCATCATTTTTATTCTTAGAAAGCTTCTTTTCCAATTCTACTATTTTGCCCTTAGCACGAATCAAAGTCGCCTTCCCATTCTCAGAAATTGTCACAATCCCAGCCGAATCATACCCCCTATACTCCAGCCTTTTTAAACCAGAAATCAAAAAATTCTGTGCATCTTTTTCGCCCACATAACCCACTATTCCACACATATCAAATCCTCCAATTATTATGCCATTATTATATCACACTATAAAGTTCCCAAAATAAAAGCAAAAAGGATTAAATAGATGTATTGTATCTATTTCTACCAAATTACCAGGAGATAGGCAAGAAGCTTGCCATTTTATGTTGCAAAGGTTCTGAGATGATACGGAATATTTGATTTTTTCACATAATTTATGTATAATTAAAAATGAAAAACACTTCAAAAATAAACATCACTTCGAAATAGATCAAAAAGATATTACTATTTATGGAATCTGCGACAGATGCAAAGCATGGGAGAAATAATACAGAATAGATCATTTAAAGCTATTGGTGGCATACTGGCAATTGTTTTTATTCTAGGCATTAGCATTATTTCAGTCATAAAACTTAGTCAAAATAAAAAAACAGCAGACATCCTATCATCCAATTTTATTGGATACGATTTTGCACGTGCTGTTACTGGCGACAATTCCGAAATCTCTATGTTGCTCAAACCAGGAACCGAGATGCACGACTTTGAACCAACACCAGAAGACATCATTAATATCAAAAATGCCAGTTTATTTATCTATGTCGGTGGCGAATCAGACGAATGGGTTAATAATTTACTAAAAGATAATGAAATACCAGAAGAAAAAATCCTACGTCTCATGGATCTAGTTGAAGTAAAAGAAGAAGAATTGTCCGAAGGCATGGAAGGGTATGAACACAAGCATAAATCCGAAGAAAGAAGTGAAGAGCACAAATATCATCATGAAGAAGGAATTGAATATGACGAACATATATGGACAAGCCCAGTTAACGCAATCAAGTTAGTAAATGGCATAAAAGACAAACTTTCTATGATCCATCCAGAAAACGAAGATTTCTACACAAAAAATGCAGCCGCCTACACTTCCCATCTATCCAATATCGACCAAAAGATTCGCGATATTGTAAAAAGCAGTAACAAAAAAGAATTAATCTTTGGCGATCGTTTTCCATTCCGCTATCTCGTAGACGAATACAACCTAGACTATTACGCGGCTTTCCCCGGTTGTTCTGAACAAACTGAAGCTAGCAACAAAACAATCGCTTTCCTAATCAACAAAGCAAAATCCGACAATATTAAAACAATTCTTAAAATCGAATTAACTTCGGATAAACTGGCAAAAACTATTGCAGACGAAGCCGATGCAAAGGTAATGACTTTGAATGCGGCACATAATATTTCTAGTGACGATTTTGAAAAAGGTTTAACCTACGCAGATATTATGGAAAACAATATCAAAGTACTGAAGGAGGCATTAAAGTAATATGAGCCACGCAATCATTGCAAAAAATGTCTCTATAAGCTACGGCTCAAATAAGGTAATTAATTCTGCCAATTTTGTAATTGACGAAGAGGATTTCGTCTGTGTTGTCGGTGCAAATGGTTCAGGCAAAAGCACACTCATTAAAGCCATACTGGGACTTATCAAACCAGACTCGGGAAAAATCATATTTGAAAATAATAATAAGCGAAAATCAATCGGATTTTTACCTCAAGACACTAAAACAGATATGATTTTTCCGGCTACAGTCATTGAAATAGTACTTTCTGGCACTTTAGGACAGCTTGGCATGAAAGCTTTCTATCGCAAAGAAAACAAAGACAGAGCAGAAAAATCATTAAGACGGCTCAATATTTTAGGACTGAAAAATTCGAGTTTTTCCAGCCTTTCTGGCGGCCAAAAACAAAAGGTACTACTTGCTAGAGCACTTGCTGCCACCTCAAAAATTCTAATTCTAGACGAACCATCAAACAACCTAGATTATAAATCCCGTAAAGAATTTTACAATGAGCTAAAAGAACTCAATAAGTCTGGTCTTACGATTATTATGATTACCCACGATTTAGATGCCGAAGATTTAATCGGAAATAAAATTATTAACATTAAAGAATCGAAAGTCGAATGCTACTCAACTTCCGATTATCTAGAGAGCTTCAAATGAACTGGCTTTTTGAAATGTTGTCATACACTTTTATAGAGCGTGCTCTTGTTGTAGGGATTCTTATTTCCATTTGTGCAGCACTCGTAGGCGTTTCACTTGTGCTCCGCAAGAACTCCATGATAGGAGACGGCTTATCGCATGCAACTTTCGGTGCTTTCGCAATCGCAACAGCACTAAACTTAACACCACTTTGGTTCGCCATACCAATCGTAATTGCAGCATCATTCTTCGTTTTAAAATTAAGCAATAGCAAAAAAGCTAATGGCGATGCACTAATTGCGCTACTATCTGCTTCTAGCTTAGCAATTGGCACTATAGCAATATCTTTAACAAAAGGTGTTAATATCGACCTAAACAGCTATCTTTTTGGAAGTATATTATCGATCGGATGGAGTGACGTTTGGCTAAGTTTGGCCCTAACAATTATAGTTATTCTGTTATACGTATTTACACATAACTGTATTTTTGCAATTACTTTCGATGAAGATTTTGCGAAAGCAATTGGTATAAAAACAAATATCTATGATGCAATTTTTGCAACAATCTGCTCGCTTGTAGTCGTATTTGGCATGAGATTACTCGGCGCACTTTTGATTTCGAGCCTAATAATATTCCCAACACTTATTGCCATGCAATTTTCAAAATCGTTTAAACACGTAGTGATACACTCGGTACTAATTTCAGTAATAAATTTCGTCTTGGGCTTGACAATCTCTTATCTAATTACTTCTCCAACCGGAGCTACGGTAGTCATAGTCAATTTAGTAGTCCTTATTATTTCCTACATTATACATAAGGTTATATTAGGCAAGAACTAAAACATTTACGACACTAGTACAAAAACGCTTCACGAAAACCAAAATCAAGGTATCACTAAAAAAGCTATTTGACGTAACGTTCAAACATAACCCGAAGCTTATTGCTAAGATAATCACAAAGATCATCGAGTGTTACGGAAACCTCACTACGATAGTATTTACGTAAAATAGCAAAGGTACCACTCGTAAGAATCAAAAGTTCAAATTCAACACTTTTATCATTGATACCTTTTTCGCGCATGATCGAAAGAACACGCTGCGCCATACCATTTTCGAGCTGACCAAGAAAAGCCGTCGGTGCATCACTAGACAAAAGCTGACGGTAAACACCTTCATGCTGCTTGAGAAAATTAAAAATTTGATTCACATATCGATCAACGTCATCGGTGGAGTCAAATTCAAAACGTTCAGCAAAAAGCTCCTTTTCGATTTCAGCTTGAAGCTCAGCGCCAACCTCATAGAGATTATTATAATGATTATAAAAAGTACCACGCGTAATTTCAGCTTGATCTGCCAATTCAGTTACAGTAATATTCTTGACAGACCCATGCGTCGCTAACAAATCCGCAAAAGCTTTGCGGATTTTACGACGAGTCTTCTCAGTTGTTCTATAATAAGAAGCATTAACCATTTCATTATTATACTACTCTTTGAACAAAATGTCAATACAATGTCTATTTTTAGACACAGTACAATAATACTGTTCTTCTTTGATTATTATTGTATAGATATAATAGACAAATATGCACAAAATATCAGATTTTATCGTTAATCATTGTTATGTAATCTTTGGTGTTTTTTTGATATTTGTGATAATATGCGGCATCCTTTCAACAAAAGTCAATATCAATAAAGATATTTACTCCTACATGCCAGCTGACTCCGAAACCACACTCGGTCTAAACATCATGAACGATGAGTTTGATTACGATTCAACCAGCGCCTACGAAATGATGTTGACCAACGTTCCAGACGCAGAAAAAATGCAAATCAAAGAACATATCGAGTCAATAGAGGGCGTAAAGTCAGTCGATTACGATGCTAGCGACACTTACAACCGCGATAATTACACGCGCTATAAAATCAATGTAGATGCGCCAGCAGATTCGGAAACCGCCAACCATGTTTACAACGCAATCCACAATGAATACAAAGACAAATTCGAAATCGAAGAAGCCGGACAAGTTTACAATTTCAATGGCGAAGTCATGCAAATACACGTTACAGTATTGGCCGTTGGCTGCGCAATGGTTATTTTACTCTTTATGAGCAAATCCTGGATAGAACCGTGGCTATTTCTATTCGCCATCTTGCTCGCCGTAGTAGCGAATAAAGGCACAAACATCATTTTTCCAAACGTATCACACATCACCGATGCAATTTCCGCAATTCTCCAAATGGCACTTTCGATGGATTACGCGATTATGCTCTCAACGCGCTATCGTCAAGAAAAAGCCGGACCAGACCATCCTGATAAAAAAACCGCAATGCGTCGCGCGATGCGCTATTCCTTCGGCGCCATTTCGTCTAGTTCCGTCACGACAGTCGTCGGTTTGATTATCTTGGTTTTTATGAGCTTCACGATTGGACGCGACATGGGTCTAGTATTAAGCAAAGGCGTAATTTTAAGTTTGGTGTCGATTTTCACTTCCCTGCCCGCACTACTACTACTTTTCGACAAAGCAGTTGAGAAAACTGAAAAGAAAACTCTAAACTTTAAGATGAACCGATTTGGCGAGTATAGCTTCAAGCTACGCAAAATTGCTGTTCCGTTATTTCTACTGATCTTTATTGGCAGTTTCATCTTGAAAGGAAACACAAATGTCACTTTTACAGCAGAGCAAAACAATCACATCAAAGACATTTTTAGCGAAACAAACCAAATAGCACTAGTGTACGATGCTAAAATGGACGAAGAAGTCACAAAGGTTTGCCAAGATTTCGATAAACGTGAAGATACAGCACGTGTACTTTGTTACGGCAATACCATCAACGAGCCAAAAAGATACAATGAGTTAGTCGCAAAAATTAATGATTTAAGTGACGAAAAAGTTGACACTGAAGATTACATCATTAAAGCAATTTATTATCATTATTATAAAAACATCGATGCACATGAAATATCATTGGATGATTTAGTGAATTTCTTACAAAATGAAGTTTTTCCAAATCAAAATTTTGCAAAAGATATTTCAAACGAAATGGTTTCAAAAGTCGATCGTTTTTCAAATTTCACCAACCAAGATAAAGTTAATCGACTACGCACTAAACAAGAAATTGCAGATATTTTAGGCGTAAAAAACGAAAAACTAGACGACGTATATGTTTTGTATTTATCCGAACAAAACATTCCAACCAAACTTACTTTGTATGAATTTGCACAGTTTGTAGCAAATGACATTCTAACAAATCCTAGCTATGCCAATATGGTTACATCGGCCCAACGTGCAGATCTCGCCAAGTTACAAGTATTCAGCAATAAAGCCATAACCGATACGCCAAAAACCGTCACAGATCTATCGAACATTTTTGGTATCGACCAGCAAGCCTTGGAGCAATTAGTTACTTATTATAGCTATACTGCAACCGATACACCGACCATCTCAGCCTCAGCTGAAGAGCTAATAAACTTTGCACTATCAAACAAAAACGTCATTAGTGAAATGAATTTATCTGCAAACGAAATCGCGCAACTCAAAGAACAATTTGAAACCGCGAAATCTAAGATTGCCGAACTTAGCGAAGCACCAGCCATGTTCGACCAAATCATAGCAGAATTCCCCATTGAAACCCAAGAAACATTAGCACCGCAAATTACCACAATTCGCACAAACTTAGTCACAAAAATCAACGACGTGCAAAACATCTTAACACAAAAATACACCTATTCCGACATCGCCGAAGCATCCATCAAAGTAGATGACTCACTAAACAACATCGCGACTTGGCTCGACAACTTAGAGTCAAATTACCCAGAATTATTTGAAAGTCTGGATGATAAAGGCAAAAAATCAATTCTGGAGATCGCACAAAAAATTAACAATGAAATTGATTCTGCGCGTCAAAAGATCGACTTAAATGACAAATTAGCAAAGTTGAAAAATGTCTATAAGTTATACCAAGCCGAAACATCCTCAAGCACTACAAAAATATCGCCACGTGAATTGGTAGACTTTTTGTTAAAACATCAAAATGACGACAAATTAAAAAGCGCCCTACAAAGCAACACTATACAACAGTTAGGCTTGGTACAATACATCATGAATAATCAAAACACAAAATTCTCAACCGAAAACTTGGCTCAAACTTTTAATTTAGATCAGAACAAAATTAAACTTGTTTATGCACTATATAACTACCGCTATGAAAATACATCACCACTTCTCTCATTAAAAACTTTAATTAATTTTATCGACGAAAAAGTACTAACGAATCCAGACTACGCAAACAGACTCAGCGAAGAAGAACAAACCAAGCTACGCACTATAGCGATTTTGACACGCGCTGCCGCAAATGGCAACACCTATAACTATGAAGCACTATATCGAGCAATTCTGCCACTAGCCAACAACTTAGATAAAAACCAACTATTTTTAGCATACTTGTATCATGGTTCGCTTTATGACTATGATGATAATTGGACTCTCACCGTGGAAGAGTTTATTAATTTTGTTTCAGACAAAGTTTTACCAGACAGCCGATTCGTTAGCCACATCGATTCTGATATGTGCGAAAAAATATCTGATGGTCGCAAGACAATTGACGAAGCAAAAGAATTATTAGTTGGCCCACAACATTACCGAGCATTAATTGAATCAAATCTGCCAATCGAAGATAAACAAACTTTTGCTCTAATTAGTGACTTAAAGACCGCCCTCGGTCCACGTAATAAAATAGATTACTTCATGGTAGGAGATTCGGCAATGGCTTACGAAATATCCCAAACCTTTAGCAACGAAATGGACTTCATTACAGTTTTAACCATGTTAGCTATTTTTGCCGTAGTCGTCTGCACATTTAAGTCATTGTTTGTTTCAATGTTATTAGTTTTAGTAATTCAATGTGCAGTTTATATCGTAATGGCATATTTATCACTGACCGGCTCAAGCATTTTCTTCATCGCCCTAATTATCGTACAATCAATTTTAATGGGAGCTACAATCGATTACGCAATTCTCTTTACATCTTATTACGTAGAAAACCGCAACTACTATAAAATGAGTATTCGCGACGCCCTAATTAGTACCTACAACCGCTCGATTAATGCAATTTTAACCTCAGCATCTATTCTAATTATCGTCACAGCAATCGTCGGCAACATGGCCTCCGCTATTGCAGCAGCAGTTTGTCAAGCAATTTCGCTGGGTACTTTCTGTGCTACTTTAATCATCTTAATTTTACTTCCTGCCCTGCTAGCTACATTGGATAAATTCATTATTAAAAGTCCCCGCGAAAAAACTGCTACAACTGAAAAAGGCCTAAAAAAGTTGCTCAGCGACTTGAAATCAATATTATAATTTGACAATATATGCTATACATAGATTTTTTTATTCAATCCTATCCTGCCCAAAGATAACATATACAATTACATTAATGATATAATAACAACAAGATTATTGAAATCATCTTTTTAAAACGGAGGCTTTTATGACATTACAATTAACCAATGAGTGGGATAAAGTATTTAAAAAAAGCGACAAAGTAAACCACAGAAAGGTTACTTTCAAAAACCATTTCGGCATCGAAATCGCAGCCGATTTATATGGACCAAAAGACACAGCTGGCAAGCTACCCGCAATTGCAATTACCGGTCCATACGGCGCCGTCAAGGAACAGTCCTCTGGCTTATACGCCCAGACCTTAGCAGAACGCGGTTTTCTAACACTAGCTTTCGATCCATCTTTCACTGGTGAATCAGGTGGCGAAACTCGTTATATGACCTCTCCAGATATCAATATCGAAGATTTCCAGGCCGCAATTGATTATCTATCTAATTTAGATGAAGCCGATCAAGATAAACTAGCTATTATTGGTATCTGTGGTTGGGGCGGCATGGCGCTTCAGGCCGCTTGTCTCGAAACCCGCATCAAAGCCGCCATCGCAAGCACCATGTACGACATGACACGTGTCGCCGGCAATGGCTACTTCGATGCCGACAATAATAAGACAGCCCGCAAAAATGCCCGTATCGCTTTGAATAATCAACGCACCGCAGATTTCAAAAACGGCACATATAAACTTGCCGGCGGTGTGATAGACCCAGTGCCAGACGACGCACCACAGTTCCTGAAAGATTATCATGCCTATTACAAAACACCACGCGGTTATCACAAACGTAGCCTTAATTCCAATGATGGTTGGGCAGTTCAGACTAACGGTTCCCTTGCAAATACTCGCATCCTCACATACGCGAACGAAATCGATATGCCGGTTCTGATTATCCATGGCGAAAAAGCTCACTCACGCTACAATAGCGAAACCGCATTTGACATGATTACTGGCGAGACGAGAACCAACGGCATCACACCAGAGCCATATACTGGCGTCTACCCACTCGGCAGCACCAAAGTCGGCAACAAAGAGCTCCTCATCATCGAAGGCACCTCGCACGTAGATTTGTACGATAATCTCGACAAAATCCCCTTCGACAAAATCGAAACCTTCTTGAAAGAAAGCTTTAAAGCACTATAGAAAGTTCGAAAACAAATCCAAAATGTCTGGCGCCACTTTAAAAGGCGACGGCTTCAACATGTCTGGCTCCACGGCGCGTACAGATGACGGTATTAAAAACTTGGATAATTGGCTAAGCGGACTTGGTTTTAATTGAAGAGAAGATAGCATGCTAGATGCTGAACAAACCGCTATCCTAGATACCTACAAACGCGTCCAGCAAGCGATGATTGATAAGGATATCGAAACGCTGAATGAGTTATATCTAGACGGCGCAACGTTTAGGCATATGTCTGGCAAAGTACAGACCAAAGACGAATTCTTCGGCGAAATCGCAGATGGTACACTAAATTACTATAAATACAAAATAGATAATCTGGCGATTACGGTGAATGGTGAGATGGCCACCTTGACGGCGAACGTAACGCTTGACGCGAAAGTTTACGGCTCATACGGCAGTTGGACCTTGCCCGTAAACGTAAAGCTCAGAAAAATTGCCGATAAGTGGTATTTAGGCGATAAATAAAAAATAAGCCCTGTGGGGCTTGCTTTTCTTCATATGGTGAGGGGCGAATAGACGTTGTTGCTCGGCTTTGCATGGTGGTGGACTGGTATATCGACCACCCCGAATACACAGCTAAGATCAAGGTTATACCTAAAAGGATTACCCGGTGCTGATGCCGTGCGAGTTCTGAGGTATACTTTTGCAAGCAAAGAGATAAG
>CAMOIR010000009.1 GCA_946616455.1 uncultured Candidatus Saccharibacteria bacterium | reverse complement strand
CAGGAGTAACGTGAGCTGTATGGGCTTGATCTTCTATAACATCAAGAGTACAAGCGGAGCCCACAGTGACCGTAGCATTAACCTGAGTGCTAGTGGAGTTGGCGGCAAAAGAAGACGCCTCAAGTAATATATATCCAGTAATCAAAGTTACAGACATCAGAGCAATCAGTACCCACAAAATCGCACCACAGAACAAGCGATCATTGCCACTAAACTTATGCATAACTATATATTCCTCCTTAATTAGTGTTATTATATCATACTAATTATGCTTTTTGCTAACATTTTTGTAGATATTTATAAACTTATCTAAAGTCTTTTCAAAATCATGCTCATGTGCCAATTTTACTGAGTTTTTACCATATTTTTCTCGCAGTTCATCATCGTTCATTATTCTAGCTATTGCTTCACTAATTTCTGTTACGGAACCAGGTTTACACAGAATACCATTTTCACCATCTTTACATATTTCCGAAACAGCACCCTTATCTACTGCAATCAAAGGAAGTCCACACGCAGCTGCTTCAATCAACACAATTCCTTGCGTCTCAATTTCTGAAGCTGTCACAAATACCGAACCAATTTTGTAGATATCATACAGGTCCGGTGGCAATACTTTTCCTAAAAAGCTAATTCCATCCATAGCACCAAATCGTTTTTCTAGTCTAATTCTATCTACACCGTCACCCACCACTATTAATTGCATATTCGGAACTTTCTTACGCGCTCTTATAAACGAGTCCACGACCAATCCAACCTTTTTTTCTGGATCCACGCGTCCCACATATAGCACTATTGGCTTACTAGAATCAATATTATATTTTTCATAGAATTTACGAGTAACTTTTCCTGGTATAAAATTAGATAAGTCAACCCCATTACTCACCGCCGCTACCGGCACCGGAAATTCCGAGCCTTTTCCGATTAAATTAAGAATCGCTTGTTTTGTTGGCATCGTCACAAAATCGCTCTTGCACTGACGATTTCGAAAATAAGAAGACAGCATTAAATTTGCACCTTTTTTTAGGACGCTCGGCATTTTTAGCGATTCTGTTAATACCTCTGGTTGGTTATGCTCCGTGGTCACAACTGGTACATTATGCTTACGCGCCCAACCGACAACTGATAATCCAATCGGATCAGATACTTGCACATGTACAACGTCTGGCTTAAAATCCTCAAGGGCTTTTTTTACCTCAAGCTGAGGAAAGATAGACACTTTAAGCCCATGTTTGTAAAACAACCTAGGGAGTTTTACACCAAACACCTTCTTCTTTTCTGGCACTGCATGGATTTGATCAGGATAGACCTTAGCGTCAACCGATTTAAGATAATGCACCATTACACCGTCCTGCATTTCAACAAAACTTCGTCCAGACTGCGACGGACAAATTACCATCACCTCATGCCCACGTTGAACCAAACCAGTGGCTAAATTATGCGAAAAAACCGCAACCCCATTTATCTGAGGATAATAAACAGCTGTCGCAATTACGATTTTCATGAATACTTATAGTTTCTTTGCTTTATCCATCTGCGGATCACGCATCGCATTAATATCTTCGTAAGAACGCTCAACCTCCACATCAGGCTTAATTCCCTCACCATTAATCGAGCGGTCTTTCGGTGTATACCATTCTGCAGTAGTTACTTTAAGCATCGAACCATCCGACAAATTAAACAACTGCTGTACTACACCTTTACCATAAGTTTCTTCGCCAACAATAGTTGCTTTTTCATAATCCTGCAATGCTCCTGCCACGATTTCAGAAGCAGATGCTGTGGAACCATTCACAAGCACAACTGTCTTCATATCCTTTAACAATGCTTTGCCTTGTGAAGATTTTGAAACTGAGTCACCAAAGTGTTTGGATTTTTGCAAAAGCACTGGCTCATCCTTAATCCAAAGGCTTAATAAATCCTGTGCCGCACTAACATACCCACCACCATTGTTCCTGAGGTCCAAAATCACTTTCTTTATACCCTTACCCTCAAATTCACTTGCAAATCCTTGTACCATTTTACCGGTATCATCATCAAATCTCGTAACCGTAATAATAGCAGTTGAACCATCATATTCCACATAAGCCGAAACATTATTAATAGTTTCGCGTTTCATGGTAAATGACTTCTCTTCACCATCTCTAACAACGGTTATCTTAACCTCTGAACCGACCTCACCACGAACTTTTTTGGAAATCTCTTCGGTAGAAAGGTTATATACTTCCTCATCATTAACTTTATAAATAATATCACCAGCCAAAATCCCAGCCTTTCTAGCAGGATTGTCCGGCAAGGTTCGTAATACCCTTACGTATCCATCGCGAAGCCCCATTTCGACACCAATACCAGAACCTACATTACCATGCAAATCATCATAAAAGTCAGAAGATTCATCCGAATTCATGTATACAGTATAAACATCGCCCAATGATTCAGCTAAACCTTTTTTTGCTCCTTCGACTGCCTTTTTAACATCAATGTCACCATTATAAGTATTAGAAAGCTTATTATAAACTTCATCGAGAGATCCCCAATTCACCTCAGAATTAGATGAGCTAATTCCAAGATATGGACCATAATTTTTTACAATACTGCTCCAGCCAATTCCAATCCCCACTCCAATTATCAGCATTACTGCACCAATAATAATGGCATTACCAAGACTAGTCTTTTTTTCTTTCCACTCTACCATTGTACTCATTCTTTTATTATAGCACAAAGCGACAATACTTAATCAAAATGTATAAAATTATACTGCCAAATTTCGTTTGCAGGAATAGACCTAGAACCAAAGTCGCCATAATGGAAATTACCAAGATATAAATATGTAGCTTGTGCATTATTATACTCGGTTACGTTGATTGAGCCATCACTATTTACGCTTTCTACCCAGAAAACATGACCAAAAGGAGCACCTCCAATTTGTCCGATTGTGCCAGGTTGAGGATCATTATCTACTCTATACCCACTCGCAGCTGCTCCTCCAGCCCAAGAATATGCATGCCCCCAAGCCACTGCCACGCCATAAGTTTCAAATGCTTTCCACCCAGCATAGCTTACGCACTCACATACCAACCCACCAATTCTATACCAAGTACCATTATTCTCATAATAAGTCACGTACTCGTCCTGTCTTGCTGGACAATCACCCTGCCAAGGATAAGTATTTAAACCAGTGTAGGAATTACCAGTATAAATGTTCGCATGTTGTTTTTGATATTCGCGTTCTGCCTCACGCTGCGCCAACTGAGCCGCTTTAGCTTCTTCAGTATATGCCTCGGCATCACTTTCAAACTTACGTACCAAGCTTTCCTGCTCTGCTTTTTTTGTAACCATGGTTTCTTTTGCTAATTGTTGAGATTGAAGTAAATTCTCAACTTCTTCACGCTCTGTCTCTAAACGTAGCTTCGTATCCTTAACCTTAGCTGCAGAAACACTTATTTGCTCTTTTACTACTTCTTCCCTCGCAGCTCTTTCGGCTAAGTCAGAAATCGAACTAGCCCCAGCCAAAATCTTGATAGGTTCCGCATCAGATTCAAAATGCATATTTACTAATAGCTCAGCCAATGCCTCCTGTTCTTTTTCGAGAGTTTCCTCGGTTTCTTTTATTTCAATCTTAAGTAGTTTAATTTTTACTTCAGTCTCCGCAATTTCTAACTCTTGTTTTGCAATTTCTACAGTGAGATCATTAACTTTTGCTTGATACATATTAGCCGAAACAGCGGCATCAGCAGCGTTTTTACTAGCTTCCTGCTCCCTAGCTGCCGCCTCACGACAGGCTGCACTTTTTTCGCAGATTAGAGAAATTGCATTCGCATTCATTACATTACCAAAACCACTGAAGCAAAACCAGAATAGCAACAATATGACAACAAAGTAAAGCGATTTTTTATTTTTGTAACTTTTCATAGACTTATTATAGCATAAGTATTATGTCTTATGCAAATATTTCGAAATCGCGAATCTTGCTGAAATTCGTCCAATCAATATACCAATCACAATAAACGCCAAGTAAACCAATATCAATTTATTCGATTCAAGTACATTATTGATTTGCTCAACATTAATACCATATCCAGCAAGCCTTGGCGACAGGAATTCAAATCCAAAGTAGCTCACTGTACCCGCTACAACCCCAGCAATAATTCCACAAATTTCAGCCTCTACCAAAAACGGCCCACGGATAAAGCTTTTGTCTGCACCAACCAGTTTCATCATATAGATTTCCTCACGTCTCGAGAATATTGCCATTCTAATTGTACTAAATATAATAAGTATCGATATAACCAAAAACACAGCAGCAAGTATAATACCACCAGTTCTTGCAATCCTCGCCCATGAAGTAATCGTGGCAATCTCCGCACGATTCACATCGTAAGTCGGAGCTTTTTCCTTGTCAGTGTTTTTTACAAACAAATCATTTTCTTCAACAATTGCTTTTATCGAATCTAAATTGTCGACATCGTAGACTTTTATTCTCATCGTCGCCTGCATTTTGTCTATCATTAGTTGCTTCATCTCATCATCAAGGATATTTATCACTTCTTCACTGTCGGCATTTTCGGCAAGAAACTTTTCGTATTCTACTTCCGAAGTAGAAGTCTCAACACTCTTAACGTTCTTGTCAGCACCAATCGTATCAGATAACTCTTGCAACACTGTTTCAGAAGTATTTGGTTTTAAATAAATCGTGATATCGATTTTGTCTTTCATCATCTCGGCAGTATTAGTAAGAATAACGCTGGCCACAATCGTCACAAACAAAATAATTAAAGTTATCGCCATCACAACGGTAGCGGCAGACGACAACCAAATATTTCGAGAAAACCCACTCGTCCCATATTTAATAATACGTGCTCTTTCTCTCACGATATTCTTCTTACGAGTTTTGCGCATCACTTTCAAGCTCTTTTTAGCCGTACGCTTAAGTTTTACCTTATCTTTTACTGCGTCATTCTTATCCATTTAAATAACCTTCCTTTTTATTTTCAAAGCATGACCAGGTGTTTGTACGTTACGAATCGGTGTTTTTGGCACCGGCTTTTCATCCAATTTATAAATACCGTTATTCTTTTGGTCATTAACGATTCTCCCGTCTTTCAAAGTAATCACGCGTTTTTGTAAATTATTTACAATGCTTTCTTCATGTGTAATCACCATCACTGTAGTACCAAAATCATTAATTTTCTTTAGTAAATCAATTATTTCTTTCGTAGTTAGCTTGTCCAAATTCGCCGTAGGCTCATCAGCAATCAAAATTCTTGGTTGTCTTGCTACGGAACGCGCAATAGAAACTCTCTGTTGCTGACCACCTGACAACTGATTAGGGAACTTCTTCGCTTGGTCAGATAAATCAACCAACTCTAGCACCTTTGGTACAGTTTTCCTAATTTCTTTTCCGCTCATTCCTGCAATTTCTAGGGCAAAGGCAACATTTTCATAAACCGTCCTTCTTGGCAATAATTTAAAATCCTGAAAAACCACACCAAGCCTTCGTCTATATCCCGGGATATGGCGTTTTTTTACATAATCCAAATCAATTCCACCTACAATAATCTTTCCAGCATCAGGTATCTCCTCTTTAGTAATCATTTTCATTAAAGTAGATTTACCTGCACCAGACTTACCTACCAAAAAAACAAATTCATTTGGCTCAATATGAAGCGAAACCGAATCAAGCGCCGGATTCTCATCACCAGGATACTTTTTTGTTACGCTATCGAACAAAATCATAATATGATTTTACCATAAACGCTTTATTAATACAAATTTTCTAAAACATTCATGATTTTTTCATTAAAATCTACAAACCCAAGACGCACCGAAATGTGTTTTTCATCCGAATTATCTGCTTGATAAATCGAAACAGGCGTAATGCTAGCCTCTATTTCATGTTCTTTTAATACATTCTCAATATCTCGCACCACTTCGTCATAACTCTTCTTGGAATTCAAAGTCAAATCACGATATTCTCTTTTTCTTAGATCGATTGAGTAGTGGTTATTCATATTATCAAGAATACAGTCAAGATTAATTTCAAATCCGGCTAGATAGTCAGCTAGTTTAAACTCAGCCTTGACAGAATTTTTAAACTCGCCCACTACCCCGATACATTCACCATCCATAACTATCTCTGCAGAGCGCTTAGGCTCAAACGGCAACCCTTCTACAATTTTTTGTTTCAATGGCACATATTGCACATTGATGCCAAGCTCATCAAAAACTTTCGCTGCATATTTTTTTGCTTGATAAAAGGCAGTTTTGTCATTATACTTCCTATCAGCAAGCACCATTGCTAGCTGAGTTTTTTCGACTGGTACTTTCTCTTTATCAAGCCCCCATTCTTTACGATAAACTTTGTTCATTTCAAAAATCGCAAATTGATTTACGGGTAGTTTCTCGTTCAAAAAAGCTTTGTCGAGCAAACTCGGAATCAGACTTTGTCTCACTAGTTGCAAATCTGGCGAAATTGAATTTACAATTTTATAAGAGTTTTTAGGATCTAACCCTGCCTTTTTTAATAACCTTTCGGAAACAAAGCTATATGTAAGTAATTCATTTGCTCCGTATTTACTAAGTAAGTTTCTGATTCGCTTTTTTAATTCCCATTCCCTATTTGCAAACGCAGTTACATGAAGTGGTAAAACAGGATTAATGTTGTCATAACCAAGTAATCGGCCCACTTCCTCAATCACATCTTCTTTTATGTGAATATCCGTACGCCAAATTGGTACAAATACTTTCAAATAGCTTCCGTTTTTTTCAACTTCAAAACCAACATTCTGAAGCGTATTTTTTATAAGTTTTTCGTCGTAATTCGTTCCAAGCAAAGTATTTATTTCTTCAACTGAAACATTCACCATAATACCCTCGTGCCATCCAGGAAAAGCATCATAGAGTGCCAATGGTTTAGCTCCCATTTCTTTTATCGCTTCAGCTAAAACATTAAAAGTCTCGCCAGTCGATACTCCTTTCGTAAACCGCGTAATTGCTTCAGTAAAGAGTCCATGTGTCATTTGAGTCTTACGCAAATTAAACAAACTAAATGTTGCAGATTCTAGTAAAACATTTCTGGTATTTTCATCTATTTCGGTTTCTTTACCACCCATTGCTCCAGCCAAAGCCACAGGTATGTCATTTGAGGTAATCAGTATGTCATTTTCGGTACAACTAATCTCTTTTTCATCAAGAAGAAGTAGTTTTTCACCAGGTTTAGCTAATCTCACAATTATATTTGGGGATTCACTTTTTCCGACCTTCAAAAATTTATCATAGTCAAAAGCATGCAAAGGTTGACCAGTCAGTAGCATTAAAATATTTGTCACATCAACTATCTTTGAAACACTCTTCATACCACTTTTTGCAAGAAGAATTTGCGTGTTCGACAAATACTTTTCACCTTTTAAATGTTCTTCATTAATCTTAATGCTTGCAATTGTATAACGCCCACAAAGCGAATTATCGGCAATTTTAACTTTTAAGTCACTTTCTTTACTCTTTAAGTCATGTTTTCCAGCTCCAATCAAAAATCCTTCTGGAAAAACATCTTCATGAGTCAAAAAAGCTGGCTCTATAAATCTCTCACCGAGTATACCAGCAACCTCTCTTGCAAAACCAATTATACCAAAACAATCCGGACGATGTGTGAGAGACTTATTTTCGATCTCCAAAATCAAATCTTCTAGTTCAAATATAACTGCTAATTTGTCGCCAGGTTTTGCCATATTTGGATCAATTTCAACGATGCCACTATGGTCGTCGCCAAAATCTAGTTCATCCGCCCCAGCAAGCATTCCGCACGATTCAAATCCACGCATTTTACGTTTACCGATCACGAAAGGCGCATCTTCTTTAGCTGACGCAGGTACCACTGCACCAGGCGCAATCCAAACTGCGAGCATCCCCTCACGAACATTTGGAGCACCACAAACCACCTGCACAAGTTCCCCACCTGCATCTATTTTGCATAATGTAAGATGTGTCTCCGGAATTTTCTCACAAGATTCTACGCGTACCACATAAATATTATCATATTTATGTGTTTCATCTATCACACCCTCAACTTCTACTAATCTAGCACCTATCAAGCGAATCAACTCATCATCCGACACTGTCTCAGGTATTTTTACATATTTTTTTAGCCAATTTAAAGAAATCTTCACTTTCCGCTCCTTCCTATTTGAATGCTCTTAAGAAATTTAGATTACCACTCTCAAAATATCTTACATCATCTAAGCCAAATCTCAACATCACCAATCTGTCAATCCCGCCGCCCCAAGCGAAACCATGATAAACACCAGGATCTATACCAGCCATTTCTAACACTTTCGGATGAATCATACCACAACCAAGCATTTCCAGGTATTCACCTTTTTTACCGCCCAAACCTTTTGGCTTCTCAATCATAAACTCTAGACTAGGTTCAGTAAATGGAAAATATCCTGGTTGAGTCCTAATATTTAGTTTCTGCTCATAGTATTTCTCAAAAAACTCCCTGAGAATTCCTAACATTTGCGCCATATTACAATCGCGAGAAACATACACCCCCTCACATTGGTAAAAAGTATGCTCATGTGTAGCATCCACATCTTCATTCCTAAATACCCTACCAGGCACAACTACCGCCAATCTACCGGTATCCTCTAACGTACTTTTATATTTTTTCAAAACTCGGTGTTGCATCGTAGATGTATGTGCCGGAGGTATCAAATTCTCTTCCGTCCTAAAAGTATCATATCCATCACGTGCCGGATGCTCCTTGGCAAAGTTCAAAGCATCAAACATATGAAATTCATCATCAAGTTGCCTAGACTCTATTACATCAAATCCCATCATTTGGTAAATACCTATAACACGGTCAAGCTCCGCCATTAAAGGGTGCATAGAACCAATTTCGGTCTTAAAAAATTCAGGCATCGCTTCATTGACACCAGACCAAGCCGTTACGTCCAATGGTAATACTTCGTTATCCAATTCGGCTTTTTCTAGTTGTTTTATCTCGTTCAGTACTTCTTGCTTTTGTAGATTAATTTTTTTACCATATTCCGCTCGATCAGCTTTCGGCAAATCACGAATCTTCCTAGCTTCTAAATCAATCTCTTTAAGCCTTTGTCTAAGTTTTTCAATCTCTATCATAGTCATTATTATACCATGATTTATAAGATAATTCTAAACAGTGTACGTGCGATTCCTAATATCAGCATAACTTATTTGTTTAATCAACGGAATATACATCATATTTATTTTTTCGTCATTCGAAAAACTAATAGTCTTCTTAAATATAACCGTTGGAACTCCAAAAGCATATCTTTCACCCGGATTATAATTCGCAATCATATTAAGATATGATGCATAATTTAGTGCTATTTGTGCCTCATGCTTAGTCAAACCAGAAATCCTTGCAAGTCTTCCAGCGGCTGAGTTATCTTTTGGGTGAAGTGCATAATAATTTTTCTTAATTCTAGCACTTTGGCTTTCTAAGCCATTAAGTAATGACTTGACCGTATCATAAAGCATGTATCCAGAATACATTTCTATATTATCTTTATTACCATTCTCACTACTGATTGAATAAGCCTTGCCAGTAGCAACATCCGACGGCACATCACGTTCATCACATGATTTCGACAAAGAGACTAAATTAGTTAATGCATCCAAAAATTTCCCCAAAATACTGTCATCCCCATGCTTATCTTTATATGCCTCACACACTTCCGAGCTTTTAACTCCTACAGTCGCCTCCCTATCTGTGCCAAGCACTAAGTAATCCTCATAATCATCATTATCCTCTGCATTAAGGTCACCCCACTGTTCTTCGGTATTACTCATATATTTAGTCGTAATAGTAACATCTTGGGCACAATACAAATTACCCTTCACACCCGCATTATCAACCGTATTACAATATCCTGATAACGCAGCAAAATCACTATAATCTTCCCCTTTCGCCAAAACATTATTAAGTAGACTATCGACTGAATCATCCAAAGCGTTAGATGCAACACTTGTCGTAGAAACAATGGCACCAGCAGAGTTATTACCGAGCCCCTTCACCATTGCCGAACCAAATCCGAAAACTATACTTCCCAAGAAAGTATTTGGCGTAGAGATATCAAAGGGGCTCTTTGTCGCTCTCTCGGCTGCGCTCTTCCTTGCTAGAACTTCTTTCACCTCCTCTTGATAAGCAGCAACCGTAGCTTCATCCGAAGGCGCTGCACCTAAATTTTGCATATTAATCGTATTCGAAATAAATGCGCCACCTTCTACAATCCTATTGCCACCTACTATGCTAGAAAGAAGTTCGGAATTTTTTTGCGCCGCAGCCTGATTAATACTGTCTACGGCTTTTTGTAATGTATTTCCATCTGTAGAGCCATCTCCTTTATTTACTACGATGTTTGATTTCTTTCCACCATCTGTTGCAATCGTGGTTCCTGTAATCACATCAGAATCATTCATATTAGTAATCCTTTGCACCCTATCCAAGGCGAAATTACTAGCTTCAGTTTTTGAAAAATTAGAGCTAGACACTACAGCCGTAAAGTTTTGTGTTGTCAAAACAGATTGGTTGCTTTTTACATTTTCACCCTTACCTACGTCATAGTATTCTACTTCAGTTGGCTTACTCAAAGTTTCCATCACGTAATTCGCTAAAGGACCACCTTCAATTCTAGTTCTTTGAATCGGTTCTTCGATTGCCATAAAATTCTTTGCAGCGAGATACGGCTCACTAGCCGATACGGCAGTATTTAATAATTGTGCAGCTCTTTCCGTATCATTTGTCTCATCACCGACCTTTGCAACCGTGGAGTCAGCATCTTCTGCATCAAACCCCACAGTCTCACCATCGCAAACCTCCTTATCTTCATAGGTACGTCTTACTTCTTGACGGGTTACAGGTTCACATTGCAATACTCCTGCATTCGGACTATCAGGATCAGGATTTCTGACATAATGGCAGTTTCCCTGAGTTTCATATTCGTACACGTCTTCATGCATTACTCGATCAGTGTGGCACCCACCGTACACATTCATGTCTACCGTCGTCCCAGTGTCAAGCATTTTTGATAATATCTCGTTGAATGCTTCACGATCCTTTTCTGGATCACCTGTACTTTCAAAATCATTAAAGTTTCCACGCGAAACGTCCATCGATTGATATGTTTCATTTACTCCACCACTATAATAATATGATGCCGAAATTGCATTATCTACCGCGGCAGCAAATGCCGCATATAGTTTCAAGTTAGATTCAACCACCTCTACAAAGTTTTCACTATTTGTAATTTCACTATCAAATAAAACTGCAAGCTCGCCACTATGGCCATTATGGTATTCACCACTCGAAGCAACCGAATTATTTCCATCTAGATCTGCAATATATATATCCGTCTTCACAAACTCCCCACTAGCAGTAACTTGGCCAACATCTATCCCTGCATCAGCCAACTTTTCAGAAAAGAATTCTGGCACTTTTCCATTAGACAACATTTCCTTCGTAATATACTCGGCCTGCTTTTCTAGTATGGCAGTTGTTCCAGAAAACCCTAGTTTTTTCTGCAAATTATAGTCAATTGTACCAATAATAATATTAGGTAAATTCATCACAATAGTAGCAATTAATCCTACCAGCAAAACCACCACTATGACGATCGTAGCAGACTTTTTGACAGACATATTTTTGAACAAACCTTTGGCTTTCTGTGTCATACCACCTGCATCATCTGCCAATTTGCCAGAATATAATCCTTTCTTTTCTTCTTCTGACTCTTTTCCACGGTTGTCACTATTCACGAAATTGTCAGGTCTTTTTTGATCTTCCAATTCACCATTGGCAGCTTCCTCCGCCGAATTCAGGGTTTCTTTACCCGACTTACCAGAAAGAGCTCTTGTAGCAACAGAGGCAGATTTGTCCCGTGCCGAATCTTGCCTAGCCATACTTGAACCACTTTCTTTTCTATCCAAAAAATCCGGAGTGGTGCTATCTCTATCCATCAACCTATATGGGTCGTTTTTACCCATACCGTCTTCGATGTCATTTTCTTCATCCATATATTATATATTATACTACTAATGCTAAAAAAAGAAAATTGAGATTAAAGAAATTGCCGCAAGTACTATTAAAACTATCCAAATCCAACCGAATTTACTGGTTTTTTTCAAATCCTTAACATACTCCGAGTCCTCAAGATAGTCTGGATCCTCGACTCTTCTTCCACCATTGTTCATACTAGCCTGCATTTTTGCACGCAAATCAGCATCTATTCTACGAGAAAGTTCATTATTGTTGTTGTTTTCTTTGTTTACAATTACACCCATTTTTTCTTCCTAAATAAATTATTAACTTTTTTATTATAACATACAAAAATCGTGTTATAATAAACACAAATATTAGTTAAGGAGGAAACATGGCGACTAAAAAGTCGAAATCGTCTAACAAGTCTTCGAAGCCAAAAACTTCAAAGCCAAAAACTGCCGCGAAATCTACCGAAAAGACAGAGATCGAGGCTCCAATCAATACAACTGAAGAAACTACAACAGTAACCAAAGTCACCTCTAGCAAAAAAGAGTCCTGCTTCAAAGGTTTCTTCTCTCGTAAATACGAGGATAAGGAGAGTATCCTTACTATCTTCAAGGACCACAAATTCTATGGTGCTTTGCTCGGAGAAGTCATCGGCACAATGCTAATCGCATTATTGCTCTTCTCTATTCTACTAATGGGTATAGCAAATGTCGCAACTTACGCTTTTGCGATTATCGCAATACTGATAGCAGTCTATGCATTCTCTGGTGCCTGTCTTAACCCACTAGTTACCGTAGGCATGATGGCAACTCGTCGTATGTCAGTCATTCGTGGAGTTATGTATATCATTGCCGAAATCCTAGGCGCATGGCTCGGTTGGCTTATCTTTAACGCCTTCCATTTAGCGGGTGGCGAAACTGCATATGATGTTCCAACCATGGCAGCCATTGCCGAAAACGGCTTCTGGACAGTTACATTGATAGAATTGCTCGGCGCTGCTATTATTGGATTCTTCTTTACAAGAGCACTTAGCTATAAGCGAAGCGTCTTTACCTTTGCTGCAATTGTTGCAGGTGGTATGGCACTAGCCGTAGTTATCGGTTACGTAATTTCCGCTGCCTTCCTGGGCCTAAACAATAATTTCATCTTCAACCCAGCCGTTGCGATGATGCTACAAATATTCCCAACTTCTGGCGAAAATTTTGGCGAAATCATCGGTGGTATCTGCCAAGCCTTGTCAGCCTACGCTATTATACCTATGGTCGGTGGTGTTATTGGCTTCTATCTGTCTGATTTTACAGCAAAACTCTCAGGCAAAGAATAAAAAGCCTTGCATAAAAATAACCCCATTTCGGGGTTATTTTTTAATCGAACAAAAGCCCAATATAAAAGCTGATAATCCTAATACTCTATATTATGTTACAAATTGTTTTTATTAATTATAAATATCTAATTTTTTGGAAATAATGGAGTCTTAGGTGGCTCAATTTTTCCCTTAAAAATATTATTAATTTTATCGGCAGTCTCCGGCAAAAATGGTGACAACATCCAGGAAACATCAAGTAGACTTCTTATTAAAACACTCAAACAATCTATAAGTTCGGTTGTTTTACCGGCTTTTGCCATTTCCCAAGGTTTTTCTTCATCAATTTTGCGATTTAATTCCTGAATTCTCTCCCAAATATAATCAAAAGCCTTCGTATATTCAAACTGATCCATTAGCTTTAAATACTCTCTATAATTATCAAGATCAATATCTTCATCAACAACGTCAATTTGATTCTTGCTAACTAATACGGCTAACCTTTGCACCAAATTGCCAAGATCATTGGCGAGCTCATTATTATAGGCATTTTCAAATTTTTCCCAAGTAAAATCAGAGTCTGCGAAAGTATCTATATGTCTCAAGAAATAGTATCTAAAAGCATCGACTCCATGTTTATCAATAACTTCAATCGGATCTACTACATTTCCCACTGTTTTTGACATCTTTTGTCCATCACAAAGTACCATCCCGTGCGACAATAGTTTACGAGGCAAAGGGAGTCCAAGCCCTAGGAGCATTGCAGGCCAAATGATTGCATGAAACCTAAGTACGTCTTTTCCCACAAATTGCACTTCCGCTGGCCACCAATCAGATATTTGTTTCTCCGGATATCCTAGTATAGTAATATAGTTTGAAAGTGCGTCAAACCATACATACATCACTTGCGAATCATCATCCGGAACTGGAATACCCCAACTTAATTGCTCTTTAGGTCTAGAAATTGAAACATCTGGGCTTTCGTCTAGTAACTTTAGTACTTCTTTTTTTCTAAATTCTGGCAAAATGACCATTTCATTGGAAACGATTGCCTCTCTGATTCTATCTTTAAACTCTCCTACCTTAAAATAGTAATTTGTTTCTTCTAATCTTTCGTAAGGTTTTTTGTGGTCAGGACATAGACCATTATTTTCATCGTATTCTTTTTCGGTTATGAATCTTTCACAGCCAGAACAATACCAGCCCTCATACTTTGCAGTGTATATGTATTCTTTCAGTTTACGCCAAATCTCTTGTACATTACGTTTATGAAGTTCATCGCTAGTTCTTACAAAATCGGTATACGAAACATTTAGTTTTTCCAAAAAACTTTTTAATACATCGACATTTCTCGAAACATATTCTTCCACAGGTATACCTGCTTCTTTTGCTTTTCGAAAAATCTTACCACCATGCTCATCTGTACCCGCTTGGAATTTTACCTCATTACCAATCAAACGATTATAACGTGCACAAACATCAGCCAAACAATAATCCATTGCATGACCTACATGCGGGGCAGCATTCATATAGGGTATTGCAGTAGTTATGTATTTTTTCGTCATAAAAATATTTTACAATATTTTGTCAAATAAATCAATCAAGAAACCTTAGTCACAAGTGAAGTCTTCGACTTCGTAATTCGTTTTTATAGCGTCAAACGACAAATCCAAATTACCATCAGCTCCAACCGCATCCAAGAAATAAGTCAAACCATTTGATACAGTCAAATCTTTAGCGGCTGCTTCATGCACATCCATCTCAACCGGCTCATTATTTGCGACATTTTCATCTCTATATACGACAGATTCTACTAGGGTAATATTAGTTAGAATTTTATCAGTATCAAACTCAGCCGTAATATTATAAGTGCCAGAAATCACATCGTTATACCTTGCGATTTCCGCCTCAGTCATACTTCTAGAGCAAACTAAGGTATTCGAAAGAGTACTACCATTAGATTCATCAGATTCATCTGATTCTTCTGACTCATCTGACGTTTCATTATCTGGATTAATAGCTGCAGGAGGATTAGGTGCAGTATTACCACTATCGCCATTTGAAGTACCACTGTTAGAGCCACCACTATTAAGTGTAACTATCAAGATTATTACTAAAACGATTACAATCACAGAAGCAATAGCGATAAGAGCAATCAGAGTCGTTTTATTACTTTTAATACCCATCTTGTTTTCTTTAGGGTTTGTAGCGTTGGATCCACCCATACCAGTTTCATTAAAAGCCACACTTGGAGTGTTGTTCTCTTGAGGATTAGGCATAGTAGCTGCGGCCCCTCCAGTCGGCCCGGAAATAGCTGAACCAATAGACCCAGGAACAGGAGCAGCGGCTTTCATTGGAGCCTTCAGCTCTTCTTCTACAGGATCTGGCTTAGGCGCAGTATCTGGCATCATAATAGGATCCGTTGCAGAAACAGTAAAATTATTAGCAGGAGCACCAAAACTATTGACTACGCTTTCTAAATCACCCACTGGCGATTCATTATTTGTCCCACCCTGAGTAGGCATCACGACTGGATTTGTTGGCTCAGGAATCGAAACAGTAGGTTCACCCATTCCAGAGATAGGATTTGTTGCACCGATTCCAGGATTCACCGGACCAGAGACAACAGGCGCTGCTGGTTCAGGAGTAGAAGGAGCAGCCGGCTCAGAAGCAGCTGGAACAACTGGTTCAGGAGTAGGTATTGTCGGCTCAGAAACAGAAGCTGTATCAACTGGACCAGGCATTTCAGAAGCTACTGGCGACGTAACAGGCGTCGAAGCACCACCCACTTCCGGCGTTGGCGATACTGGGTTAGGGTTTGGTGTTGGGTTATTCGTTGGGTCCATCTTGATTTCCTTTTTTTAATTCTAAACTTATACTCATTTTAACGCTTAAACTTAATTTTTGCAAGCTTTTATAATTCTTATGCTATAATTGAAACATGGATAATAATAAAATAATGATTGTAGGAACTGGCAACGTAGGCGCCAGTATTGCTTTTGCACTGATTAATCAACGCACCGCAGTTAATGAAGTTATTTTAACTGATATTATCGCCAAGGATGCTGAAGGAGAAGCAATGGATCTTCGTGACGCTCTCGCTGTAGCACCAAGCTATGTCAAAATCAAAAATGGCACATACAAAGATGCCAAAGATTGCGATATTGTCGTTATTACGGCTGGTGCTGCTCAAAAACCTGGCGAAACTCGCCTAGAATTACTCAAGAAAAACGTCAATATTTTAAAAGGCATGGTTGAACAAATCATGGCATCCGGATTTAACGGAATCTTCCTTGTCGTAACTAACCCTATGGATGTTCTCACTTATTACACTATGAAATTTTCTGGGCTTCCAGCCGAAAGAGTCATTGGCTCTGGCACTGTCCTTGATTCTGCACGTCTACGCTCCAGAATCGCAGATTATCTTAATGTAAATCCCAAGTCGGTTCATGCTCTACAAATAGGCGAACATGGTGACACCGAACTTACATTGTGGTCGCTTGCAGACATTGGTGGTCAAAAAATAACCGACCTTTTAAACGACGACATGCGAAAAAATATATCTGAGTTCGTCAGAAATGAAGCTTACGATATTATAGACAAAAAAGGCGCCACCTACTACGGCATTGCTACGTGTGTCGCGCAAATCCTAAACTGCATCCTAAATGACGAAATGCGAGTCCTCGCAGTTTCTTCCTATGATCATTTTAGCGGTACTTCATTTGGATTCCCATCCGTAGTAGGCAAACAAGGCATCATTCGTCGTTTAGACCTCAAAATATCCGAATCTGAAGGTATCGCTTTGCAAAAATCAATTAATACCTTGAAAAAAGCAATTAGCTCAGTTAAGCTTTAGTTAAGCTTTACTACAACGATTGCATATATAACAGTAATTCTTGCTTAATGAAATCATCCGTTACCTTATTAAGCTCTGCCATAAATTTCGGTGCCTGTCTTTTTAACCTATTGGTGCGATACTGTTCATATTTCTCCATCTCTGCTTCAGATAATGATTCTGGATAGTTTCTACCTTTGTAGTGAAGAAGTAGCTCTGGCAATCTCTCATCATCAAACACCGGATGAAGATCACCCAGTTTTGCTAGGTCTGCATTTCTTACCATCATCGTTCTTCCCTTATCTCGTTCATTCAAAAATCCATCATATAGGGCCGCCTCTGGTTCTAATGCAGGTGGAAATTCTGAATGCTCTTCATATTGCGAACGAACTTTTTCAACAAATTCAGGATGAGCAATTATAGTCTTCAGATTTTTTTGCACTATTTCCGAAGTCAAACCAATTTTTTTCCATCCATTTTCACCATCTAAAACACTAATTGGTGCCACAGCAGGACATTTGTTGTAGCATAGCTCTTTTACGACTGGGAAAAAGCTCTCAGAATTTGACAATTTATTTAAATCAAAGCGAAGGTCATAAACTAATACATTTCCATTTCGTCCAGGGGCAATTGGAAAAGCAACAGTAGTTTTATTAAACTGACTAGAATATCTACCAGAAGCATACACAAAAGGTTCAGGATTTTCTAAATTAATTAGTCTTTGTATTTCTCTTTTGTCTCGCATTTTAAACAAATATTCAAAAAGCTTTGGCTGCTTATCGCGTATCAATCTTGCTACTGCAATTGTTGCATATACATCGGATAGAGCATCGTGCGCGTGCTCATGCGATACACCATTTAATTTCGTGATAAGTTCTAGGCGATTCGTCGGTACGCCATCATCACGAAAAGGCCAGTTTATGCCTTCAGGACGAAGGGCTCTAGTCAATCTCACCACATCCAGAATATCCCAACGGCTTCGACCATCTTTCCATTCCCACTCATACGGATCATTAAAATTTCGCCACAAAGTAGCACGCATGAATTCATCATCAAATCTCACCGTATTGTACCCTACTGCTACCGTGTCTGGTGTAAAAATCTCTTCATACACATATTTACAAAACTCCGCTTCAGAAATTCCATCCATCAAAGTTTGTTGCGGCGTAATCTTAGTCACATTAATAGCCGACGGACTTGGCAAAGCGTCATCTGTCATTTTTACCAGAATGTTTATTGGCTCATCAATTGGCTCAAGATTTAAATCAGTCCTTTGCCCTGCAAATTGCATTATCCTATCCGCCCTAGGTATCAACCCTGAAGTTTCTAAATCGTAAAAGAAAAATGTTTTCATAACTTTTCTTTATTATATCATATAGACTTTCCCTTTTAGTGTTCTACAGTTAAAAACCAATGATAAAGCTTTTTCCAAACTAGGAGCCGGCCGTACACCTAATACTTTGCCCGAGGCTCTTATTGCGGTTATAGGTACCTGGGCTTACATCGGAACTACTCATGTACAGGTAGTAGCTACTGCTGTCATTATTATTCGCAGTAGACGACCAATAGTCGCCGTAAGACCCTCTAAAGTTGGCTGACGCCGTGCTGAAATAGCCAGAGTAGAGGAAGTTATTTGGGTACTTACGTAAAGCTTTAGTAGCGGTATCACCTTTTATGTTAGTTTCTGAACTCCGATAATAATCATTATTGGAAGGAGCATTCGCCATAATAGCTAGTCCATATT
>CAMOIR010000008.1 GCA_946616455.1 uncultured Candidatus Saccharibacteria bacterium | reverse complement strand
CACCAGAGGAAATCCAACAAAAAGATTATACAAGCTATGATCTTGTCTTTCGCAGCCCATCTGTTCCACCTCTTCACTTACAAAACGAATCTTCTGTTACTAAATATTTTTTCGATCATTGCCCCTGCCCTATCATCGGTGTCACCGCCACTAAAGGCAAAGGTACCACCTGTTCGTTCATTAAATCCCTACTAGACGTCCATCGCGAAGATGCTCACCTCGTTGGCAACATCGGCGTACCAGCCCTAGATACTCTCGATGACCTCACCACCAACTCCGTCATAGTCTACGAGCTGTCTAGCTTCCAACTCTGGGATCTCGAAAAATCCCCCCACATTGCCGTTCTTGGCCAACTAGAGCCGGATCATCTCAATGTCCACAAAGATATGGCCGATTATCTAGCCGCCAAATCCCACATCACCGCTTATCAGACCAGTCAGGATTACCTCATCTATTTCCAAGAAAACCCCGAAACCACCCAAATCGCCAAATCGTCTCAGGCCACCCTCATCCCGTACCCCTTCTCCATCCCGGCAGAGATTAAAAGCTCTATCACTCTACCCGGTAGACACAACCAAGACAACGCCATAGCCGCCATCGCTGCTGTTGCTAGTTACAAAAATATATCACCAGACGAATATTTAAGAGATTATAAAACCGAAATAATCAAAGGTCTGTCAGATTTCCATGGCCTGCCTCATCGTCTTGAATACCTCCGAGAAATAAATGGCATCAAGATTTACGACGATAATTTTGCCACAAATCCTTCTTCCACCAAAGTAGCAATCAATGCCTTCCCAAATAGTAATCTTACTGTCATTATTGGTGGTCGCGACAAGACAAACTATGAGGATTTACCAGAACTATACGATATTCTAAAATCCCCCCAAGTCAAAAACATCATTCTGCTCGGCGAATCTGGCCACGAGCTAGCCACCAGATACCAGGACGACCGCTTCATAGTCACCGAGTCCCTAAAAGAAGCCGTACAAAAAGCCATCAAAAAAGCCAAATCATCCGCCCCTAAAGACTCCGACAGTATCGTCCTTATGTCCCCCGCTGCCGCTTCATTCGACATGTTTAAAAACGTTTATGACAGGGGCGACCAGTATAAACTTCTAATAAATAATTTGTGAGCATTGAGCGAACCAAGTAATTTTTGATAATTTTTAGGAAATTCGACGCGCGAGACCCCCATCCGGAGTGAGACGCGCGAATTTCCGTTAAGAAAATTACCAAAAATTACTTGACGTGAGCGAAGCGCTCACAAATTATTTATTAGAAGTTTAATCTATTTTCCAACTCATTTATCACCGCTTTTTCCACCGACGACACCGCAGCAAACCCTTTTATACCTGATCCAGCAAACTCTCTAGCAAGCTCTATCATCTTATATTTATCTATACCCTTAATCAAATCTGGCACATCATCATATTTCTCAATTCTCTCATTAGTAAAATAGCCCTCTGCATAATAATCCGCCACCTGTCCAACCGTTTGTGCCCCCATCTGAAATCGTCCAAGCGCATATGATTTAGCCGCCAAAAAGTCCATATCAAGGATTTCACCGTTCAAGGTCTTCATGAGCTCCGTCTGGATTAGTTCAAACAAATTGTCAGCGTTCTCCACATTCACCTCCCCATCAAAATCCCAATACGAACTATGAGCATTTGCCGCAATAGATGAGCCCATTCCATAGACCAATCCCCTCTTTCTCGCCGTCCCAAATATCTTGGAATTAGTCGTACCATTTAGGATATGGTTCAAACAATTCATTGAAAACACTTCTGCCGGCTCCAAATGCCTAGGAGTTACTAATGAAAACCCAAATGTGATATTACTAGCATCTTTTCGTCGAATCGAAACTGCCTCCGAAGAATGAAGCTCTACTTGTGGCACTTCAAACTTTTCGCCTTCTTTCAGATTCCAGTCGTTTAGCATTTTTATGATTCTACGTTTACGCCCCTTTAGTTTACCAGCAATAATAAAGAGCATGTTTTTAGCCGTATGCGTCCTCCTGTAGTGCTCTCTAATATCTTTTAGTTCGATATTGCGAATCGTCTCCAATCTTTCTGGCAAAGCCAAAATATCCTCGCCCACAGCTTGTTGCACACGTGGCCAAAGCAAACGGTAATAGTCATTCATGTATCCAGTCAATTCTGATCGTACATTTGCCTTTTCAGATTTCAATTCTTCCTCATTAAAACGAGGTTCACAAATTGAAACCTTCTGGAGCTCCATAATTCTTTCCCATTCAAAGTCTGCACACTCCGTCTCATAACAAACTGATATGTCAGAGGTCCAAGCATTATGATAAGCACCATTCTTAGTAAAATCAGCTTCAAAAGCCTGTTCGTCTTTATATTTTGCGTTTGCACCAAAAGCCAAATGTTCTACCACGTGAGGTATTTCATATACGTCTTTATTCTTCGCATACATCATTCCACCACGAAATTGAATTCTAGTAGACATTACGCTAGCTCCGGGTATATTAATCAATAGCCCCTTCGCTCCATTTTTTAGTGTAACTTCCTCAACGGAATGCTTCATCTTACCTCACTTGACTTTATACTATAAATATGGTATAGTAAATTATTTGCGTTTGCCTTTTTTCTTCTTTGACTTTTTCTTTGAGTTCTTTTTGGTGGATAATCTCTTCGACGTCGTACGTGCTGAACGGTTCTCTTCTCTAAATTCGGAATCCATATTTCTTTCGCCAGCCGATATTTCATTTACACCGCGTTCTGTTTGACCTTCTGCCATTTTAGTAAGCTCAGACTCATATTCTTCGCCATCAGTCACATTATCAGCAGCCGCCTCAGAAGGAGTAATAGACAAAAGAATCTTCAGCACTTCCTCGCGCAAGTTTCTTTGCAGACCATCAAATAATTTTTGTGATTCTGCTCTATATTCAACCAAAGGATCTCTCTGTCCAACCGAGCGCCAGTGAATCCCCTCACGCAAGTGTTGCATATTTTCAAGGTGTTGCATCCATAATGTATCTAATACTTTAAGGTATACTTCACGCTCTACTTTGCGCATAGTCTCTTCGCCAAACTCTTCTTCTTTTTTCTTGTAAGCCTCTTCGACCGCCTCCAACGCCAATTTATATCGTTCCTTTTCCTTGCGCTTCAAACCAATTCCACGAATCAAATCATCATCAAAATCAAATACCGCTTTAAATTCCTCATTAAAATTCTTGTTTACTCTAGAAGAAAACTCCGTCAAAGCTTTCACTTCATCTCGCATTAACCGCTTAATCTCGGGATAAATCTCTTCACCATCCAAAATCTTACGTCGCATCATATAGACTACTTTACGATGCCTATTAATCACGTTATCATACTGCACTACATTTTTACGTGAATCAAAGTTAAACCCTTCAATTCTTTTTTGTGCTGCCTCAAGCGTACGCGAAATCGATTTTGTTTGGATTGGCATATCATCTGCCACACCCAATCTCGTCATCAGCATTTTTACCCTATCACCCTGGAAAATACGCATCAAATCATCTTCGCAGGATACAAAGAACTGTGTAGTGCCAGGATCACCCTGACGACCACCACGACCACGAAGCTGATTGTCTACGCGCCTTGAATCATGCCTCTCAGAACCAATTACCACAAGACCACCAAGTTCACGTACTCCTTCACCTAGCTTAATATCCGTACCACGACCTGCCATATTTGTAGCCAGCGTAATTGCGCCTTTTTCACCCGCCTTTGCAATAATCGCCGCCTCGCGCTCATTGTTTTTAGCGTTCAATATTTCATAAGGTAATCCAAATTGGTCCAAATATCTTGCAATTTCTTCGTTATTTGCAATCGAACCAGAGCCAACAAGCACTGGCTGTCCACGATCATGGTATTTGCGTATTTCTTCCGCTATTGCTTTTAGTTTCGCAGCTTTTGTTTTATAAATCAAATCGTCCTTATCAACACGAGCAATTGGTCTATTTGGCGGAATCTGAATCACATCTAAAGCATAAATCTGTTGAAACTCTTCTGCCTCAGTAAATGCAGTACCAGTCATACCAGATAGTTTCTTGTAAAGTCTAAAGAAATTCTGGAACGAAATCGTCGCAAGCGTCATCGACTCCTGTTTTACCGCCACACCCTCTTTAGCTTCGATTGCTTGATGAAGCCCCTCATTATAACGTCTACCCTGCATTAAACGACCTGTATGCTCATCTACTATAATCACTTCGCCAGAATTCGTTACTACATAATCCTTGTCACGCTTAAAGATTATTTCTGCTCTAATCGCCTGTTCTAGATGATATACTAACGGCGTATTTTTAGTAGAGTACAAGTTGTCCACACCCAAAATCTCCTGCACTTTCTCAATACCCTGATCAGTCAATGTCACTGAACGTCTTTTTTCATCAAATATGTAATCCTCTGGCACTAATCTAGCAGCTACTTTTGCAAATTGATAATACTGCTCTGGATTATCACCAGCTGGTGCCGAAATGATTAACGGCGTCCTCGCTTCATCAATCAAAATCGAATCAACCTCATCTACAATTGCAAAATTCAGTTCTCTTTGCCTGAGATACTGTACCTCACTCGCCATATTATCTCTAAGGTAATCAAAGCCAAACTCATTGTTGGTACCATAGGTAATATCAGCAGCATAGGCTTCTTTACGAGTTGCCGGGCGTAAATGCCTAAATCTTTCGTCATCGTGATCATTGTTTTCGTATTCTGCATCATAGACAAATGAGGCTTCATTTATAATAACACCTACACTCATGCCAAGAAAATCATAGATTGGACCATTCCAACCAGCATCACGTTGTGCAAGATAATCATTCACAGTCACAACATGTACACCACGACCAGTCAAACCATTCAAATAAGCAGGCAACATCGCTACTAAAGTCTTACCTTCACCAGTCTTCATTTCAGCCACAGCACCTTCATGTAATACCATACCGCCAATTAACTGGACATCATATGGCCTAAGACCTAAAACACGCTTTGCAGCCTCCCTCGCCACCGCAAAAGCATCCGGTAATATTTCATTCAGTATCTTTGTATCGTCAATCGGAGGACGTTTTTTACCAGTCTTATTTATACCCTGTTCTGTCCTAGCAATCTTCAAAGCTTTATCAATCCTCTCTCTGAATATTGTCGTCTGTTCCTGTAATTCTTCGTCGCTCATTGCTTCGTACTTCGACTCTAATCCATTAATAACCTGAGCCTTTTTCCAAAGTCTCTTTAGAATCTTCTTCTGCGCATCACCAAAAATCCCTTGCAGGAATTTCGTCAACGCAGTCTTATCCGCCAATTTGTCAGTCGGTTTCTTCTCTTTATGTACTCTACTTTTTTTTGATTGAGCCTTCACAGTCTCTTTAGGTTTTTTCGTCATAAGCCTCCAAAAAGAATTAATTCCCCCTATTTTACCACATTATTTTCTCTTAATAAAGAGGTTTTTCAAGCTTTTTCTTTGGCGATGTGGTTGTACCTCTAATTTATATCGTCTAATTTGTCCAGTTAGTTTTGCCTCTACTAAATCTATACCAGCAAATACATTTGAGCATTCGTCCTTTGCGGCAATTACTTTACCACCTGGTATTTCCATTGCAGCCGATATTTCATATTTTTCGCCTTTACTTTTACCAATTTCAACTACAATCACTTTTACCATCACGTCTTTTTTGTAACCACGTGGCAAATAGCGATCTAGTTTCCCAATCCTTTTTTCGGTATATTTCCTAAAAGCCTCCTCGACCTTATAGCCATTACCTGTAATGTCGATTTTTTCTATCATTTTCCTCCTTTATAATTCTTTCCTTCCGCCAAGGTAAGGCTGCAATACCTTAGGGACTTTAAATTTACCATCTTTCGTAGCAAAATTCTCTAACATCACGACCAGTGCACGAGCAAGTGGTATAGCCGTACCATTTAGAGTATGCACAAACTCGACTGTGCCATCAGCCCTTCTTACTCTGCAATTCACGGCTCTAGCCTGAAAATCAGTACAGTTTGAGCAAGAAGTAATCTCCTGATATTTTTGATTAACTGGCGACCAGTATTCCATATCGTATTTTTTCGCTGCAGGTGCGCCCAAATCTCCTGCCGCAATATTAATCACATGATACGGTACTTCCAATCCTTGCCAAATATCTTCCTCAATTGCTAAAATTTTCTCGTGCATTTCTTTTGATTGTTCCGGCAAACAAAATACATACATCTCCAGCTTATTAAACTGATGCACCCTAAATAATCCACGTGTATATTTACCAGCTGCTCCGGCTTCTTTTCTAAAACAAGGCGAATACCCAGCATAAAACAACGGTAATTTGTCTTCGTCAATAATCTCATCCATATGATAACCGGTAAGAGACATCTCAGCCGTAGCAATCAAAGCCAAATCCTCACCTTCGATATAATACTCATCAGACTGATCAGAAGTCCTAGGATTGAATCCACAACCCTCCAGCACTCTCGATGAAACCATATCTGGCACCGTCATAAACGTAAATCCGTGCTCCAAAACCTTACTAAGGCCATATTGGAGTAATGCATTTTCCAGCAAAGCCAAATCACCTTTCAAATAATAGAATTTAGCTCCAGCAACTTTTGCACCTCTCTCAAAATCTACCCAATCCCTACTGACAGCGTAGTCCAAATGGTCTACTCCGGCTTCATGATTTTTACCCCATTTTTTTACTTCTTTCGAGCATTCTTCACCACCAAGTGGTACATCATCAAAAATGATATTCGGTACAGTCTTTACCAAGTCATTTAATTGCTTTTCAGCTTTCGACAATTTAACCTCAAGCTTAGCAAGCTCCTCTTTAATTTTTTTACCACGATCTACCAATTCCTGGGAAGGTTTACCACCCTTCATTTTTGCTGCAATTTCATTACGTTCTTTTCTTAAGCTCTCAACTTTAACTAGTTCTTTTTTTCTTTTATCATCTAGGGTGATTATCTCTTTGATATTTATATTGTAACCCTTCTCCTTAGCCGATTTCTCGACCAAATCGAGATTTTCTTTTATAAACTTCACATCTAACATAATAACTACATTATAACACCATTTTGAGCTTTGCCCAGTCTTTTATCGTTAAATCCCCTGCTCTCACGTTTGCGTCAAGCCCCACTAATGCCAAAGCGGCCTTAATCCGCTCTTCAGATTTGATTTTATTAAGATTATGTATCAACTTTTTTCTAGGGGAGCCAAATCCTATTTTTATTAAATCAAAAACCTCGTCCGATACATCGGGTTTTTGTTTTGGCTCCAAAATTATTACCTGACTATCAACCTTAGGAGGAGGCGTAAACTCTGCCTTAGGCACTATTGGTCCAGTCCACACTTTTGCGTTATTTTTTACAAACAAAGAAAGTAATGTTTCTTTCGTATCAACAATCCTTTCTGCAACTTCCTTCTGGATCAAAAGCACAATCCTTCTCGGTTTATTCTGAAGCTTCAAAATCTTTTCGATTATCGGGCTCGTAATATAATATGGGATATTACCTACAATCACATATGGACTATCAATTCTTTCGAAATCGTATTTTAAAACATCTTCATTTTTTACCTCTAAGTTTTTTCCGGGAAATGATTTAGGTAAATTAGCCGCAAGTCGCCCATCAAATTCAATTGCAATCACCTTATAAAAACGTTTCAATAAAGACGACGTCAAAGTGCCAAGACCTGGGCCAATCTCCACGCATATTTCATTTTTGTCCATTTTTTCGGAATTCAAAGACGCGCCAGAAACAACTGCAAAATCTGCTATTTTTTCAAGAATTGCTCGGTTCTTTAACCAATGCTGACCAAGTGATTTATTGTTTTTCATTAAATCTCCAAACTAGGTAAAGCATTGGCTTTTAGTACCACCCATGCTGATACCAATAATCTATTGCTTGATTCCAACCACCGTAACGACCATTTACATAGCCAATCATCCATCGAATTTGGGTTACGGGATTTGTTTCCCAGTCCGCACCAGCCGAAGCCATCTTGCTACCAGGTAACGCCTGAGGAATCCCATAGGCACCAGATGGATTTGCAGCATCAAATCTACATCCACTCTCGTGATAAATCAAATCAAGCGCTGCCGGCAAATCTGCCTCACTCACTCCAGCCTGTCTTGCCCAATCCGCGCAAGTACCAGAAGCCGGTGGCAAAGATCTTTTCGCACCTACAGCTACAATTCTCGAAACTGGCTCACGCACAATCTCTTCTGAGACCATCTCGCGTGAAACCTCTTTATTATCAATATAATAAACTGTATAATTGATTTTCTTTAGGCCCACCTCACCCAATTGCCTTACTTCAGATTTACCAGATTCCATGCTTGGATCCTTGATGGTTTCTTCCCCAAACATAATTTCTTCCTCTACCGTGATTGTTCTGCCACCATTTCTTACCACCTTATAAGAATTCGCAATACCAGCTTCTAGAAAATTCTGATTTGGTATCATTTCTATCTCATCACCATCGTAAATCGTTAGACCAGCCTCCTTCGCAATCGAAATAGTATCATAACTTGCTGTCATAATATACTTCTCTACATCGCCATCTTTTATAACAACTGGGCGAGCACGATGAATATTAATATTATAGTTGTCACTATTTATTTCTGTATCTAGACCAGGCTCTATTTTGTCGCCATCATTTATGACTAGCCCAACACGCTCAATTGCTTCTCTCACTGTAGCAGCTTCAGTTTTAATTGTAAGTTTTTCTCCATCATCATAAAATGTTACAAATTTCGAGCTTTCAGAATCCGCCGCCACGAGACTAAAATTATCACTGTCAGCAAAAGTATTTCGAGAACTAGAACCCAAAAAAACAGCCAAAATAATCAATAATGACGCCATTCCTATCAAAACTAGAGCTTTGTCGATTTTTCTCGAAAGTCTCATAGCACCAATTATACACTATTTTCCGTTTTTAAGCAATACCTCGTTCAGATTATCTTCAGAATTAACTATTTGTCTTAATTCTTATGTTATACTTATAATATATGCGTTTTTCTAAACACCTAAAGCTATTTCTTGTCTTAATTATTGCACTTTTCGTCACCTTTTTCTGCCACAATCCTGGCACCTATGCAATAGAAAATGACAACCTTAATCTATATAGCAATAATGACATTATTTTTTACGATCCAAACAATTGCACAGAGGCCACTACAGTGGACAACGGTACTTATATTGGCGAACCATATGCCGGCATGACAGATGAACAACTTAAAAAATTTGCTGCCGCTGGTATTAACGAAAATGGCCATGGTGGCATTGCTTTCGAATTATCTCTTCTTGCTAATCTCTACGAAGAACAAATGTGTGATTCTTCTTGTCCTCATACAGCAGAAGCTCTAGCAGACTACTTAGTTAATGGCAATAAAAGCGGCCGCAAATGGTTTGCTGGTGGCACCAGAAGATCCTACACCAATGGTTACTCCGAAAACAACGGCGCGCCAACCAGTGAAGATATTGCAATAGCCAAAAGCGTCCTCGTTGAAGGTAAACGCACAGCCCCTAAAGGTATTAATGAACACGATCAGCCACAAGATTTAGAATGGATCAAAAACGATGGCGAAACCGTAGATAAAACCAACCGCAGCAATTATATCAGTGGCAAAACTGTCATACATAATATATACGGCTCTACTTACACTTTTTATGCTTGGTGTGACGGCTCCAAATCCAAAGATGGCACCGCCACCAGCGCCTGCGACCCCTTTGGATATACCAAAAAAATCGAAGAAACCTCCTATTCCACAGCAGCCCCTGTTACCTCGAACACAAACTATGCCGGCAGGCAAATCCTCTCAGACGCCGCACTTCAACAAGTCCAAAACAACAAACCAGTATATGAAGAAGCCGCTGCCGAAGCCGGCATCCCTTGGCAATTACTTGCCACTTTCCACTATGCCGAATCCAGCTTGCAAGTATCAAACCCAGACAATGGACAAGGAGTGTATCAATTATACACATATACAGACGGTGGCAAAAACAGCAATGCTTTTCTTCCAAAAGGCAAAATCAGTACCGAAGAATTCTTGCGCCAATCAAAAATTGCCGCTAGCAGAATCAAAGACAGTTTCAATGGTCTCGATCCAAACAACGACGACAATGTTAAAAGAATTCTTTTTCAATATAATGGAGTAGCGTCTGTTTACGTAGAGCGTGCTATCAAAATGGGCTTCACCGAAGAACAAGCCAAGAACGGTGAAGGTTCACCATACGTCATGAATCTATATGACGCTGCACGTGACCCCAACAATGAAGCTATGAGCGAATACTGGCGTGGGCGATTTGTCGGAGATGGCGAATGGGATTCCGACTCAGTCAGCAAGCGTCCAGGCACTTTTCTTATTTACAAAGCCTTAGGTGGAGGTAACAGTTCTAATGGAGATAGCTTCTGTAACACCACTTCCATCGGAAGTGATATCATTTCGCAAACCGCCCTTAGTTTAGCCTGGGAAGGCAAAAACACCCACTCAAAAGATGACCCCAAACCAGAATACGTTGAAGCAATGAAAAAAGCAGGCACCCATTATCAATACTGTGCCTCCAGCACATGTGCACCAATCGGTGCTAGCTGCGATCAATTTGTCGCTACTGTTATGAGATCATCTGGAGTAGACGAAGAATTCAACAAAGGCGGCGCAGACAGATCTGGACAGTATATGAAAGACCACCCAGAAAAATACATGGAAGTAAACTTTGATGGTACCAATCCAGAAGTATTACAATCGGGAGACATTTTTGCTACTTATAATTCACCCGGTCATGGACACATTTGGATTTACGTATTGCTAGATGGCGAGCCAGGCCGAGCAGATGCTTCATTTAATGGGCGTACTGCAGCTTATTATAAAAATACACCGGCCATCACCGATCACCAAGGATCACGACATTACAAAGTATATAGGAGAATATAAATGAATAAGAAAACTAAAACCATTATCTGTGTAGCTTCATTCTTAGTAATACTAATTATAGCTATTAGTATCTTTTTTATCGTAGATAACCTGAAAAAGACTGCTAGCATTACTTTTGCGGTAGCGCCTCTCTCTGCTGACATTAAACTGAATGGTGTATCTTATAATAACAGCCAAACATACAATGTCGTACCAGATAATTATGTCTTAGAAATCACCAAAGAAGGCTATTTCGAACCATACCAAGAAATATTTACACTTAAAGACCATGAATCAAAAACAGTATATCTTGAAATGACTGCAATAGAAGGAACAAACTGGTATGAAGAACATCCAGAGGACAGCATAATAATGGATACAATTATAGAACACGAGCTAAATGAAGCTAGTGAGTTTATTACAGAAAAATATCCACTTCTTGGAATATTGCCAATTAACGTTGAATACTACACAAATGATTCTGAATACGTCTACTATATAATATCTTACGACCTAAAAGAAACAGATAATCCGACTATCCTTATCAAAGACTACACAGGCAATAACTACGATAACGCTATCAATCGCATTAAACTCGAAGGATACGATCCAACAAACTATAAAATTGAATATCAAGACAAAACCACAGAATACAATTACGGCTATTAAGGCCAAGATAACTCCACACGCTGCTTTTTGTTTAAACCTACCTCCAAGTTTAGGCCCCTCTCAACTCGGGTCCAAACTTAATTCAATTTTAACATAGGCAAATTCAATGTCAACCTTGTTTTTACAAAAAATTATGTCATAATGCTATAATCATTAACCCAAAAACAACAGGGAGAAGTATAAAAAACCGAACACTAAAATCTTGACAATCACAAACTATATTTTATAAAATAATCAACTTCATCGTATAAACTTATGTTATAATGGTATACATGAATTGGAGGAAATGGTTAGATGATTTCGCAATTGCCGGCAGGGGCATACTTCTTGCCACCAAAGAAAAGCGTTTTTGGTATGGCTTTATTCCCACCTTTTTCTTTTTTAGTCTCCTCATGAATCTCCTTGCTGGTGGCACGTCAAAATTTGATCTAATGTTTGCCTTAGGTTTCCCCCAATCTCTTCAAATACTTGGCGCTAGCTTCCTAGGCATTTTTGGTATCAATCAACCTTTTCTAGATTGGCTTCCGATTTTTATTATCAGCCTACTGCAAAGTACTCTCATTGGATTAATTGTCCTGCTCTGGAACAAAAAAAGCAAACAAAACACCGAGAACCTAAGTAGCGCCGGAATCGTTGCCGGACTGATTGCTCTAGGAGCCGGATGCCCCACCTGTGGTACTACATTGCTCACCCCACTATTAGGTGCTATTTTCTCAACCGGAGGGTTAGCCGTCACTGGTACCATCTCAACCATCATTACTATACTCGCTGTCATTATTGCTCTGTTTTCCCTAAAACGCCTAGGTGTAGAAACATATGTTACAATAATAAATGAAAAGTATCTTGCCAAGAAAAAACCATCGAAAGGTCATGATTCTGAGGCTAATCGTTCAATTAATTCTCACAAGAAGTCAATAATAAAGGAGGAAAGTGAAAAAAACTCTTAGTGTTTTAGGTATAGCAGTCGTCATAGTAGTAATAGTTGCAGCCATAATCGCAAGTATGAATACCAAACCATCCAACGCCGAAAAAGTCTGGGATGAACAGATGACTATTGGTAATCTCGATGCAAAAAACTACTTTATCATTTATTCAGATTTAGTCTGTCCTTACTGTCTAGCCTTTGAAAATGCCATTGTCGAAAACGAGGAAAATTTCAAACAATATATCAAAGAAAACGACATTCTAATCGAAGTACGTCTATCAGACTTTCTATATGAATACGGCGAATCGAGACCACCACATTCTCGCTATTCCGCCATTGCCACTTATTGCGCCAAAGATGAAGGCAAATTCTGGGAATACTACGATGAAGCCGTTACTACCGTTTGGAATGACTACTTTAAATCCTCAGGTAAATCTGGATTCACAGAATTGAATAAACAAAAATCAGATTACTGGACCAAAATCGGCGAAAAAGTTGGACTTGGTGAAGAATTCAAAACTTGCATCAAAGAAGAAAAACCCCTTAAGGAAATTAAAGAAAATGCCGCCAAATCTTCTAAGCTAATAAACGGCATGCCATATTATAAATTTAATAAATTCACCAGTTCAGGATTCGACCTAGCTGGTGACTGGCAAGACGTTTTAATGTTCTTTCAAGCTGGCCTAGAAAGCTAATCAAAGCTTGCCTCAACAATCATTTTAATAACTAATCGATTTGTTTCAAAAGCATTATACAACTAATCATTTTTTGCCTTAAAAATCGTTTGGTTATTCAAGACATCTGGCAAATAGCTTTTATCAAGATGGAAACCAGCTTCCCATTTTTGACCTTTACCATATCCAAGATCTTTCATGAGCTTCGTAGGTGCATTTCTAAGCCATACTGGCACTGGAGCGCTTGGAGTTTTGCGTGCTAAATCTAAGGCGGCATACCAGGCATCAGTCGTTGCTCGTGATTTTTTCGACTTCGCCAAAGCCACAGCCGTATGGGCTAACATCAATCCGGATTCCGGCATCCCCACTCTTTCCACTGCCTGAAAACAAGCAGTAGCTAAACTGAGTGCACCATTTCCGGCCAGTCCAATATCTTCAGAAGCAAAAATCACCATACGCCTTGCGATAAACTTTGGATCCTCACCTGCTTCAACCATCCTTGCAAGCCAATAAAGCGTTGCGTCTACATCTGACCCTCTCATTGATTTTATAAATGCCGATATCGTGTCGTAATGCTTATCACCATTTTTATCATATCCAGGCAGTTTTTTTCCTGCCGCTTCTTCGACTATTTTCTCGTCTATATCCTTTGACAACGACAATGCTAACTCCAAATCGCCAAGTGCGCTTCTTGCATCCCCACCAGACAGTTCCGCAATCAAGTCCAAAGCAGATTCAGTGATGAAGGAGTTACCATTTGACTCGAGAGATTCTGAAGATTGGCAAGCTGAGGATGAGCGCACGTGCCCCATGGCGACGGATTCAAGCGACGCGTCCCGAGAGCCAATAGTAACTCCTTCAGCCTTACAAGCCCGTTTTAGTACTTTAGTTATCGCTACTTTTGAGAGCGCTTGCACTACCACTACTCGCGATCTTGAAAGAAGTGGTGATATTACTTCAAATGATGGATTCTCAGTAGTTGCGCCAATAAGGGTAATAAGTCCAGATTCCACATGTGGTAAAAAAGCATCTTGTTGGGCTTTATTAAATCTATGAATCTCATCCACAAAAAGTACTGTCCTAGTTTTTAAATTCCAGTTCAATCTAGCTCGCTCTACTACCTCTTCCACATTCTTTTTTCCAGCCGTCACTGCCGATATTTCTACAAAATCTGCCTTAAACTCATGTGCCAAAATCCTCGCTAGAGTCGTCTTACCCGTACCAGGTGGCCCCCAAAAAATCAAGTTCACCGGCTCACCTTTTCTCACAATCTCCGTCAAAATCTTACCCTTACCAATTATTTCTTCCTGTCCCACCACGTCAGACAATTTGGCTGGTCTCATTCTTTCTGCTAACGGCACTCTATTCATATCATATATTATATAATATTAGCTAATAACTCAAAACATAAGCACTTTTCCACAAGTAAAGTCTTTACAAAATCTTTTTTTATATGCTACAATTAAGGTAATATAAATAAGGAGTTATATTATGTCAGATTCTGACGTTTACCAACTATTTAATAGCCTAGATAGCAGCAGTAGCTATGGCAGAGCCTCAAGCGTCGCTGGAACCGCAGCAAGCACGGGTATCTGGTTAATCATAGCCGCCATTTTAGCTGTTATTGGCGGCATCTTAGTTTATTTCCTTTTCGTAAAATCAAAAAATACACCAAAAGGTAGATTCCTTAAATGGCTAAAAGATTTTCTAGCCTTCAAGGTAATGTGGATCGAGCCAATCCTCAAAGTAGTTTATTACATTGCTACCATTTTCGTCATTCTTTATTCATTCACCTACTTTGGTATGTTTGGTATATTAGGCGGCATGGCATTTCTCCTATTTATTCTTACACTTGTACTTGGCCCAGTCATCGTACGTATTATCTATGAAATGACTATGATGTTTATCATGATTTGGCACAACACCAAGGATATTGCCGAAAATACCGCGAAGGGATCTACCGAAAAGAAGTAGTTTCTAAACTACAAAATCCCCTCTTTAAAAGAGGGGATTTTTATTGGCGAGGCTTTTAACAAAATTACTATATTATTACGCAAAATTACACCGTCTCATAGCTAACCCCTTAGGGAATTTTATATGCAAAAACCAGATAGTATGATATAATAACCATACGGCGCTGTAGCTCAGTTGGTAGAGCAGAGGCCTGAAGAGCCTTGTGTCACTGGTTCAAGTCCAGTCGGCGCCACCAGATTTTATCTAACTCGGCATTTTCGCCGATTTTTTAGTAGTGAATCTCTGTTAATTACCTTTGAGGTTCTAGTATGCTATTTTGCATCGATTTTGCACGAAATATGTGCCCGAAAGCACATTTTTACCCCCTATAAAATCGTCTGTTAATACCCCAAAGTTAGTCGTTATGGGCTCCACGCTTTTTATGATCCTCTTTTTTGACAAGAATTCTAATACCAAATGCTATTATAGCCACCCCAACAATCACATTCAGAATATCCGAGATGTTTTTAGAGATAAAACCAGCAAGTATGGTCCCGAGAACGGCAACTAGCGACAAGAACAGCAACGTTGCGGAAACTAATCCAGAGGAGAAAACAGCAAGTTCTTTTTTCGTCATCTTCTCGTCAATAATCTTTACGGTCAAAACGCTGCCCCAAAAAGCTATGGTAATTGGATTCGAGAGAGTCAGTACTAACCCCTGCAGGAATAGATTAGTAGTCGTTGGTTCCAAGTTTAATGCCGGAATAAAGTTAATACCAAATACGCCTAATATTATATTGAGACCAAATAGAACCAAAACTGCGGCACCTAATATTTTAGATATGTTTTTGACTTTTTTGTTTTCCAGTATTTTGCTAGCCCCTAGGCTCGCTAATGTAATATAGAATGCATCGACTAGAGCAATAGCAAGCACAAGTGGCAAGGCGGCGAAAAAGCCATTATTCTTTGCGGTATTAAAAACCATCAGACACATTGGTCCTATTGCTATCTGCAATAGCAACCCAAACCTTAAACCAGCAAAGTATTTCTTAAGACTTGAACGCTTCATATATTTATTATATCATAGCGCACAAGCCGATATTTTTGCCCTAATTTCTTCTCCATAGATTGTTAATGCCTGAACAATTCGCCCCCTCATTTACCAGTATCGACAAGGCGCGACCTCTGTGATAAAATATAGAGGATGAACAACAAAAATATAAAGCGAGGTAGAATTATAATCCCAGGCGGTCGTAAGCCATGGCCACATGAGCTTCGTATTGCTAATATTCTAGCAATGGCTGGACACAATATCGAATTTTTACCAGAATCAAATAAAAGTACCGCCGATATTTTACTAGATGGTGTTGAATATGAAATGAAATCTCCCCTTACTAACAAACCAGATAAATTAGAGCGTAATATTAAGCGTGGGTTAAAACAATCTAAAAATATCATCTTTGATTCATCTAGAATAAAGAATATGCGAGATGATAATCTTCGACGGTTTTTAACCAAGAAAGCAAAGGAACAGAAACAAATTGGAGAACTAATTCTTATTACAAAACGTGGTCAGATTATTGACATTAAATCATTAATTTGATAAAATAGCAAGTAATGAAGTTCTTGCACGGGGCAGTATGCTCCTTCCGCAGGAGCTTCTTTTTATAGCATTCAAGTAATCTAGACCTATTATCCTCTTTATACAGTGTTAATGCCTGAACAATTCGCCCCCACCAGATTTTATCTAACTCGGCATTTTAGCCGATTTTTTAGTGGTAAATTTCTGTTAAGTACTTTAGAAGTTCTAAAGTACTATTTTGTGCCAATTTTGCACGAAAAATGTGCCCGAAAGCACATTCGAGGTGTATAGCCAGTTTTGGCAGTATCATAGTCTACAGAATATCCATAATTAGCTAAGTCACTAGGAATAATAAACTTTAAGCCCCACTCTGAAACGTAGAAATATCCATTTTAAATATATGGACCACCATTAGCTTTGACTGTATCTGTAATAGTTATAGTTGTTCCATCATTAGTATTAGTTTCAATTTCTGAAGTTTCAACCGTGGCAACTGTGCCATCATCCCCTTTTATCTGGAATTAAACCTTACTCAATTATTTTTGCATAAATTAGATTTTTTGTGATATAATATCTTTACAACACAACGCCTGGGTCGGTAGCTCAGCAGGTTAGAGCACGGGCCTTTTAAGCCCGGTGTCGAGGGTTCGAGCCCCTCCCGACTCACCAAATTTACGAGGAAATTGAGACGAAGTCTCAATTTGGAAATATTGTGATGATTTGAATAAGAAGATTTATTTTCTTATTCGCAATCGAACAATGTTTCAACAAAATATGACAAAGTCATATTTTCCGAGTAAATGCAGGTGATTGTGAATTTTGCGAAGTAAAATTCACCCTCACCAATCATATGGGCGGTTAGCTCAGTTGGCTAGAGCGCGTCTTTGACGTAGACGAGGTCACAGGTTCGACTCCTGTATCGCCCACCAGAACCGCACAATTCCCATTCAATTCGCCTAGATGGCGATTTTTTGTTGCCAATCATTCTACGACTCTTCATCGGTTTCACTATCACAATTACTCGAAATCTATCTCTTAAAATAACAAGATTAATAATATAATATATTGAAACTATTGCTCGTTTTTATTTGAGGCAGCATAAGCTGTCGTGCTAACTACTGCTGCCACCACCGCTGCCGCTACGGCCAATGTGATAGGCATGGTCGAATCGTCACTACCCAATCCTTGCCCATAGTCCAACTCTTTACTTTCAGTCACGCCAAGTGGTTGATTATAGCCATTCTCAGGATTATTCGTCTCATTTATTGCTGTCGTCTCGCGACCAGCATTCAAGCTTTGTGTGTTATTTGTGCTTTGTCCACCAGCGCTTTGTCCGTCAGTGCTTTGTCCACCAGCACTTTGTCCACCAGTGCTTTGTCCACCAGCACTTTGTCCGCCAGTACCTTGTCCATTATTTTGGCTCGTGGAATTCGAATTAATCATTGCTGCTCGGAAATTCGCAATCAAAGCTGCATCCGCAGTCGTGTCGCTACTTCCCGCCATAAACCAATCGTAAATCGATTGTGTTGTTGGAATGAAGCTCTTCATATAAACAAACTTCGGCAAAGAAGACTTAATATCGGTCGAGAAGTATCTTGTTCTATCAACCTCACCAAAGAACACCGATAGTTCGTAATCCTCATAGCGTTCCTCATCCGGCACTCCGAGCAACCCTTCAAGCAGATATGCCAACGTACCAGTCCTATCCGAACCATATACACAGTGGAAATAAATGTTTTTCCCATTAATAATATCGTTCATCGCATTCACCACAGCAGTGCGCGCCTTATTGTAATTCGTACGATCATTATCATAACTAATTTGATAATGCACAATCGTATCAACTCTTCTATCACTAAGCTGCAAATCAGAGCCCAACTCACCAGTTCCAGACACCACAATTTCTCGATCAACCCCAAGACTAGTTAGTATATCCACGCTAGCCTGCGTAGTACGCAATCTCTCACCTCTAAATATCTTACCGTATTCAGTCGTACCATCAACCGTCCCGTCATTATCCGTATCAACCGGCAATCCACCCAAATCTCTCACATTTCTAATTACGCCAGAGTCAATCAACCTCCTTTGCCCCAAAGCTTTCACTTTTCCATTCACAGTATTATCAGCTACCGATTCCCAATAATAAGTCTCCCCAGGAATCATATTATATATAGTGCCAGCAGATGAATTCGTATAAGCAATTTGGCTCCCTACTTGGTCATTTACAGTATCATACAAATACACATTCACCGCCCCACTCACACCCGTATCATAACCCCGCGGCTTATCTCAAAATCGAATGGCCAGATACACCCACTTTTGGTATTTACCATCTAATTGC
>CAMOIR010000007.1 GCA_946616455.1 uncultured Candidatus Saccharibacteria bacterium | reverse complement strand
GCAGCATCAAGTTCGACAGGACCAATAAACATTTCGTAGGTGCGTAATGTGTCGGCACCGTAGCCGTCATTGATGACATCGAGCGGATCAATAACGTTGCCTTTAGACTTACTCATCTTTTTGCCGTCAGGTGCGTTAATATAGCCATGATAGATCAGCTTCTTAATAGGCTCTCGGAAGGGCAAGTAGCCTTCATCGGCAAAGAATTTACACCAAAATCTGACGTATAACAAGTGGGCTACGGCGTGATCGGCGCCAACGTAAATATCGACTGGCTCCCAATATTTGATTGCTTTGGAGTCCCAGGCTGCCTTGCTGTCGTGTGGGGAAGCGTAGCGCCAGAGATACCAAGATGAACAGGCGTAACCGTCTAGAGTGTCGGTTTCGCGAGTCATTTCTTCCAGGTGAGTTTCGCCGGTTTTTTCGTCTTTAACTGGGATTTTGACTTTGAGCCAATCTTTGGCTTTTGCAAGAGCTGAACGTCCAGAACTGTCTGGCTGATAATCTTTGATTTCTGGCAAAGTAACTGGAAGTTGGTCTTCTGGGATGGGATGAGGATTGCCATCTTTGTCGTAGGCGATAGGGATAGGGCAACCCCAGTAGCGTTGGCGAGAAATCAGCCAATCGCGCATTTTGTAGGTGGTTTTTGGTGTACCATAAAGGTCACGATCGATTAGTTCGGCTTCAACTATAGGCAAATCAAACTTTTCTGCGAATTCACGGTCGCGCTCGTCATAAGCTGGGACAGCCATGATGGCACCAGTACCGTATCCCGCAAGGACGTAATCTGCTACATAGATTGGAATTTTTTCCTTGGTAGCTGGATTAGTAGCGTATGAACCAGTGAATACTCCGGTCTTTGCTTTGTTTTCTTGACGTTCGATTTCGGATTTTTTTAAGGCGTCGGCTTTGTACTTTGAAACTGCGTCGCGAGTATCATTAGTAAGAAGGTAATCTAGGCCAGGGTATTCTGGGGCGACAACTAGAAAAGTAGCACCTAGAATCGTATCAGGGCGAGTGGTAAAGACTTTAATATAATTATAGTAGTGATTTTCGCTGGTGTTTGACGCGTGATTATCTTCTGCGTTTTCGCTTGTATCACCGTTATGGACTATCTTAAAATCTATTTCGGCGCCTACACTTTTGCCGATCCAGTTTTTTTGCATGGTTTTGATTTTGTCGGGCCAGTCGAGATTGTCAATTTCTTCGAGTAATTCATCGGCATATTCAGTGATTTTGAAGAACCATTGTTTCATTTTTTTCTTTTCAACTTCGTGGCCACAGCGCCAGCAGTGACCGTTTTCGACTTGTTCGTTGGCTAAAACAGTTTGATCTTCTGGGCACCACCATTGGTATGATTCCTTCTGATAGGCGAGACCTTTTTTGTACAATTGAAGAAAGCACCATTGAGTCCATCTGTAGTATTCTGGATCTGAAGTATTAATTTCACGAGACCAGTCGATAGCATAGCCTAGACGCTTGGCTTGTTTACGAAAATTGCTGATGTTTTCCTTGGTGATATCTTGAGGCGCAGTGCCTGTTTTGATGGCGTAGTTTTCGGCAGGTAGGCCAAAAGTGTCATATCCGAATGGACGAAGGACGTTGAAACCTTGCTGGTGATAGAATCTAGTAAGGACATCTACGATGGTAAAGTTGCGAACGTGGCCAACATGGAGGCCAGCACCAGATGGATAAGGAAACATTTCGGCGAGCATTTTTTTGGGTTTTTTGGAATCTTCTGTAGCCTTATAGGGTTCATCTTTCTCCCATTTTTCTTGCCATTTTTGTTCTATCTTCAAGGGATCGTATCTATTCATGTTATAATTATAGCATAATATGACGAAAATAATAGTGGTGATGCATAACATACGCTCTACTTACAACGTAGGAGCGATTCTAAGAACCGTAGAGGGTTTTGGCTTGAAAGATGTTATTCTTTCTGGGTATACTCCGAGAGTGCATGACAAACGACTGTTGCCTCATCTTCGTGAAAAGATTGACGGTGCGATCCACAAGACTGCGCTTGGTGCAGAAGATTTACTTCGTATATATTCATGTGATGATATAAAATCTGAGTTAGTTAGATATAAGGAATTGGGTTGGCAGATTGTTGGACTAGAAAATAATATTGAAACCAACAATCTTTTCCGGCTAGATGATATAAAACTAAAGACAGTTTTAAGTGATAGAATAATTCTGGTTCTTGGTGAAGAAGTCAATGGTATAGATTATTCACTCCATGATATATTTGATCTGTTCATTGAAATACCAATGAAAGGTAAGAAGGAATCTTTTAATGTTTCTGTAGCAACAGGTATCGCGATTTATGGATTACTTTTTGCAAATAATTAATCATTTGTTATAATGGTTATGTATGTTGGTCCTAAAAAATAAAGTTGCTCTTTTTATATTGTTTTGTTTCATTTTGATTGGAGCAATTTCACTATTGTTTGATGATTCTTGTTTTGCTAAATGTGCTGGCGTTGAGACTTCAATCATTAACTGTAGTAGTGATGGTAGTGGCGCAATTAGTGAGATGCTTTGGAACGGATTAGATATTTTTTCTGCTGTAGTTGGAATACTCGGAATTCTGGGTGTTACTATTGTTGGAATACAATATATACGTGCAGCCGGTAATGAACAACAAACTACGAAAGCTAAACGAAGGATGTATGAAATTGTAATTGGGCTTGGCGTATATGCGTTGGCTTTTGCTGGATTAAAATGGTTAAATGTGGGGCCTAGTAAGGGTGGGACTCTTGAAAGTATCAGTGTAGCAAATAGCAACCTTACTCTTCCAAAGGGAAGTTCGTCTGGGCTTGGTGCCGTAATTTATCCTCTTGATGCCGATGCAGAGGTTACTTGCAAGAGTGATGAGCCAAAGATAATCAAAGTCAATAAAAAAACATGTGAAGTCACGGCTCTTAAAAATGAAGGCACCGCAAAGATTACGATTACGGCGACGCAGGGTAAGGGAAAGGATAAAAAAACCATTGAAAAAACCGTTTTTGTGAAGGCTACTAAAAAAGAAGAAAAAAACAATGATACTGGAAGTGATAATTCGATCGACAATAGTTCCGTTAGTGCATTATTAAATAGTATAGCTTTAAAGTATGCTTGGCCCCATAGCCAAAAAAGCAGTTGCCCAAAACCCTATAATGGTTTTGAGAAGGCAATTAAATCAGTTGGTTTAATTGCTATTGAGAAAAAATATGGTGCTTCTGGCGGTAGAGCAATTGGTCGTTCTTGCGCCCAATTTGTTTCAACAATTTATAGATACAGTGGTATTGATAAAGACTTGCCTTCTCTTTCGAGATGTGTAAAAAGGTATGTGAATGGAAAGAAACAGACCGATTCTAGCTGCACAAAAAGATTTGGGACTAAGACATCGACTAATTATAAAGATGTAACTGGCAAGACTTTACGCCCAGAAGATGTTGGTAAGTTACAAGGTGGCGATATTTTAACAAATGGTGGACATACTGCTATGATTGTGAATGTAAACGGAAAACTATGGGTGGCTGAAGCTGGAGTAAATACATGCTACGGTAGAGTTACGAGTAAAGCTTCGACTTGGATTGATAAGATGCTAAAAAATGGAAAGAATTACCATGCTTATAGATACACTGGCTCCCTACCAAAGAAATAATAGGTGTGTTATAATGTTTTTATGATTAAGATTTATACGACACCAACTTGTGCATATTGTCATGCTTTGATGGATTGGTTAGATGAGATGGGGGTAGAATACCAAGAAATGGATGCCACGAAGGAGTCTGATATTAGTGTTGTACCCGTAACTGAGATTAATGGTAAACGAATTGTTGGTTTCGATCGTCCAGCCATAAAAAAAGCCCTTAAGAGTTTTTAACGAATTAAACAATTTTTCTTATGACTGTCAACTACTTGATTGTTTTTCGTAAAGATGATAAAATGTAGAAAATTATCTATTAAATATTAAGGAGTAAGATGCCTGAACCAAAGAAACAAAGTAGTCCAAGAAAAACTGGACTTCGTAGGAGTCATCTTCGATTGAAGCTCGCAAGGAGAGTTAATAAGACTTCTCCTGTTAAGGCTTTCGAGACGAAGAAGAAGACACCAAATTTAAAAATTAAAACAACTAAATAATAAAGAGAAGAAATATGGCTAGTAATCGACATTTAGGAAGAGTAATTGTATTGCAGAGTCTTTATGAATATGAGTTAAGGAAATCTGCAAATGACCCCAACGTCGATTTGGACTTAATTGTTGCCAAAAATATTGAACCATATGAAAAGGCTTTAGGTGATACTGAATTTGTTTATAATTTAGCTCATAAAGTATCCGAAAACTTTGAACCTTTAGATAAGGTTTTACAACCAATTGCCCCTGAATGGCCAATTGATTCAATTGCGGCAATAGATCGAAATGTCCTAAGGATGGGGCTATATGAACTTTCGGAATGCAGGGATACAATTCCACCGAAAGTTGCCATAAACGAAGCTGTAGAGCTAGCAAAAGCCTTTGGAAGCGAGAATTCATCCAAATTTATAAATGGTGTTCTCGGTACGGCTTACAAGAAGCTCGGCATCAAAGAAGAAGATAATAACCATGGTACAAAAAACAAGACCAGTGGCGCAAACGAAGCAAAGGATGACATCAAGTGAGCCAATGGCTAGAAGGACCTTAAAGGTACCGGAAGCATTGCCAACTGAAAACTTGAAAGAATCTGCTTTCGATAGATTAAAGTCTGCTGTTTTTAGAAAAAAAGCTTCAATCCAGGAGATTGTACGTGAACCGACTTCTGGTGGTATTATTTTTCGTTTCACAAAAGACAAAAAAGATATCGAAATTTTGTTGATACAAGACTCAAAAGAGCGATGGACAATACCGAAAGGTCATATTGAGCCTGGCGAGACGGCAAAAGTTACAGCTCGACGAGAGATTGAAGAGGAAACTGGACTTAAAAATATTTCAATTTTAACTTGGCTAGGTAAGATTCATTTTAAGTATCGCAGATACGATAAACTGGTATTAATGACTACCCAAATCTATTTGGTGCAGGCTCTGGACGAGCACGAAAGTGTAACGGGTGAAAAATGGATGAAGGGTATAAAATGGTTTTCCTTTGCAGACGCACTTGAAGTAATTGCATACGAAGATATAGAAAAATTAATGTTAATAGCGAAAAAACGAATTCGCGTAGGAGATTATTGATTAATGGAGACAGAAAAATACCAAGATTTTGCAAAAGAAAAGCTTGGATTTAAATTTAATGATGTTAATTTGCTTATTGTTGCGCTTACACACCGAAGTTATGTAAATGAACATAAGTCGGCGCATGAGCACAATGAAAGATTAGAATTTTTAGGTGATGCTGTTCTAGAACTAGTCTCTTCAGATTTTTTGTTCAGAAATTATGATTATCCTGAGGGTATAATGACGGCTCTTCGTGCTGCTTTAGTTAGAACGGAGTCAATTGGTGATGCTGGGAAAGAACTCGGCTATGAACCTCTTGTAAGGTTGTCTAAGGGCGAAAAACAGGGTTCAGAAAGAGCACATGATGTAATTTTGGCGGATTGTTTTGAGGCGGTGATTGGAGCAGTATACTTAGATCAAGGTTATGAAACGGCAAAAGATTTTATATATAAGCATATTTTGGTGAAAATTGATGCGATTTTGGAAGAAGAGTCATGGAGGGATCCTAAATCATACGTTCAAGAGTTGGCGCAAAAAATAGATGGTATGACTCCGGTTTATCGGACTCTTAAAGAGGAGGGGCCAGATCACGATAAGGTTTTTACGGTCGGAGTTTATGTAGGGGATTCTTTGAAAGGTACTGGTACAGGACATTCTAAACAAGAAGCGCAGACGGAAGCTGCTAGAGAAGGCGTAAAAAGATATCGTAAAAATAAATAGTTAGTTTTAGTATTAGGAACGTTTGGCTTTCTAAATATTTTGGCTATTTTGTTATATTTAGACTAAATAGTGTCCATAGTTATTCTATGCTTTTTTCTTGAGGCGTTGATCGCTGCGTAATTGACTAATTTTAAATTTTGTGCTATAATATAGATATTGTGGTACTTTAAAATTGTCTTTCTCGAAAGGGGTGAGGTTATTGAGAGACAAAGATTTTTGCATTGAAGAGCAAGACGATAAGAGAACCTGGGGTGATGAATTGGTGCCAGACTGTGAAAAAGGCAGCGAAGCTTCTTTTGGTGAAGATACTGAATTACTTCCGGTGTTGGAATACCTTGGGGAGTTTAAAGCTCTAATTGATGCCTGCGGAAACGCTTCATATTATTTTAATATGAAAAAATTCGTAAAAGCAGATGTCAATAAGGCTAAAAGAATTGCTTCATACTACAATCATGATCTTAAATACTATGATGACCAGTTGAAGGAGTGGAGAGTTAAGGCAGAAAGATCTTACTTAATTCTTGATCAACTTGCTTCTCGGTTCAACTATGCTATGCCGGAAAAGAAAGCTTTTTTAAACTCTTTAGCTTTGTCTTATGATAGGCGAAAAGCCTACAAAGATTACCTTCTGGTTGCTCAGAGAAACCTTAAGACGATCTCTCCGTCTGAGCTTGAGGCAAAGTTCCAGAAGAGGATTTTGAGACGTATGCAGAACAATAAGTGTTAGTCTTGCAACTACGTGTAAAAATCTAAGCATTTAACCCCCGAGGTACAACCTTGGGGGTTGATTTTTTCCTAGAGATAGGTTAAAATATAAGAATTAATTAATTTAAGGAGAAATATGCTAGCGATTCGCATGCAACGTAATGGCCGGTCACATTATCCAACGTACCGGATAGTCGTCCAGGAAGCGCAGCGTCACCCACTTTCGGGTCGCGTCGTGGCTGAGGTCGGCAATTATAACCCAGCAACGAAGGCTTTGACCCTCGATAAAAAGTTGGTAGAAAAATACTTATCTAATGGTGCTCAGCCATCAAGTCGAGTTGCCTTTATCTTAAAGAAGAATGGTGTAAAGTTACCTAAGTGGTATAAGGAAGTATCCGCCAAAAAAGCTTCACCAAAACACGCTGATAAATTACGCAAAAATCAGCCAAAAGAGGAACCGACTCCTGCTGAAGAGCCAGTAGTAGAGAATGCTGAAGCTCAAGCCGCAGAAAACACTGAAGCCTAAGCAAAAATCCATTTTTTGTGCTATAATAGCATTATCATTAAACTAAAATGGAGAAAAACATGGCTACTATTGACCAACAATTCGTAGAATATATCGTAAAAACTTTAGTCAACAATCCTGAGAAGGTAATAGTGGAGCGTACTATCGATGAAAAAGGTGTGCTTTTAACTTTGACAGTTGATCCTTCTGATGTAGGACGCGTAATTGGAAAACGTGGTGTAACTGCACAAGCTATCCGAGTATTATTGCGTGCTCTTGGAACTAAGCAAGACGCAAGATTTAATTTAAAGATTACTAATGGTGACGATGAAGAAGGTGAACATAAGACAAAGACAGAGCATGTAGTTCAAGAAAAAACTGAAGAAAAAATTGACGAATCTGAGGACGAGGAAACTGAGGAGGATATCGAAGAGGAGGAAACCGAAGAAGACGACGTGGAGGACGATTCTGATGAAGAGGAACAAAGCTCAGAATTGGCCGAGAAGACTAGAGCAGAGCTTGCAGATTTAGATGATTTAGATATATAGGTTACAATTTGGTTTGTGAAAACAAGATGGCTATACCATCTTGTTTTTTTTTGCTGTTGGTTTGGCGAGTATTATTTAAACCAAAAAATCCCTCAACGGTAGGGATTTTTTAGCATAGATAAGCTCTCAACTTAGTTTCATTGTAAGCAAACTCGCAGTTAGTTAGCTTAAGAACTATTATACGCTTTTATGACAAAAATGCAATACTTTTTTGCTTGATTTTTTTAAAAAAGTGTAGTAATATAATATTCAAGAAGTAGTGTGTTTTGTTTTTTTAACTTTAGGAAAGGTGGCGACTTTCGAGGGGGAAACAAAACAGTAGTCTTCGGCGCTGAGACAATGATTAATTACGGTGGAGTATTAATGTTGTCGAAAAAAAGAACTAATAACACTAAATAAAGAGGTAAAATGGCTACAAAACCGAAGTCTGGTGAAAGAGTATTCTTCACCGAAGGCGACCAAGCTTTGCCTATTCCGGATCTTACCGCACACCAAAAAGATTCGTGGGCAGACTTTGTCGATAATGGTTTGAGGGAGGTTTTTGACGAGCTAAATCCAATAGATGATTACACTGGTCAAAAATTATCTCTTAGATTCAAGGATTACTATTTTAAAGATCCAAAAGAAAACGAAAAAGATGCTAAATATAATCTAGCTACCTACGAAGTTCCACTACATGTTTTAGTAGAACTAGAGAACAAAACTACTGGAGAAAAGAAAGAGCAAGATATTTACTTTGGCGATTATCCCTGGATGACTGAGCGTGCAACTTTTATCATTAACGGTACTGAGAGGGTAATCGTTTCTCAACTTATCAGATCGGCTGGTGTTTTCTTTAACGCTGATACGATTGGTATGAAGAGATATTATGGTGCTAAGGTAATACCTGGACGTGGTGCATGGCTTGAATTTGAAACTGCCGTGAATGGTGCGATTTATGTAAAAATCGACCGTCGTCGTAAGATTCCTGTTACGACATTCTTAAGGGCACTTGGAATGTCTAAGTCGGAAATTAAATCAAGCTTCGAAGCCGTTGATAATGGCGAAAAAAGTTTTATAGATATTACTTTCGAGAAGGATCTCACATCTTCTCAGGGCGAGGCTTTACTTGAAGTTTACCGTAGGATTCGCCCTGGTGATTTAGCTACTGTCGAAAATGCAAAATCGATGATTGAACGTATGTTCTTTGATCCGAAGCGTTATGATTATTCTAATGTAGGTAGATTTAAGATTAATCGTCGACTTCATTTTGATACACCAAACAAGCCAGAATTCAGAACTCTGCAAATGAAAGATGTTGTTGCGATTGTTTCTGAAATTATTCGCTTGAACAATACACAAGAAGCTCCAGATGATATCGATTCCTTGTCTAATCGTAGAGTTAAACTAGTTGGCGAATTGGTCCAAAGGCAATTTAGACTTGGGATGTTGCGCTTGCAGCGTAATATTCTGGACCGTATGTCTATGGCAAATCTAGAAGAGGTGACTCCTTCGCAGCTCCTTAATCCACGTCCTGTGGTTGCTGCGGTGAAGGAGTTTTTCGCTACGTCTCAACTTTCTCAGCTAATGGACGAAGTAAATCCATTTTCGGAATTGGCTCATAAGCGTCGTCTTAGTTCGATGGGCCCTGGTGGTTTGACAAGAGAGCGCGCAGGATTTGACGTGCGTGATGCTCACCCAACCCATTATGGTAGGATTTGTACCGTAGAAACGCCAGAAGGTGGCAACGTAGGTCTTGTGCTCAACTTTGCAACTTACGCCAAAATTAACGAATATGGTTTTATTGAAGCGCCGTACCGTGTCGTGAAAGATGGTAAAGTAACAAATGAAGTAGTCTATATGGACGCTGATACCGAAAATGATATGATTATCGCGGATGCGTCAGTTAAGTTAGACAAAGATGGTAAATTTGTAGAAGATTGGGTTTCAGCCAGGGTTCATGGTGAGCCATCTCAAGTAGAGGCGAGCAAAGTGACACATATTGATGCTGCCCATAAAGAAATATTGGGTACTTCTGCCAGCTTAATTCCTTTCGTTGAGAAAAACCGTGTAGATAGATCTTTGATGGCCTGCGCAATGCAGAAACAGGCTGTACCTTTACTTCGCAATGATAATCCTGTGGTAGGGACTGGCATTGAGCGTGAAGTCGCCAAAAACACTTCACAACTTATCATGGCTACGGGAAATGGTGTTGTCAAAAAAGCCGATGGTGATTCTATTATAGTTACTTATGACAAGGGTGGCGATCAGGAATATAAACTACAACACTTTGAAAAAACTAACGATGACCGTTGCTACAATCAACGCTGCGTGGTGACCAGAGGACAAAAAGTCAAAAAAGGCGATACTCTAATTGAGGGTGCTTCGATTAATGATGGCGAATTAGCACTTGGTCGTGATTTACTAGTAGCCTTTATGCCTTGGCGTGGTTACAATATGGATGATGCTATCGTTATTTCAAATCGTTTGGTTGAAGACGATACCCTGACCTCGATAAATATTAAAGATTTTGATGTAGAAGTGCGTGAAACTAAACTTGGTCCAGAACAAGTAACAAGAGATATTCCAAATGTTTCAGAGCATTCGCTCAGGCACCTTGGAGAAGATGGTATTGTCACGATTGGTTCCGAAGTCAAAAATGGTGATATTCTAGTAGGCAAAATTACTCCTAAGGGTGAACAAGAATTGTCAAGTGAAGAGAGACTACTTCGTGCAATTTTTGGTGAAAAAGCAAAAGATGTACGTGATACTTCTGTAAGAATGAATGGTTCTTCGACTGGTAAGGTAGTAGATGTCAGAGTATACACTAGAGAACAAGGACATGAGTTGAAGGCAGGCGTTTTGAAGCAAATTAAAATCTATGTTGCCGAAATGCGCAAAATTTGTGTTGGTGATAAACTCGCAGGACGACATGGTAATAAAGGTGTTGTTTCTAGAGTATTGCCAGTAGAAGATATGCCATTTATGGCCGATGGTACCCCAATCGACATTATACTTTCACCTATGGGTGTGCCTAGCCGTATGAACCTGGGGCAGCTCTTTGAAACACATCTTGGCATGGCAGCTAGAGCCCTGGGCTATAAAGTAGCAACACCTTCATTTAATGGTGTACCAGATGAAGTAATTTCAGATGAGCTTGAAAAAGCTGGATTCGCTCGAGATGGACGCGTACAGCTATATGATGGTTTGACGGGTGAGCCATTTAATGAAAGAACTTCTGTTGGCGTTATGCATATGTTGAAGCTTCACCATATGGTGGAAGACAAGATTCATGCAAGGTCTATTGGTCCTTATACCATGGTAACCCAGCAACCACTAGGCGGTAAGGCTCAAAATGGTGGTCAACGATTTGGGGAAATGGAAGTTTGGGCACTTGAAGCTTATGGTGCAGCTACTACGCTGCAAGAGATGCTTACAATTAAATCAGATGATGTCTATGGACGCGCAAAAGCATATGAGGCGATCATTAAACATGAGCCAATAGAAGGTCCGAAACTTCCTGAAGGCTTTAATGTCTTGGTTAAAGAACTCCAAGGTCTAGGTCTTAAGGTTGATTTGTTGGATCACGGAGAAGTGGCCGATGCAGGCGATGTGATAGAAAAAACATCGAGAGAAATTGAAAGGTCTAAAGATGATCAATCCATCTATGATCAACACAAAAAAGATACTGTACCTACGATCGTCGATCTTGACGAATCGGAGGCCACAGCAATGATGGAAGACGAAGGTCTACAAATAAATGAGGTCGATGATGATGGTGTAATCGATCTTGGAGAGGAGTTCTAATATGGCTTGGATGGATAATTTTATCAGTGCCTCAGATTTTGACTCTATTCGCCTATCAGTTGCGAGTCGAGACGATATCTTGAACTGGAGCTATGGTGAGGTTACGAAGCCTGAGACGATCAACTATCGAACACAAAAACCAGAACGTGATGGCTTGTTTTGTGAACGTATTTTTGGTCCAACTAAAGATATTAATCCGCATGATTCGAAGCTGAAAGGCGTAAGATCTAGAGAAGCGGCTGTTGATAAAGAAGGGAACTTAGTCACCAAATCAATTACTAGGCGTGAAAGAATGGGGCACATTGCTTTGGCTGCACCTGTAGCGCATATTTGGTTTATGCGTGGAGTGCCGTCTGCCCTTAGCTTGCTTTTAGATATTACAGTTAAAAACATTGAAAAAGTTGTTTACTTTGCAACTTATTTAATTACTGATGCTAAAACGACTGACATTGAGAAGAAACTTGAAGAATTAGAATCTCAGACCAACGCAGCACGTGATGCAATTAAATTACGCTACGAGAAGGAATCAAAAAATAAGACGGCCGACATTAAAGCTTTAGCTGAGGCTCAGACCAAAGAACTTAAAGAACTTGAAGAAGGTTACACTTCTAAAAAGTCTACACTCGAATCATTTAAGAAAGGCGGCGTAATAACTGAGGTCGACTATCGTAATTTGCCGGAAGAGTATGAAGATTTGATTACTGTTGAGATGGGTGCTACCGCTATCAAGAAAATGCTTGAAGAGATTGACCTAGATCAGCTGATTGAGGATTTACATAAAGAAGAAGCAGAAGCAAAAGGTCAAAAAGAAAAAAGAATCCAGAAGAGATTAAAAACCTTAGAGGGTTTACAATCTGCTGGAATCAAACCGGTTGATCTTATCTTAACTGTAATTCCGGTAATTCCACCAGATTTAAGACCAATGATTGCATTGCCTGGTGGTCGTTTTGCGACATCTGATCTTAATGATTTATACAGACGTGTAATTAATAGAAACAATCGCTTGAAGAAATTGATTGATTTGAATGCTCCTGAAGTGATTCGACGTAACGAAATGAGGATGTTGCAAGAAGCGGTCGATGCATTAATCGATAATTCAGCAGCACGTGGTTCAAGAGGGGCGAATTCTACAAATGGGCGTCGTAAGCTCAAGTCATTGTCTGATTTGTTGAAAGGCAAACAAGGTAGATTCCGTCAAAACTTACTTGGTAAACGCGTTGATTATTCTGGTCGTTCTGTGATTGTAGTTGGTCCAGAATTAAAGCTAAACGAATGTGGTTTACCAAAACAGATGGCTCTGGAATTATTTAAGCCATTTGTAATTTCTTGGTTAATTAGTAATGAATATGCCAACAATATTCGTGCTGCCTCTAGAATTATAGATGCACGAGAAACCGTTGTGTGGGATGCATTAGACGATGTAATTAAGGGCAAATATGTGCTTTTGAACCGTGCTCCTTCGCTTCACCGTTTATCAGTTCAAGCTTTTCAGCCAAGATTGATTGATGGTAAAGCAATCAAATTACATCCATTAGTTGCATCTGGATTTAACGCTGACTATGATGGTGACCAGATGGCTGTTCATTTGCCGCTTTCGGATGCTGCTCAGGCTGAAGCTCGTGAGCTTATGTCAGCAAGTAAGAATTTGCTAAAACCAGCTGATGGTTCTCCAGTACTTGCGATTTATCAGGATGTTGTGCTTGGTGCTTACTATTTAACATACGATAAGCCTGGTACAGATACCGATGAGCCAAAAGCTTTTTCGTCGGTTTATGAGGCGGAAATGGCATACGATCAGGGTGTTATTGCACTTCAGACGCCAATTAGGGTATTTACTAAGAAGGAAATTCGTGATACTACCCTTGGCCGTGTAATTTTCAATGAGATTCTTCCAGCTGATTACCCATATGACAATTCAGTCCAAACAAAAAAGCATTTGTCTAAGGTAATGGCAGATATCTTTGATTTGTATGGCTCTGAGGTCATGGTTAAGACTGCAGATGATTTGAAGGACTTGGCATTTGAATATGAAACAATTGCTTCTATTTCTACGGCTAAGGACGATTATCCTACTTACAATGAAATTGACGACTTTATTGCTGAAGGTGATGCAAAGACAGCCCTTATTCAACAACAGTTTAGTGATGGTCTAGTAACTGAAGATGAACGTAGGAAGTTGACTATTGCAAACTGGACGCAGATCGATGAAAAAATCTCCACTTTCCTAAAAAGTAAGTTGTCTGAGCTTGATACAGACATCGCCGTGATGGTCAACTCTGGTGCCCGTGGTAATATTTCCAACATTAAGCTTGCCTCAGCTGAGATTGGTATCATGGTGGATATTAACAACAATGAAATTGAGCTTCCAGTAAAATCTTCATATAAGAAAGGATTAAATACTCTAGAATCATTTATCGCGACACGAGGCGCACGTCAGGGGCAGGTTTCGACAGCTTTACGTACAGCCGACTCTGGTTATCTAACTCGTAGATTGGTTGATGTATCTCAGGATGTATTCACTACAAACGAAGAGGCTGAGGACCCTGGTTTCATGGTTTATAGAAATGAATCAGAATTATCTGGTATTGGGTTTGCGGCTAGGTTAAATGGTAGGTATACTGCCGAAGCAGTTCCTGGCTATCTAGAAGCTGATGAACTCATAACAAAGGAATTGGCTGAACAAATTGATGCTGACGAAAAAATCGAATCAGTTAAGATTCAATCAATTTTATCGACAACAGCAATTGATGGTATACCACGTAAGGCTTACGGTGTAGACATGTCAACTAGAGCACTTGTTGCTGCACATGAGCCAGTAGGTGTAATTGCGGCTCAATCTTTGGGTGAGCCTGGTACTCAGCTAACACTTGATACAAAACATGGTTCTGGTGTAGCTGGTTCTGGCGATATCGCTAGAGGTCTTCCTCGTGTTGAGGAGTTGCTTGAAGCACGTACTCCAAAAGGTCAAGCATATGTTTCTCCTGTCGATGGTATGGTGGAAATTTGGGAAGATAATAATAAATATATAGTACAAATTACTCCACAATCAGGTTCAATTGAACGTATTGATTTAAATGGTAGGAAGCCAGCCGTAAAAGATGGTGAAGAAGTAAAAGCTGGAACAATTCTTTTGAGAAAGAGTGGTGACAAACCAGCAGTCAAAGCACAATATGATGGCATCGTAGAGTTGGTTAAGGATGCGATTATCTTGGTCGCTTCGGCAAAGTCTTCAGTAAGGGTAGAGATTCCTGGTGATGCTGAATTAGTTGTAAAATCAAATGATGTTATCACTGTGGGTGATCGCCTAACGACAGGCTCCTTGAATTTGCAAGATTTACTAAAGTATAAGGGTGTAGAAAAAACACAAAGATATATCATGAACGAAGTGCTCAGCGTTTATGCGGCGCAAGGTCATGAAATATCTCCAAAACACCTAGAAATTTTAGTGAGACAAATGTTCTCCAGAGTACAAATCAATGATCCTGGTGATTCTGAGTTTGTTTCGGGAGAAATAATATCAAAGTCAGCTGTTATGCTTGCAAACCGTCAGCTCGAGGAAGCAGGAAAGGAAACCGCGACCTATACTAATTTACTTCTTGGTATTACAAAGGTTTCTATATTCTCTGACTCCTTCTTGTCGGCTGCATCGTTCCAAGATACTACAAGAGTATTGATCAACGCTGCAATTAATGGTAGAGTCGATCATCTTAAAGGTTTGAAAGAGAATGTGATTATTGGTCGAAAGATTCCAGTAGGAACCGGTGTGGCACCTTTGTCTGATTTTGAAACTTCAGATTCTAAGATACCAACTGAAGAAGACTTGGAAAACCTATAGAACAAAGGCTTTGCAAAATAAAAAATAAAGGGCCGAAAAGCCCTTTATTTTTTATTCTCGGTATGTTATTATTATATGTAGTTATATAAGAGGTTTTATGCATTTTACAACTATTTTCAAATCCCTAAAAAATAAAGATATGCTAAAACGAGTTTTAATCATACTCGGTATTATTGTTGCGTATAGATTTTTGGCTCAAATTCCTGTACCAATGGGTGATGCAGGTACTTTTAAAGAAGCTGTTGCAAATCTTTTAGAGAAGTCTGATTTTTCAAATTTTCTTAATTTGATTTCTGGTGGTGGTTTGGCTTCATTTAGTATTATTTTGGTTGGTCTTTCTCCATACATCACCGGCTCTATCATTGTCCAATTATTGACAAAAGCAATTCCTAGCTTAGAGGAATTGTCGAATGATGGTGAGACGGGGCGTCGCAAGATTAACCAATGGACCAGAATTATTACAGTGCCACTTGCGATAGTACAGTCTATTGCTTATATTTATATTCTGTATCAGTCGACGATTTCTGCTAATATTGCTACTGATTTTACACCTACGGCAGGTGATTGGGCTTTGTCTGTAACTTCGATGACGGCTGGATCATTAATTTTGATGTGGATGGGTGAATTGATTACTGAGCAAGGGGTTGGTAATGGTATCTCTACTTTAATCTTTGCTTCAATTATTTCTCAGCTTCCAACTACGATGGCGGCTCTTGGTAGTTCATTATTTGACACTGAGACAAATGGGGCTTTGAGTGTATTCGGTTGGTTTGAACTTCCAGTGAATCCGATTACATTTTGGATTATTCTTGGATTCAGCATTGCAATGCTTATAGTAATATATTTCTTGGTGAAACTCAATGAGGCTCAGAGAATTATTACCATTAATTATGCTAAACGTGTACACGGAAACTCTTCCTATGGTGGCATTAAGTCGATTTTGCCAATTAAAATGATTGCAGCTGGTGTTATCCCGGTGATTTTTGCGACGGCATTTTTGTCGTTACCAGCTTTAATTGGTCAAGTGATTACTACGGTTGATTCTGGCAATGAGTTTGGAGCCATGCTTACTTCTGTATTTTCTGCGCCTTCTGCAAATAATTTTTCTGCAATGTATCCTGATGGAATAACGGCTAAATGGTTTATTTATCCTGCTTTGTATTTTGTCTTGGTTTTTATGTTTACGTTCTTCTACACTTCTATTATATTTAATACTAAGGAAATTGCAGATAATTTGCAAAAACAAGGCGGATTTATTGAAGGTGTACGTCCTGGTATTACTACGGCTAAATATCTTAGTAAGGTTGTAAATAGACTAGATCTGTTTGGCGCTTTGGCGCTTGGTCTTGTCGCAATGCTACCATTTATTACTGATTATATTTTCATCATGGTGACTGGTGCGCCAATAGGACTTTCGATTTCTGGTACTGGGCTCCTCATTGTGGTAACCGTTGCATTGGAGAATCTAAGGTCGATGGACTCAAGGGCTTTAATGATAACATATGATGATTATAGGGATGAATCTAAGGATTAATAATTGGAAGTACGCTTTAAAATGGATAGTGGGTGGGATACTGACTATAGTTTTTTTGACTTTCTTGATCCGAGTGATATCTTTTGAGAACTATTATTATGATAGTAAAGAAGGTAGTGAACGCGATATTCCTTCTGACGCATTAGCTGATCAAGGCGAAGAATTGATTGAAATCAAACCTTCCGAATCTGAAGTGAAGGAATACACTGTTCCAAGCGATTATCCGCGCTATCTTTCTATTGAAAGATTAGGAATAAACAATGTGCGAGTTCTTCCTATGGGTGTAAATCCTTCTGGTGAACTTGCGACACCAAATAATATTTTTGATGTTGGTTGGTATGAGGGTTCTGGTAAGCCTGGACATGGTGGGACTTTGTTGATTGACGGGCACAATGGTGGTCCTAACGTTTACGGCGTATTCAAAAATCTGCCATCTATGGTTGAAGGAGATTCAATCGTAATTGAAAGAGGAGACGGTGTTATCTTTAAATATGTTGTTACAGAAAACAAAACCGTTTCGTTGGAGGATTCGGATGCCTACATGACAACGGCGGCAAAATCTCCGGAAAAGGGCAAGGAATCTATAACGTTGATTTCGTGTTCTGGCGAGTGGTCTCAAAAACAAGGGACGTATTTATCTAGACAATTTGTAAGAGCTGTTCTTGCTGATTAATGCATATGAATTTTTAAATAGTTGGGATATCATTATTCTTTACAAATAGTGTATTGTGTGCTATACTTGAATAGTAATTTATGGCTAGTCAAAAGGAAGTGATTAAACTCACTGGTAATGTTGTCGAAGCATTGCCTAATACCCAGTTTCGGGTTGAACTCGAGAATGGTCATATTATTGTTGCCCATATGAGCGGTAAAATGCGCAAAAACTATATCCGACTCGTACCAGGTGACAGAGTAGAGGTTGAGTTAACTCCTTACGATCTTTCAAAGGGTAGAATCAGCTTTCGACTCAAAGATTAATATTAACTGTTGTAATACAGCATTTAGTAGAGGTAAATTAAATACTATCTGCAGAAGTATTTAATAAAAAATGCTTTGATAAGTGTTGATTTTACAACGCTAAAGGAAAGGATTTTAACACAAAATGAAAGTACGTGCAAGTGTTAAAAAAATCTCCCCCGATGATTTATTAGTACGCAGAAAAGGCGTTCTAAGAGTTATCAATAAGAAAAAACCTAAGAATAAGCAAAGGCAGGGTTAAACTATGGCTAGAATAGCTAGTGTTGTGATTCCTTCCGAAAAGCAGGTATGGATTGCTCTTACCTACGTTTACGGTATTGGAAGAACGACGAGCAAAAAAATCCTTGCGGAGGCTAAAATCGAGCCTACCACTCGGGTAAAAGAACTTACCGAGGCTGACGAACAAAAAATCAATGATATTATTTCGAAGAAATATCATGTTGAAGGTGATTTGAGACGGCTGGTAAGTAACAATATAAAACGAATTAAAGATATTAATTCTTACAAAGGTCTTCGTCATAAAGCGAAGTTGCCGGTGAATGGCCAGCGTACTCGTACGAATGCACGTACTCGTAAGGGTAAGGCGATCGCGGTCGGTGGAGCACAACCAAAGGCAGCAAGTAAGACTTAAGGAGTAATATGTCAGAAGAGATTAAAGATAAGTCTGTTTCGAATCCTGAAGAAACTTCAGTTACCAAATCGAAAAAGAACAAGAAAATGAAGCGCATCGTGAATGCTGGCGCTGTTCATATTCAGGCTACGTTTAATAATACAATCATTAGTGTGACTGATAAGAATGGTGGCGTTTTGTCTGCTTCTTCAGCAGGTGCAAATGGTTTTCGTGGTTCTAAAAAAGGTACTGCTTTCGCGGCTGGTGTAGCTGCTGAAAAAGCATTAACTATTGCAAAGAAGAATCATGCGCTTAATTCCGTAGATGTTTATGTATCTGGGATTGGCCTAGGTCGCGATGCTGCTGTTAGAGCTGTTTCTGCAGCTGGTATTAAGATTGATAGTATTACTGATGTAACCCCAATAGCGCACGGTGGCGTGCGTCCTAAGGGAGAAAGGAAACCATAATGGCTAGGGAACGTTCTCCAATTGTTAAACAGAGCCGTCGTGAAGGTTATGCCCTTGCACCGAAGGCACATAAGATAATGGCTAAGAAGTCTGGTATTCCTGGCGCACATGGTGATATGCGCGTGAGGGGTGGAAGTCTATATCTTACCCAGTTGAGGGAAAAGCAAAAAGTTCGTAGAATGTATGGACTTTTGGAAAAACAATTTGCTAAATTGATGAGAGAAGCCACAAGAGCAGAAGGCTTGACTGGCGTAAAGCTTTTGGAATTTTTGGAAAGACGAGCTGATAACGTAGTTTTTCGTTCTGGTTTTGCACTAACTAGAAGACAAGCACGTCAGTTAGTCTCTCATGGACATTTTCTTTTAAATGGTCGAAGAATTGATATTCCGTCAATTCGTTTGAACCCGGGTGATGTTTTAGAAGTACGTCCAAAATCGACAAAATCTGAATACTTCAAAAATCTTCCGAATATCATAGGAGCAGCAAATGTAACGCCGCTTTCCTGGATGAAGGTCGACGGAAAGAAAATGAGAATTGAAATTACTGGTCTTCCAAAGCGTGAAGAAGCGGAGGCTGGTATTAACGAACAATTAATCGTTGAGTATTACTCACGTTAGGAGGATTAAATGACTACAAAAAATATTCATGAAGCAAAACTTGCTGAAGTAAAAGAACTTGGGAAGAATTGCGCTGAGTTTGTAATTAAGCCACTTTACTATGGTTATGGAAATACGTTGGGTAATTCTCTAAGGCGTGTTTTACTCTCAAGCGTCAAAGGCGCAGCGGTTACTGCTTTTTCGATCGAAGGTACAACACATGAGTTTACTACGATTCCAGGTGTACGTGAAGACGTTGTGGATATTATGTTGAATCTTAAAAACATTCGATTTAAGTGTCATACCGATGCACCTGTTGAACTTACTTTGACTATCAAGGGTTCTGATCAATCTGAAAAAGATGGTGATAAGAGAGTGGTAGCTGGTGATATTAAGCTACCTGCTGACGTCGAGATATCAAACCCTAATCAGGTTATTTGTCATATCGATGACCCAAAGTATGTTCTAAAAATGCACTTAGTCGTTGAGGCAGGTCGTGGCTATTTGACAATAGAACATTCAAGTGCAGAAAGGGTTCATTCCGACATGATCGCTGTTGATGCGGTGTTCACTCCTGTACTTAGAGTTAGGTATCGTGTTGAGAACACACGTGTCGGACAGGATACGAATTTGCAGCAATTGACTTTGACTGTTGAAACAGATGGTACTATTACACCAAGAGAAGCTTTTGAGGAAGCTGCTGCGATACTGGTGAATCAATATACAGCTTTAGCTGGTAATACTAAAATGGAATCTGCTCCTGCGCCTGGCTCAAGCAATAATGATGATGATTCTGGTTTATTGCTGCCTATCGAGGAATTAAACTTGTCTGCTAGAACTGCAAACGCATTAATTAATAACGATATTAAGACAATTCGTGATTTAGTGATGCTTTCTGAGACAGATTTAAGAGATTTGAAGGGTTTTGGTGCAAAGGCATTAGATGAAGTAAAAGATAAGTTAACGGAGTTAAATATTTAATATGCACGCACATGGTAAAAAAGGTCGCAAATTCGGCCGTAAGAAAGATCAGAGAAGAGCGCTTCTTTGTGGGTTGATGTGCTCTCTTATTAAATATCAAAGTATAACTACGACTCTAGCAAAAGCAAAAGAAGTAAGGCGTAATCTTGAAAAGTTAATTACAATGGCTCGTAAAGGTGGTCTTCATAATCGTCGTATTATTATTGCGCGTTTGAATGATTTGGAATCCGCTACAATTTTAATGGACATAATTGCTCCTCAATTGAAGCGTAATTCTGGCTACTTACGAATTGAACATGCTGGATTTAGGCGTGGAGATAATTCCGAGATGGGAACTATCAGCTTTGTAGATGATATTAACACTGAAGTTGCTGCTTCAAGTAAGCCTACTACAAAAAAAGAGTCTAAAAAGGAGGATAAATAATGAAAACTTATTCTCAAAAGGCTGGCGAAATTAAGCGCGATTGGTGGCTTCTTGATGCATCTAGTCTTACACTTGGTAAATTAGCGGTAATAATAGCTGATAAACTAATGGGGAAGTCTAAAATTACTTATACACCCCATATTGATAATGGCGATTATGTCGTAGTGATAAATGCAAAAAATATCAAGGTAACAGGCGACAAGATGGTACAGAAGAAGTATTATCGTCATAGTGGTTATCCTGGTGGCATTAAAGAACTAAAATTGGAAGAAGTAATCGAAAAAGACCCTTCTAGGGTGATAAAAGAAGCAGTCAAAGGTATGATGCCAAAAAATAAACTTGCTGCAGACAGATTAGCGAGACTAAAGATATTTAACGGCGCAGAACATCCTCATACTGCACAAAGTCCAAAGGAGATTAAATAATGACAAATACTAAGAAATATACTTATGGACTAGGACGTCGTAAGGCTGCGACTGCAACCGTACGTCTATATTCGGGGAATGGTGCTATTACAATTAATGGTAAGCCAGCGCTTGATTATCTTTCTGGCAACAAGACTTATCTAGCAGAAATAACTGACCCACTTGCAATCGCTGAAAAGCAAAAAGATTTTGATGTATCAGTTCTTGTAAAAGGTGGTGGACTTGCTGGACAAGTGGATGCAATTAAGCTCGCTATTTCTAAGGCATTGATTATAGAAGCCCCTGATCTTAGGTCTATACTAAAGAAAGCCGGCATGGTTAAGCGTGATCCTCGTGAAAAAGAACGCAAAAAATATGGTCTTCGTTCTGCTCGTAGAAAAGAACAGTTCTCAAAGCGTTAAAAAATAAGCCCTTAGGGGCTTATTTTTTTAGCTGAATTATTAAA
>CAMOIR010000006.1 GCA_946616455.1 uncultured Candidatus Saccharibacteria bacterium | reverse complement strand
GTGAGCTTGGAAGAGATAAATGCTGGGTCGAAGGATGCTAAATATGAAGGGAATGAGTTGGCAGTGTATGAGGGTGATAAGGTGACTTTGGAAGCTGGCGAAGTGAGAGTGAAGGGGAGGGGGAATATGACGTGGCTTGGCGAAAAAAAACCTTATCAGCTAAAATTTGCTAATAAGACAGATATGTTTGGGATGGGAAAAGCAAGAAAGTGGGCATTGCTTGCTAATGCTACAGATGTTACTAATTTGAGAAATGATGTGGCTTTCTGTTTGGAACAAATGCTCGAAATGAAACCTTTCTTGGAGGGAGTTTTTGTGGAGCTATATTTCAATGATAAGTATGTTGGGTTGTATTATTTGACTCAAGTAGTAGAGATTAGTAAACAATCAGTGAGCTTAAGTGACCCAATGGGTGTATTGGTGGAATTGGATAATCTTTACTGGAACAGTGAAAAGTATTATGTAACAAGTAATGAAGATAAATTGATACTAAAGGACGTGGTGACGGAAAATTTTGCTGAAGCATCCATGAATGATTTCTTAAATAATTATAATGCGTTTGAGACTGCAGTCAGAGAGAGGGATTTTGAAAGAATAAGTAAACTGATTGATATAAGTTCATTTGCAAATTATTACTTACTTAATGAATTTGCAGTGAACCCAGATGCGTATTGGACGAGTTTTTTTATGTATAAAGATGGTAGTCAAGATAAAATACACGCTGGTCCTGGATGGGATTTTGATTATGCGTTTGCTAATCGAGCTTGGGAGAATTGGATGGGTGAGGAATTCTATTCTCCAACAAGAAATATGGTGAGAAAAGATGAGATTTTATCGGAAGAAGAGTATATGAAAATGGGATTAAGTAACACTGGTGGAACTGATTGGTATAAAATTAGCCAAAGCTTATCACGAATAATTTATGATTTGATGGAAATACCTGAGTTTGAAAATGCAGTAAGACGAATATATATAGACAAAATGAAGGGGCAAAAAGATAGACTACTGTCGATAATTGAGGTAAGGGCAAATATGATTGAAGAGGCAGTACTTAAAGATGAGGATAAATGGAGTGGAGAAGGCTTTTGGCAAGAGGTAAAGAGAATGAAGGAGTGGATTAGTAAAAGATATGATTATTTTGATGAAGTGTATGGTAATTAGAGATACTGGTCATATATGAGTGATTAGTGTTGAATGATAAAGGGGTTTACAATTCGGTAGTATATGTTATTCTTAAAGTAGGAGAATTGTAATTTATGGCAAAAAGAAAAAAGAAGAATAAAAAACATTTGTACTGGTTACTAATGATGGTCCTTTTTGTAGCAGCAGCGGTGATTGTGTATTTGGTTTGGAACGCCTATTTTAAAGAAAAGGATGAGGGGCAAAACTCTGGTGCTATGACGGAGGTGGTGGAAATCGAGAAGAAAGAAGAACCAAAAAAACAAGAAGAATCTGAAGTAATTGAAAAACCGAAAGTTGTACAATATGATGGCGAGGATCCTAATGATAGCAATGAGCTGTCTGGTGTGGTGACATATGCTGGAGTTTATGGCGATAATTTGATGATTCGAGTTAATATTGATCAGTATTTAGAGAACGGAGAATGTAAACTCAGTTTATTAAATAATAGTGGTTTGGTTCATGAAGAAGTGGTAGAGATGGCAAATGGTGCTTCGACGACAAGTTGTGCTGGCTTTGATGTTCCGATTAGTGTGATTGGAAATGGAAGATTTGATATTGTAGTTGATTTGGAGTCTGGTGGAAAGATGGGCGCAATTCGTGAGGTAGTAGAAATATGAAATATGGAGAGATAAGTAGTAGTGGTTTGGTAGTGAGACGACGAGATAAAAGAATATGGCTTGTGACTTTGATGTTGTTTGTGGGTGTTTCTTTGTTTTCTTTTTTGGCACAAAGGTTTAAAGATAACAATGCAGTGGACGCAGCTTCTTTGACAGGGTTTGACCCTGGGTATATCATTTCAGATTATCAAATGGGAAATTATAATTCGATGAGCGAGGCAGACATACAAGCTTTTTTGACAGCAAAAAATCCTTGTAATAATCGAGATTATAGTTTTTATAGGAGTTTATCTGGTGCGACATGGCATTGGAATGATGGGCATTTTGTATGTTTGTCGGAAGAAAGGTTTGGGGATGGGGAAGTAATTGGATCTGGTGATACGGCGGCGCATATTATTTGGCAAACAGCGCAAGACTATAGGATAAATCCTCAGGTTTTGCTGGTGTTGCTTCAAAAAGAGACCGGCTTAATTACGGATCCGATACCAAATAATTTGGATTATCGGAAGGCGACTGGATTTGGATGTCCTGATACAGCAGCTTGTTCTTCTAAGTATTATGGATTTAAGAATCAATTACGTAATGCGGCGGCACTGTTTAGGACTGTACTTGATGGTGGGTGGACTAACTATCCGTTAGGTAATAATTATATACAGTATAATCCAAATGCGGCTTGTGGTGGGTCGGTGGTGAATATTCGTTCGCTTGCGACTTCGGCATTGTATCGGTATACACCATACCAGCCTAATGCTGGAGCATTAGCCGCTGGTTATGGGACGGCTTATTGTGGGGCGTATGGAAATAGGAATTTTTATCATTATTTTGAAGATTGGTTTGGGGGGATAATCAGTGGAGGTGTATTAGATAGAGAATATGAAGATATGGTAACTCCTAGAGTGCTATATGTGAAACGCGGTGCGAAATATGTTGTTCCTGGAACTAATGTGGTAGAAATTCGAAGATTTGATAGTTTTGAATACTTTACGCATCTGAATCATCGTGGAAATGATTTATGTTTGTCAATTGGCAGAGATAAGAATTGTTATTTGTATAGTGATTTAGATGAATTGGAAGTATCATCTGGGTTAGAGGAGATGAAAATACCAAGAATGTTGATTTTGAAGGAGGATACAAGTGGTATTGACTATAAGAATAATGCTTTAGGGTGTCGGTTTAAAGCTGGAGATAGACAGATTTTTAGCAGTAAAGTGGTTATTAATAATGAATTATGTTTGGGCGTTTTGGGGGGGGATAACGATTGTGTGCCATATGATAAGCTTGAGGAATTGCCAGAAGTGAGTTCTAGAGATATGATTGCTCCAAGGTTTTTTTCTGTAAAGAAGAATGCTAAGGCAATCAGTATCTCGACAGGCATTAGTTTCGAGATATATGATAGTAAAAAGATATTTCTTGATAAAATGATGGATTGGTTTGGCGAATTATGTCTGAGCAATAGTAAAACTATGGATGGAAGTTGTATTCTGTATAGTGATTTGCTGGAATCAAATGACAAGGGTTTTGAGGATATGATTACACCGAGATATTTAAAAGTGATACGAGGTGCGAAAGCGTATGATATTGAAACAGGAGAGGAAAATAGTACATATGTGAGTGAAGAGGTGCTTTTCTTTAATAGAAAAGGTCAATTAGATAGTAAACTGTGTTTGAGTGCTTATGTTGGAGTATGCGTAAAATATAATGACTTGCGTGAAGTAGGTAGTTTTGTTGATATGAGTGTGCCCAGAAGTATTATTACTAAGACAACAACTTTTTATTACGCTTGGGGGATAAAAGGTATGCAGAATAAAATTGCGCAGGGGGAACGATTGTTTTTTGTGGACAAAATCTATGTGGATGGAAGATTGTGTTTGCGAACTAACGATGATGCGAATAATATGGTGGCCCGGTGTGTCATGTATGATGATTTGAAGGAGTAGAGTTTGGGCGAATAGCTCGATTGAGCTTTAACCATGCCTGTATGCTTCTAGAGTTGATGATTGTTTGCATGGCTTGGTTGTCTTTTTTAAGATTAAGTGTTTCTTCAACTAAGATATTATAATTGTGTTGTAATGATTCGTAGTCTTTTTGCAGAGATATGATTTCTGTGCGCAGAATATTACTTTGATATATTTGAAACCATTTGTTGAAATTAATTTCAACAAGTCGCAATAGGCTGCGGTGTGCTGCTATGTTGGCATTTGACAAGGGGGCTATTTTTTTTGTTTGTAGGTTAGATTGTTTGAATAGCTTTAGTATTACTTGATCGATTGAGTATTCTTTTTGGAATAAAAGTTTATTGTTCGAGTGATAGTTTACTGCGGATTGATAGCCGGAGATTAATTCGTGTACAATTGTTTCTGATGTTTTGGTTTGGAAGCCTCTTCCAGAAAAGTTTTTCTCTCGGGCTTTCAGGTAATTATTACTATTTAGCCATCCTGGTCCGCCAAATTGATCATAAATATAAATTGGGATACCAGATACGAGACAATACTGAACTGTCTTGCCGATTGATATAATCGTATCATATTTAGATAGAATTTTTTCATTTATCATAGTGTAGCGGTCACCAGTGATGCCTAAATACTTTACTGTGACGCCTTTTTGTCTCAATAGCTTGCTTATATCTAGTACTTCTTGGCAAGGATGATTTGATACTACCAATATTTTTTTTAGCTTTTTCGGGTTTTTTTCTATTGAGGAATATGCTATTGGCGCAGGATTACGATAGAAATCATATTTGGGAAGCTTTTCGAAATATTTTTTATTGGTTTGCAGTGCTTCTTCGGAGACAAAGAGGGATAGAGAAGAAAGGTTTTCTTCAAAATTGTAGATATATGGCATTTCGTCTGCGCAATCTTCATGTGCCGACATATGCATAAATATGATTCTTGGCGGATTAGCTATTTTTTTATTCTGGCTTAATTCTTCTAGGAGGGACGCTGGGAATGTTTGAGAGTTTATCCAAATATAATCAAAATCATTGAGGCGGTACATCGGTTTATCTGAGGCGATGTCTACTTGGATGTTAGATTCTTCAAAGTACTGCCTGACTGGATTTTCGAAAACATTAGTGTAGACCCTGACTTTTGCGTGAATACTTTGTAAATATTGAGCTAGTTCTAGGGCAACATTGGTGGCTCCATTAATTTCATATAAAAATGGATGCGTTATTAATACTCGTTTGTTATTTAGAAAACTGTTTTGTGCCATTATTCTCTTTAATTATAAAGGAATGGTCGTTTTTTTTCAATTTTTAAATGGTTTGATGAGAAAAAGCGATTTGTGTTATACTAGAGATATTATGAGTAATAAAGTCAAAGTGTCGGTGTTGGTGCCTATATATAATGTTGAGGAGTTTTTGCCAGGATGTCTAGATAGTCTTGTTGGTCAAACTCTGAAGGAGATTGAAATTATCTGTATAAATGATGGTTCAAAGGATCATTCTCTTGAGATAATCAAAGAATACGCCAAAAAGGATTCCAGGATTAAAATAATAGATAAAAAGAACTCTGGATATGGGGATAGTATGAATCAGGGTTTGAAGGAGGCTACTGGTGAGTATGTAGGTATAGTGGAGTCAGACGATTTTATAGATTTAGATGCTTTTAAGAAGCTTTATAGGATTGCAAAAGAAAAAAACGTAGAAGTTGTAAAAGGGAATTTTTATTATTATTATGGAGATAGGAATGAGGATGATGGCAAAAGTAATTTGTTTCCGCCAAGCGAGTTGGGGAGAGTCATTGATCCGAGAAGTGAGCACGGCATTTTTTATCAGGCTCCTTGCATTTGGGCTGCAATATATAAGAATGAATTTTTAAAGAAAAATGAGATAGGGTTTTTGCCGACTCCTGGTGCGGCTTATCAAGATGCTGGGTTTAACTTTAAAGTATGGGCTATGGCAAGAAGAGTCTATTTCATACGAAGAGCCTTTTTACATTATAGACAAGATAATGCTAATTCTTCAGTGAAGGATTCTGGCAAGGTTTATTGCGTAAAAGATGAATATGATGAAGTTGAAAGATATTTGAGAGAAAAGGACTTGATTAACGAATTAGGCTCAGTTGCTTTTACTTGTAGATTTGGTGGTTATGTTTGGAATTTAGAAAGATTAAGGCTTGGAGCCGCTATGAAATTTGCGAAGGTCGTGAAAGATGATTATAGGAGGGCGAAAAGTGAAGGATATTTGGATGATGAAAGAATAGATGGAGTGGGGAGATATAATGCAGAATTAATGGAGATAAAACATCCAAGGCTTTATTTATTGTTTAGGCCCATTAATGATGTAAGGGATATGTTTGGAAACGCGGTAAAAAGAATTATAAAGGCTATATCTCCTAGATACAGACAACGATTAAAAACAATTCATTATATTGAAAAACTAAATGATGTTCAAGGTGATATCGCAGAGATGATTGCGGAGGTTGAACAATTAAAAATGAGGAGTGGAGATGAAAAAAAGAATAGATAGTAAGGTAAGTGTGATTGTTCCAGTTTACAATGTTGAAAAATATCTTGGGGCATGTCTTGATAGTTTAACAAACCAATCTTTAAGGGAAATAGAAATAATCTGTGTAAATGATGGTTCTCGCGATGGTTCATTAGATATTATGAAGAAGTACCAAAACGAGGATTCGCGCATTAAAATAATAGATAGAAAGAATGGAGGATTATCTGCTGCTAGGAATTCTGGTTTGAAGGAGGTGAAGTCTTTATATGTAATGTTTTGTGATCCAGATGATACTTATGATTTGAGAATGTGTGAAAAGATGGTGGGTGCAATGGAGAGTAGTAATGCAGATTTAGCTATTTGTGGAATCAATATGATATATGAAGCTCACGAAGAAATGCGGACGAGTGACGAGAATTATTATAGACTTTGGTTTGATGGTAAAAAACTGATAAACGATAGGATTACACTTGAGACTAATGGCTCGGCGTGTAATAAGATTTACAGAATGGATATTATAAATGAAAATAATATTTGTTTTCCGGAAGGACTAAATTCTGAAGACCACTGTTTTTATTGTGAATACATGAGTGTCTCGCGAACAATTTACTTTTTAAACCAAAAATTATATAACTATGTGAGAAGAGAGCAGTCTATCATGTCAAGCAATTTTGATGGTGAAAAACTATCTACGGATGATATTAAGGTAGCAGAAAAAATTTTTAGATTTTATAAAAAAACAGGGTTTTTAGAGCAGCATAGGAATTTATTCTGGACACAATGGACTGGGGGATTTTGGGCTTCTTATAGGTATTCTGGTGAAAAAAACCATAACGAGGTATTAAAACTAGGACAGGATTTTATAAAGAAGAATTATCTTAAATATAAACCTCAAGATGCTAGAATACAAAGAATAGTTGAGGAGGTTGCTAACTATACTGTTTTTTATCGTTTCAAAGAACGCATAAAAGGTTTATTGAAAAGATGTTATTTAAAGATTAGCTTTGGTTATCGACAACAAGAATTTATAAATGTTGCACTTGAAGATATTTATGGAAGATTTGAATATATGTATGAATGCCTTGATGGTTTATTGGAGGAGAAATAATTGTTTTATACCGCAATACTTTTTTAGAAAATGGTGATATGAGAAAAATAGATGTTTCAGTTTTGGTGCCGGTTTATAATGTGGAGAAGTATTTGCCGGAATGTTTGGATAGTTTGGTGGGGCAGACGTTAGAGGAAATCGAGATTATTTGTATAAATGATGGGTCGACGGATGGATCTTTGAGAATAATTAAGCAATATGCGAGGAAGGATAAACGCGTAAAACTGATAGATAAGGCGAATTCGGGCTATGGAGATTCGATGAATATGGGCTTAGCAGAAGCCAAAGGGGAATATGTGGGGATTGTGGAGCCGGATGATTTTGTGGATTTGGATGCTTTCGAAAAAATGTATAAGTTAGCAAAGACATACGAAGCGGAGGTGGTGAAGGTAAATTTTTATGAATATAAGACAGAAAAAAAGAGTGATACGCATAAAAGTGGGTTGTTTTTAAGGAAAGAAGTGGGTAAGGTGATTGACCCACGCGAATGCCGTCATATTTTTTATCAACAGCCAAGTATATGGAGTGCAATTTATAAATGGAAGTTTTTGGAGCAGAATCAAATTCGGTTTTTACCTTCGGCGGGAGCGTCTTATCAAGATGCGGGATTTAATTTTAAGGTTTTTGCGACTGCGCGGAGGGTATATTATATGGATGAAGCGTTTTTGCATTATCGGTGTGATAATCCAGATTCGTCGGTAAAGTCGGAGGGGAAGGTATATGCGGTGAAGGAGGAGTATGATGAAGTGGAGAGATATTTGAAGGAACGGGGGCTTATGAAGTATTATGGTGATACGTTGGCGATTGTGAGGATGGGTGGATATATTTGGAACATGCGAAGATTAACGAAAAAGAGCGCCTTAGAGTTTAGTGAAGTTGTAAAAAAAGATTATGAGAGATATAAAAGGATGGGATATTTGAAAGCGGATGGCTTAGAGGCGGATGCGGAGTTTATTGTGAATAATTTAGCGGTGCGTGACCCAGATAGGTTTATAAAAGTGAGGTTTTGGTACGAGTTGAATGATAAGGTAAAGATGCGACTAATGAGGACATATAAAAAAATGATAAAAAAAGACGAAAGGAATAATGATGAAAAAGTATGATTACATAGTGGTGGGAGCAGGAATATTTGGGGCAACAGTAGCAGAAAGATTAGCGAATGCTGGGCTGAAAACACTAGTGATTGATCGGAGGGAACATCTTGCTGGGAATATTTATTCTTATGCAGATGCTGAAACTGGAATTGAAGTGCACAAATATGGATCACATATTTTTCATACCGAGATAGACGAGGTGTGGGATTACATAGCTCGTTTTAGTGAATTTAACGATTATGTACATACGGTAAATACGAGACACAAAGGAAAATTGTATCCGATGCCAATTAATTTAGATACAATTAATATGTTGTATGGTATGGATATGTCGGCTGAGGAGGCGAAAGAATTTGTGGCAGAGGAGGCGAAGCGAGATAGCAAAAAATATGGTATTGAAATGCCACAGAATTTTGAGGAGAAAGGAATTAGCCTGGTAGGCGAAAAACTATACACGGCTTTTCTAAAGAACTATACAGAAAAACAATGGAATACATCAGCAAGGAATCTGTCGGCGGAAATATTAAACAGAATTCCAGTGAGATTTTCACATGATAATCGATATTTTATGACGGCAAAGCATCAGGGCATACCAAAAAATGGATATACTAAGATGGTGGAAAAAATGTTGGAAGCAGATGCTATTGAAATAAGACTTGGGGTAGATTTTAAAGACATTGAAAATGGATTACCGAATAATGCCAGAGTTATTTACTGTGGTCAAGTAGACGAACTGCTAAATTATGAGCTAGGGGTATTGCCTTGGAGGTCGCTGAGGTTTGAAGAAGAGAAGACGGAAGAGGGGCTAGGTGAGGCAGTAATAAATGAGGCAGATAAAGAAGTACCTTATACAAGAGCGCATGATTATAAATTCTATCAAATTCATCAACCGGAAGTAATTAAGCAAAAAGCGTCGATTGTGGCAAGAGAATATCCTGCAGATTTTAAAAAAGGAGGAGAAGCATATTATCCGGTAAATAACAAAGAATCAGCGGAATTGTATGAGAAATATGTTGATTTGGTAAAAGTAAAGTATCCGAATATGATTCTTGGTGGGAGGCTCGGAGCATATCAATATTGGGATATGGATAAAGCAATCAAAAATGCGTTGGATTTGGCGAAAGAATTAACAAATAAATGATGGATGATTAAAGGGTGGGAATTGAAAATATAGTAATGGATAGAGTATAATAGTAGAAAATAGGAGCAAAAAAATGAAAGTATTATTAACTGGGGGGACAGGATATATTGGATCACATACGGCGATTGAGCTATTAAAGCTCGGCTATGAAGTTGAGATTATGGACAATTTGTTTAACAGTAAAATTACGGTGCTTGATAGGATAGAAGAGATTGCTGGTGTGAAGCCGAAGTTTTATAAGGTAGATTTGCTAGATAAAGAAGGAATGGATAAAATGTTTGCTGAAGGGGGGTATGATCTAGTGATACATTTTGCAGGGCTTAAGGCTGTAGGGGAGTCGGTGGAAAAACCACTTAAATACTATGAAAACAACGTTGGTGGCACAATCAACTTGCTTGAGTGTATGAAAAAATACGGAGTTAATAAAATCGTATTTTCGTCCTCAGCAACGGTGTATGGTGACCAAGGTGTAGCAGAGCTGACCGAGGAGATGCAAACTGGTGTAGGGATCACAAATCCATATGGTGAAACAAAACATGTGATTGAAGAAATCCTAAAAGACGTGGCAGAAGCGGAGCCAGAATTTGAAGCAACAATTCTGCGATACTTTAATCCAGTAGGTGCACATCCGTCTGGTTTGATTGGCGAAGATCCAAATGATATTCCAAATAATTTGATGCCGATAATTATGAAAGTATCGACAGGTGAGATTGAAAAACTAAAAGTATATGGTAATGATTACGATACGGTTGATGGGACAGGTGTGCGTGATTACATTCATGTAGTGGATCTTGCAAAAGGGCACGTGGCGGCAATTGAAAAAATGAAGCCTGGCATTTCGATTTTTAATTTAGGAACTGGAAAAGGAACTTCGGTGCTTGAAATGGTGGCGGCGTTTGAAAAAGCGAGTGGCGAGAAATTGCCATACGAAATCGTAGGAAGGAGAGCAGGGGATCTCGCAGAAATCTATGCAAATCCTGGTAAAGCCGAAAAAGAACTTAGTTGGAAGACTGAACTTACGATTGAAGATGCAATGAATGATACAATTAACTATCTAAAGCATTTAAAAGAAAAATGAAACCATTAGTTTCTGTTATTGTGCCGGTATACAATGTAAAAGATTATGTTTTGGAATGTTTACAATCTTTGGTATGCCAAAGCTATGATAATTTGGAAATAATTGTAGTGGACGATGGGTCCACGGATGAGTCTGGAAAAATTTGTGATGAGTTTGCTGGGAACAATGAGCAAGTAAAAGTATTTCACAAAAAAAATGGCGGATTGTCGTCGGCACGAAACTTTGGAATTAAAAAAGCCAAGGGTGAGTATATATGTTTGGTGGATAGCGATGACTGGGTGAAAAAAAGTTTTGTAGAAAAAATGATGAAAGAAATAAAGAATGAAAATGTTGATATAGTGATTTGCGGATATAATAATGAAGTGCCAAGAGCTGATGCTTTGACCGGTAAAGAAGCTACAAAAAAGCTATTAATTAGCCAAGAGAATATGGAAATAATTGCATGGAATAAGATGTATCGACGTACATTATTTAACGATGTCCTGTATCCAGAGGGGAAGAATTACGAAGACAGTTTGACGACTTACAAGCTACTTAGTAAGGCTAGACAAGTCGTATATGTGTCGGAATCATTGTACTTTTACAGAGAACGAATGGGGAGTATTATGAAAAAAGGTAAAAGGGAAGAAAAGTTAGCAATGCGTGAAAGAGCGGCGAGGGAAGCAATGGTTTTCTTTAAAGAGGATGCTGATTTAAAGGAGGCAGCTGAAATTGCAATGTTGACTGCGAAACTGGCATGGATGGATTTTGCGATAAGTGGGGAAGTGAAAAAGAAGTATCTGAATGAAGGAAGAGAATGGATACGACAAAACAAGGAAAGATTAACTCACAATAAATATTTAAGTAAGAAGTTAAGATTATATATTATATTGGTGACGAATTTTGGTGGGAAGTTATATGTGGGATTTAGAAAACTGAGGCACGAATAATATATAATAAGTGGGGGTAGATGTGGCAAAGCTGAATTGAAAAGAATGATGACTGTCTTGTTGCCAGAAGTGTTTTAAAATTATTGCCAGAGTTTGGTGTAGGCGTCGGCGACTTTCCCCGGATTGCCATTTTGGATGATTTTGCCGTCTTCGATAAGGATGGCGCGATCGCAATATTTGCGAACGTTTTCCATGGAGTGGGTAACGAGGATGACGGTTTGTTTGTGACTTTTAAGATTTAAAAAATAATTACTGCATTTTTGTTGAAAGGCGGCGTCGCCGACGGCAAGGACCTCGTCGAGAAGGAGGATGTCACCTTGGGCACGAATAGCAATGGAAAAAGCAAGGCGGACTTGCATGCCAGAGGAGTAGTTTTTTAGTTTTTGATCTTGAAAATCTTTTAGCTCGGCAAATTCCCAAATATCGTCATACATAGTATCCATCTCTTCGTTGGAAAAGCCTAGAAGTGCGCCGTTCATGTAGACGTTTTCGCGGCCGGTGAGTTCGGGGTTGAAGCCGACACCAAGTTCAATAAATGGAACTAGAGTACCATCAACAGTGATTTCGCCTTTTTCTGGGTAGTAGATGCCGGCGAGGATTTTGAGTAAAGTGGATTTGCCGGAGCCGTTGCGACCAACGATGCCAAGGAACTCTCCTTTTTTGACTTCAAAATTAAGGCCTCTTAAGACTTTTTGTTCTTTGTAACCTTTGATACCACGAAGGCGATTAAAGATAGCTTGCTTTAGACCGAATGCTTGCTCGGTGGGGAGTCTGAAACTCTTGTGCAAATCTTTGACTTTGATGGCGATATCGCCGTTGGTTTGGATTTCGATACGGTTGCCGATTTGACGTTTCATTTAGACTTCCTCCGCAAAGAATTTGGATTTACGACGAAAGACGAGAGCTCCGATAATAAGGATGGAAAAAGTAATAATAATAGGAATGAAGGCAAGGATAATATTGCCGAGATAATTCCAGGTAGTGATGGTTTCGTGAGTAATAAGGCCGAAACGGATATCTTGGATAGCTTGAGAAATGGGATTTAAAATGATAACCTTGGCGGCCTTGACGCTAGTATCTGCAACCATGGAGATTGGATAAATAATAGGTACTGCATAGAAAAGGGCTTGAGTTAAGACGTCCCAAATGGATGTAATATCGCGATATTTGACATTGATAGAACCGAGGAGGAAAGCGATGCCGAGGGAGAGAATGTAGAGTTCTAGAATTGCAGGGATAACAAGGAACCAACTCCAGGTGGGGGTAACGCCGTTGATGAGGGCGAAGATGATGATGACGACAAGGTTGATAAGCATGTTGATGACAGCGGTCCAGGTGGCGGAGACAACGACGATGTATTTGGGAAAGCTGATTTTGCGAAGTAAGTCACCACGGTTAACGATAGCTTGGATGCCTTGAGAAGTACATTCAGTGAAGAAGCTCCACATGGTGGTACCACAGAGTAAGTAGACTGGGTAGTGTGGAATGTCGCCGCCGATTCTTAGGAGTTTGGCAAAAACGATATAAAGAATAGCGAACATCATGAGAGGACGAAGAAGCGCCCAAAGGTAGCCGAGGACTGAGCCTTGGTATCTTAGTTTGAAATCGGTTTTAGTGAGTTCTTTGAGCAAGATACGATTCTTGCGGTTGAGAACTAGTGGGATGTTCATAGTGATTATTTTACCATATTTTGGAGATTAGTGGGATGGGTAAGCTATTGCTTGGCACGGCGGCGAGAGCGGATAAAAGAGATGCGCCAGCGGAGATGGACGAGGTGAAGCCAAAATTTTTCAGTGAGAGTGGGGTGGGGGCCAAGCCAGTTTTGCAGATTATGGTAGGAAGTTTGCCAGTTTTGCCAGCTGGTAGAGACGGTGCGCATAGTGCTACCCTCGGTGCCAAAGTTATAAACATAGAGAGGTTTCAGAACGAATTTAATTTCACCTTTGGATTTTTTTAGGTAGTCGAGGACGAATTTGGTGTCTTCGGCGAAGTTGAGGGATTCGTCGAATTTGAGTGTTTTGGCAATGTCAGCTTTGTAGAGTTTGTTGACGGAAGAATACATACGGCCATCGAGAGCAAGAAGGCGAAGGATGTAGGATTTTTTGGTTTCCTTTTTTTTGCGAGGACGAAGGGGATTGATATAGACATCTTCGGCGGTTTTGACTTTAAGGCGTTTGTAATGGATGCCGCAGACAGCAATAGCAGTGTCAGGTTCACTAAAGGGAGCGAGGAGGTCGGCGATGAAAGTGGGTTTGATTTTATCGTCGGCGTCGATGAAACTGATATAGTTGCCGGTGGCAAGATTCAGACCGGTGTTGCGGGCGGAGGATTGGCCATGATTTTTCTGGTGGACGACTTTGATACGAAGGTCTTTTTTGGCATAGTTATCGGCAATGGTATCGGAATTGTCAGTGGAGCCGTCGTCGATAAGAAGAATTTCGAGATTTTGATGAGTCTGAGCGAGGATAGAGTCGAGGCATTTTGGTAGGTATTTGACTACATTGTAGATTGGAACAATGATGGACACTTTGCTAGAGTTATTATTCATATTATTTATTATAGCATGGGTTAAACCTGGGGTAGACATGATATAATGTGAGTAAGATGAGGGAATGGAGTAAAAAGACTAGGTGTTTTGTGAGAGAGAATTGGTTTTTGGTGAGGCCGTTTTTGGTGATGTTGGTGATATATCTAGTGGGAGTGTCGGCAATTATTTTGGCTGGAGTTCATTATGCGGACGATATTGCGAGGACGAACTATGGGTATTCTGGTTGGACGGGATTTAGTAGATATTTTAGTACGATTGCAGCTTTTGGACTGCATGCTGATGGATATCTTACTAATATATATCCTTTGCCGCAAATACTAGCGGTAGTGATACTTGCAATGGCGAGCGTGCTGCTGGTGTGTGTTATTTCTGGTAAGGAGGTGTTTAAAGAAAAACCATCGAAATGGATTTGGTATTTAGTGGCAACATTGCCACTTGGATTATCGCCATATATGCTGGAATGCTTGGCTTATCAATATGATGCGCCGTATATGGCGGTGTCGGTGTTTTTTGCGGTGTTGCCGTTGCTATTTTGGGAATGTAAAAGATGGCTATATGGGCTAATGATTTTTGTAAGCGTGATTATTATTTGTACATCTTATCAGGCGGCAGTGGGGATTATTCCGATGTTAGTGGTAATGAAGGCGGTCAAAAAATGGAGCGAAGGTGAAAGTGAGAAAAAATGGGAAAACATGAAGTCTGCGATATATTCTGCGATAGTGTTTTTGTTGTCGCTTTTGTTTTTTCAAAAAGTATTGATGAAACCAAGGGATGCATACGCGTCAAATAGTTTGCCGGAAATACAAAACTTGATACCAGAGTTTTTTGAGCATCTTGGAAAATTCTTTGAATTAGTGTTTAGCGATTTTAAAATTTGGTGGTTGGTGTTGATTGGTGTGATAAGTGTGGGGTTTGTGGTGTTGTTTGTGATGCGAAGTAAGAGGAATAAAATAGTAGCAGGAATGATGGCGGCACTAACAATGGTGTTTTTGTTTGTGATGGCGTTTTCTTTTTATGCAATACTAGATAAGCCACTATATGCGACACGAGCAATGTATCCTTTTGGAGCGACGTTGGCTATATCGATGATATACGTGGTAAGTGGAGGAGAGATATTAGCGAAGTGTATGCGGATGCCGATTGTGGTTTTGTCTTGGTGTTTTTTGATATTTGCGCTAACTTTTGGAAATGCGTTAAAAGAGCAAGATAGCTATAGAAATATGCTGGAAGACATGGTGATAAGTGATTTGAATAGGTTGCCTATAATGCAAGATAACACGACAAAACGTTTGCAGGTGAGTGGAAACTTGGGATTTTCGCCGGTGATTTTACATATGCCTCAGGAATATAAGATATTAGATAGATTATTGATGCCGAGTTTTAGCGAATATGTACCATGGATGGCGGCGAGGGCAACAGGCCAATCAGGGCTACCGAATTTAATATATGATGAGAAGACGAATTTTGAGGAGATGGAGTTGCCGCTAATAAAAGAGACAGTGTTTTATGATATTTTTGGAGATAAAGAAAACATATTAGTAGTATTTAAAGATAAACGAACGTTTAACGTAACTTTTTGATTTAAGTGGTAGAATAGAGATATGAAGAAGGTGATATCGGTGGTGGTGCCAGCGTACAATGAAGAGGTGGTGATAAAAGAGTTTCTGGATGACGAATTGAAGCCAGCACTTGAAGTGCTTGATTATGATTTTGAAATAATAGTTGTAAATGATGGGTCGACGGATGGTACTTTGGAGAAAGTGGAAAAGACGAAGATTCGTAAACTGTATAATGTGCGAATAGTGAGCTTGGTGAGAAACTTTGGAAAGGAAGCAGCGCTTTCGGCAGGACTCAGTGAGGCGAAGGGTGACGCGGTTATTATGATTGATGCAGATGGTCAGCATCCGGTAAGTGCTTTGTCTGAGATGGTGACGAAATGGAAAAAGGGGGCAAAGGTAGTGACAGCAGTGAGAGGGCATAATACGACGAAGCATCGGATGGCGTCGAAGACCTATTATGGATTGATGCGACTGATGGGAAATAAGAAAATGGTAGTGGGAGCGCTGGATTATCGTTTAGTAGATCGAGTGGTAGTGGATGAATTTAACCGTTTGACTGAGCGTACACGAATGGTGAGAGGATTGATTGATTGGTTAGGGTATCCACAAGAATATGTAAAGGTTGATACGCTTAGTAGATTAAATGGAAAGCCAACATATTCCTCTAGGAAGTTAATGCAATTAGCGGTGGATAGTTTGGCGTCTTCATCTAGGACACCGTTGGTGCTATTTGGCTATGTTGGGATTTTGATTACTTTTGTTTCGCTTATTTTTGGACTGTTTATTTTAATACAGCAATATGTAATGGGTGATCCTTTGGAGTTAAATTGGAGTGGTGCGGTGGCGATGAGTGTGTTTGTGTCGTTTTTGATAGGGTTAGTTTTGATATCGCAGTCGATAACAGCGCTTTATATTTCGCAGGTTCATGCGGAGGCGAAGGCGAGACCACTTTATGTGGTGGATATAGATAAAACGAAAAGCTTAAGTAAGCGAGTGAATGGTGGAAAGAGAACAAAGAAGGGGCGCAAAAAGAGTATTGAAGGTAAGAAAGGGAAGTAGGTATGAAAAAGCAGGTGTTGCTAAGTTTTGATGTGGAAGAGTTTGATTTGCCAAGAGAGCATGGTGGGGTGATAAGTGTAAAACGTGGGGCGGAAGTGTCTAGTAAAGGGCTAGTGAGAGTGCTGGACTTGCTGAAAAGTAGAGGAGTAAAGGCGACGTTTTTTACGACGGTGAATTTTGCGAAGGAACAGCCGGAGCTAGTGCAGAGGATTATTGATGAGGGGCATGAACTGGCTTGCCATGGAGTAAATCATTTTGGTCCGAGAGTGGGCGATGCGAAAAAATGCAAGAAGTATCTAGAGAAGGAGTTTGGTGTGGAGGTGGTGGGGTGGCGGCAGCCGAGGATGTTTAAAATGTCATATCGTGAACTAAAACAATATGAATATATATATGATTCGAGTGTGAATCCGGCGTTTATACCTGGAAGATATAATAATACAAAAGTACCAAGGAAGCCGTACATGAAGAATGGTATATTGGAAATACCGACTTCGGTGACTGGATTGAGAGTGCCAATGTTTTGGTTGGCTTTGCATCTATTCCCTTCAAAGATATATTGTGGTTTGGCAAGAAAAGTGTTAAGAGACACTGGGTATTTTGCGACGTACTTTCATCCGTGGGAGTTTACTAATCTTAGTAGGTTTGAAAAGGTACCAAGTTATATTAAGTATAACTCTGGGATGGAGTTGGTGCGGAGGTTGGATAAAGTGATTAGTGCGTTAAAAAAAGAGGAGGGTGAATTTATGACTTATGTTGAGTTTTCGGAAAGACAAATTTGTCGTAAAAAAGGAAGTTGATAATCATGATGACGATAGAGGTGAGGGCAAAAGCGCCGGTGGTGAGGATAAATTCGTAAGAAAAGGGGATATGGAGAGCTTGACAAATACTGTAGGCGAGTTCGTAGAGTGGAGTGAGAAGACTAAAAAGCTGAGTAAAACCTGGAGCAATAGCGACGGTTAACATAGCGTTCCAGATAAAAAATCTAATGATTGAGGCTTTGGTGACGTGACGTTCTTTCCAGGTGATTTTGGAATGGGCAAAGTAGGCGACGATGGTGGTGATAGCGGTGGCAATGAAGTTGGAGAGCCAGAGGAGATTGTTGTTCTTGATGAGGAGATTGGCGAGGATTGCGTAAAGAGCATAATTAAAAAGAGTGACTCCGATGCCGACGAAGAGATAGCGAGTGGCGTGACGGCTAGTTTTGACATCCTTAATTTGGTTTTTTTTGGTTTGGATTTTTTCAGTAGATTCCATGAGTATCATTTTAGCACATAGCTTACGTATGGACAAAACGGAGTTTTTTTGGTATAATGGATGAGTTTATTTAAGGGAAGGTTCATGATGATGGAAGGGAAAGATAGAGGAGAAGTAGAGGGGGAGATTTTTGGTGCAGAGAATGTAATACGAGTACGTGGAGCGAGGCAAAACAATTTGGCGAATTTGGATGTTGATATCCCTAGAGATAAACTAGTGATTATTACGGGTTTGTCAGGATCTGGTAAGTCGTCGCTTGCTTTTGATACGATTTATGCAGAGGGGCAGAGACGATATGTGGAGTCACTGAGTTCATATGCTAGGATGTTTCTTGGGATAATGGATAAGCCGGATGTGGATTCGATTACAGGATTATCACCGGCGATTTCGATTGATCAAAAGTCTACTTCGAGAAATCCACGTTCTACTGTAGCGACAGTGACAGAAGTGTATGATTATTTGAGGCTCTTATTTGCAAGAGTAGGAGTACCACATTGTCCGATTTGTCATAAGGAAGTATCTAGGAGATCGGTGGAAGATATCGTAAACGAAGTAATGAAATTACCGTTAGGAGCCAAGCTAATGTGTCTTGCGCCAATAGTGTCCGCAAAGAAAGGTGAATTCCAACATATTTCAGAGCAATACTTAGCGAAAGGCTTTTCGCGAGTAAGGGTGGATGGAATTATTTATGCTTTGGATGAATTTCCTGAGTTAAATAAAAACGAGAGACACAACATCGAAATAGTAGTGGATAGATTTGTGCTTAGTCCGGAACAGAGGACGAGGATCGCTGGATCAGTGGAACAGGCGCTGGAAATGGGGCAGGGGATATTGCAGCTTCTTAGGGTGACAGATAATACTGTTTCGGTCGGAGAAGCACGAATAAAAGCAGAAAATACTGAGGTTTTGACTTATTCGCAAAGATATGCTTGCCCGGATCATCCAGATGAATTGATACCCGAGCTGACGCCGAGACTGTTTAGCTTTAATGCGCCGGAGGGAGCATGTCCTACTTGTACTGGGCTTGGAACGAGGATGGAAATTGATCCAGGGCTGGTGTTTAATAATAATTTGACGATTGCAGAAGGTGGGATAAGGCCATTTAATAGAGTGGGACAAGATTCGTGGTGGTTAAAGAGGCTAATGGCAGTGGGGGTAAAACATAATTTTAATGTATATACGCCAATTGGTGAACTGTCTGAAGAAGTACGGCATATGATTTTGTATGGAACAGGTGATGAAAAGTATGAAATGAAGATAAGTGGTTCTGGGAGATTTGCGGATGGCACGGTGTATGAGACAACTTATGAGGGGGTGATACCGATGCTTGAGAGGCGGTATCATGATCCAAAAGTTTCAGATTTTACGAAACATGATATCGAAAGATTTATGAGGGTGAGGGAATGTCAAGATTGTCATGGTGCGAGGTTGAAGCCGGCAGTGCTTGCGGTGACGGTTCATGATTTAAATATTGTGGATATGTGTAATTTGGATGTTGATGCAACGCTTGAGGTGTTGTCGCAGGATTTAGGATTTAGCGAGTCGGAGGAGATGATTGCGAAACCGATTTTGAAGGAAATTCGTGAGAGAGTGAGTTTCATGAAGGATGTAGGATTGGGATATTTGGAACTTGGACGAGCGGCGAATACGTTGTCTGGTGGAGAAGCGCAAAGGATTAGACTTGCGACGCAGATTGGTTCTGGGCTTCAAGGAGTATTATATGTACTTGATGAGCCGTCGATTGGACTACACCAAAGGGATAATGATAAGCTTATAGCAACTCTTAAACATCTTCGAGATTTAAAAAATACAGTGCTTGTGGTAGAACATGATGAAGATACAATGTTGGCATCGGATTATGTGATAGATATTGGCCCTGGAGCGGGGACAAAAGGTGGGCATTTGGTGGCTTGTGGTACTCCTGAAGAAATAATGGCCAACCCTGATTCTATTACTGGTAAATACTTGTCTGGAGAAATGACGATACCAGTACCAAAGAAAAGACGTAAGGCAAAACGAGGGCAAGAATTGGTAGTAGTGGGTGCTAGGGAGAACAACTTGAAAAATATTGATGTACATTTTCCACTTGGAGTAATGACGGTGGTGAGTGGAGTTTCTGGTTCTGGTAAATCTACTTTGGTTAATACTATCTTGGCTAATGAATTGCTTGCGAGATTGAATCGAGCACAGACAGTGAGTGGCACGCATGAACGGATTGATGGAATAGAACATTTGAATAAAGTGATAGTAATAGATCAATCGCCGATTGGACGAACGCCAAGATCTAATCCAGCGACGTATACTGGAGTATTTACGGCGATACGAGAGCTATTTGCGTCGCAACCCGAAGCGGAGATACGTGGATATAAGGCTGGAAGGTTTTCGTTTAATGTAAAGGGTGGAAGATGTGAGCATTGTCAGGGTGATGGCGTAAATAAAATCGAAATGCATTTTTTGCCTGATGTGTATGTAACTTGTCCGAATTGTCATGGAAGACGATATAATTCGGAAGCTTTGGAAGTTAAATATAAGGGTAAGGATATTTCGCAAGTGCTTGAAATGACGATTGATGAAGCAGTGGAGTTTTTTGCAAATATTCCATCGATTGCTTCGAAACTCAGGACTATTCAGGAGGTGGGGTTGGGTTATATTAGGTTAGGGCAGCCAGCGACGACTTTTTCTGGTGGCGAGGCGCAAAGAATAAAACTTGCAACGGAATTGTCTAGACGTTCGACAGGGAAAACTTTATATATCTTGGATGAGCCGACAACTGGGCTTCACTCGGATGATGTAAAGAGGCTGCTCGGGATTCTTGGTAGATTAGTGGATGGTGGTAATACGATGATAATAATTGAACATAATCTTCATGTGATAAAGTCGGCAGATTGGGTGATAGATATGGGGCCAGAAGGTGGAATTAAGGGTGGTATGGTTTGTGCTGAAGGAACACCGGAAGATTTAGCGAAAAGTGGAAAAACCCCGACTGGGGAATATCTAAGAAGATATTTGAAATGAGTTTTAGGAATGATCAGGTTTCGGAAAAAGAAACCGATATAATATTGGATTTAGCGAGGGGGTGTCTATCATTGGATGGTGATTTTGTGGAATTTGGATGCTATAAGGGGGATACGTCGTTACTGCTGGCAGAGCTGCTTGTGGAAAAGATAGTGGATAAGTCTGAGAAAAAACTGTGGGAAAGTAGTGGAAAAGAAGTGGATAATAATAGTTGTGGAAAAGTAAAGAAACGATTGTGGATATATGATTCATTTGAGGGTTTGCCGGAGAAGGGGATGCAAGATGAGTCGGTGCTAGGGGAAAGCTTTAAAGCTGGGGAGCTTTATGTAACAAAGCGTGAAGTAAAGGAGAGGTTCTTACGTGCGGGACTGCCAGTGCCGGTGATTAAGAAAGCTTGGTTTAAGGATCTGACCTCGAATGATTTGCCAGAGAGAATTGCTTTTGCTTTTCTTGATGGGGATTTTTATGAATCGATTAGGGATTCTTTGAGATTGGTGGGGCCGAGGATGGCGAAAAGTGGAGTGATAGTGGTGCATGATTATACGAACCCAGCTTTGCCTGGAGTGAAAAAAGCAGTGGATGAATGGATGAATAGCGTGAGTGATGATTTTAGGATGATTTTGTTATAAAACTTCATTGTTTTATAGAGTAAGGTTTTTGTGCTATAATGATGAAAAGGAGTTTTTATGGTAACAAATATTACAAAGATCTTTTTAGTTTTGAATTCTGGGTCGAGTAGCGAGAAGTTTTCGCTATATGAGGGCGAGGACGAAGTTTGCTCACTTTATTTTGAAGGGATAGAGGAGAAGGGCAAGAAAAAGTTTATTTGCACTGTTACAAAAGCAGATGGTTCAGAAGAAGTTGTGGATAAAAAATGGGATACTTTGGACGTAGCTTTTAAAGAAGCAAAAACGATATTTGAAAAAGAGGGATTTATCAATGAGGCGCATCCATTAGATGGGATTTTGGTAAGAGTAGTGGCAGCAGGAAAGTATTTCTCGGCGAACCATATTGTAGATGAGAAGACGTTTGATGAACTTGAAAAAGTAAAGGTGACGAATCCTTTGCACGTCCCTGGTACAGAGCGTGGTATCAAAAATGCTAGGGAAACGTTTCCTGATACGCCGGTGATAATAATGAGTGATTCTGAAGCGTTGACGTGTGATTCACGACGAGATACTGCCTATGCACTTCCGGCTGAGATTGTAGAAGAGTTTGATTTGGGACGTTGGGGTGCACATGGGGCATCCTATGGATACATGATGGGGAGAATACCAGAGCTTGGATTACTTGAGAAAAAGATGATTGTATGTCATTTAGGTTCAGGGTGCTCAGTAACAGCATTAGTAGATGGTAAGCCAGCTTATACTTCGATGGGTGAGACGCCTCTAGAAGGATTAATGTCATCTACGAGGACTGGTTCAATTGATCCAACGATTGGTGCTTTGCTTGGTGAAAAACTGGGTGCTGCAGAGGCAATTAAATTGATGAACAAACAATCTGGATTACTTGCAATGGCTGGGTCGAATGACATGCGTGAAATTATCGCTGGCGCAGAGGAAGACAAGGCAGATGCAGCAGCAGCTTATAACATGTTTATTGACGGCGTTGCAGGAAAGATTGGCGAATTTGCAGCAAAAATGGGTGGTGTAGATGCGATAGTGTTTACTGCAACGATTGGGGAGAGGTCTATACCAGTACGTAGCTCGGTGATTGCGAAGTTGGAATTTATGGGCTTTAAGCTAAAGAATGATGCCAAGATTGATAAGTCTAAGGGATATGCAAATGTGGCAGAGGAAGGCTCGAAGCCGATCTATGTGATACCGACTAACGAAGCGGCGTATATGATAAAGAAAGCGGCGGAGTTGGTTGATAATCAATAAAAACTTGTATCATTCAAGACGAGATTAATAATATTAGTTTTATTCGCTGCTCACTCACGTCAAGTATTTTTTAATGGTTTTCTTAACGGAATTTCTAAAGTCTTACGCCGGAAGGGGGTCACGCTGCAAAAAATTCCTAAAAACCATTAAGAAATACTTGGTTCGTTCAATGCTCATAAAATTAATATTATTAATCTCGTCCACAATGCGATAGAATGCTTAGTTTTATGCGAAGAAAACTAATGTGGTTTGTTTCGTTAGAGATTACTTAGGCAAAAATCGCCAATAATTATTTAACTTATGCTAAAATGGTAGTATGGACAAGAAATACACTATATCAAGTACTTTATTGTTGACTTTAATTACTGCACTTAGCGGTGTGGGTCTCGCCAGCAGTGGTGTCAATGCCGATGATAGTACCGTCTCCACCGTCACCGTCTCCGTAGATGTAGCCTGTAGCCTAAGCTCTACAGAAGACACTCCACACGCGGCTTCTATTCCAAATGGTACATATAGAGCCGATATTGGTACTACCACACTAAAGGTACAATGTAATGATAGTGGAGGATTCGCAGTATATGCCATAGGATATAGTGGACTAGAATTTGGTAATAACAAAATGCTAGCTACAGTAGATGGTAACTTAGTACCTACTTACGATATCATCACAGGTACAGCAGAAAACGGTGATATATCAAACTGGGCTATGAAACTAACTAAAGTAACTGATACTTCTGCTAGCTATAACCCAGGTAACCTTACTATAAACAATTCTTTTGATGCTTACCACACTGTACCTACTACATATACTAAGGTAGCTACATATAATTCAGCCACAGACGTGATACTTGGTTCTAAACTCACTACTACCTATGCAGCTTACATAGCTGGTACACAACCAGCTGGTACTTATGAAGGTAAAGTTAAATACACATTGGTACATCCTAGCACTGAAACTCCATTACAACCACAAACTCCTACTGCTGGCTGTATTAACTACTTTGCTAATGCCAGTAATG
>CAMOIR010000005.1 GCA_946616455.1 uncultured Candidatus Saccharibacteria bacterium | reverse complement strand
GTTCGTCGCTTTTTGAATCCCATTGTTAATGGGGTGGGATATCGGGATCGAACCGTTGGCGAAGCCCGCGTTCGTCGCTTTTTGAATCCCATTGTTAATGGGGTGGGATATCGGGATCGAACCGACGACCTTCTGGACCACAATCAGACGCTCTAACCATCTGAGCTAATCCCACCATACCAATATTATATCATAGTTTATCTAGAAATACCACGATTCATTCCAGGAGGTGGAGCTGTCCTGTTTGAAATCGAACCAAATCTCGACACAGAAGTCTGCGTTCTCTCTAAAGGAGTCATCTTTTTTTCATACCCGCCAACCTTTTCTTTTAAATCAACCCTGGTCTCACTACGTTTATTATCACTCACAAGTCTTTTACCCATCCCAGTAGCTCCCCTTTCAGCGAATTGCCTGTCTTTTTCAGCCTCTGCAATGCTACGATTAATTTTTTCCTCAATATACTTCTTGGCCTCAGTCCTATCCACCCTTGTAGACGCTGCAATTTTTGAATCTTGGTATCCTCTTACTATTTTGCGATTTTTATCAATTTCCATCCGTTTTTCAAAACTCTGAGTCGACGAAGAACCAAATGAACCACCATTCTGCGCATTTGCATATGCAGAAGAATGCACTACATCCTCTTTTTTGTCTTTCATCATATGTTTTAATAAAGGGTTCCTATCCATCATCTACCTCGGCAATAATAAAAACGCTACAGTCCCAGCAGCAGCACCTATGATAATAGTCAAAATAATAATCACCACCATACTAATGCGAGAATCTTTTTCGGGCTTTTCGATGATTGTCACCGGCCCAGAAAGTTTTTCAGACTTAGTTTCCGCAGTTCTTTGTTGATATACATTTTTTGATAGAGGCCGTTTTTCCACCTTTGTTTGATTAATAAATGGGCTCTTTGGTAACACGTATTTACTCTTTTTTTCCTCCTGCCTCTTTTCTGGCGTCTCTTTTGCAACCGATTGAGAAACTTGCTTTCCAATCAGTTTTCGTTCTCCTCTTAGTTTTCGCGCCTTAATTTTTGACAAATCTTCTTGATCATTCTTCTTAGTTACACTTAAAGGCCTCTTTGGCACATCCGAAGTCACAAATCCTGTCGGCAATTCCTCTATTACACCAAGTTTCACCTTATCGTTATTCCCTTGTTCAACCGGCATAACCCCGTGCGGCTCCATTATGGATTTTCTCGTAGAAACCTTATTTTTGACACCGCTGACACTACTAACAGCTCCTATTTTTCTCTCAGCCATCTGATTACTGCTACTCATTCCGTGGAGTTGTGCTGAAACTACCACCCTTTTAGATTGGATTGAAGTTTTCATTTTTTCATTGTATACCGTAGCCCCCACCTCCCGCGGTCTTATTACAGCCTCCGTCTTGCGTGGTTGTATCATGGTAGACTTTTTTGCCGTGACAAAAGAACCAACCTCCTTCTCTACCTTCTTAGTTCTTACAGGTTGCGAAAGTATAGCACTTTCCTTATTCACTTTTCCAATGCTACCATTACGTGACGGCATAATAATCGTACTATCCTTAGTAGCTCGCAACTTAGAGCCACCACGAGATGGTACAAAATCAATATATTTATTATTCATTTCTCACTCTTTTAGCTGCTTTTACAATATCAACAAATTCACTTAAAATCAAGCTGGCCCCACCAACCAACAAGCCATCTACACCAGGAAGAGCCAAATATGCTCCAGCATTCGAAGAATTTACGCTCCCACCAAACAAAACTGGTATATCTTTTGCCCTACCCTTACCATATACTTCATCAAGTATTTCTCTAATCAAAATAACCGCATCAGATATATCCTCAAGCCCAGCCGCTCTAGCCCCCTTCGTACTAGAAATCGCCCAAACTGGCTCATAGGCAATTATCACCTTATCTAACTCATCATCAGACACTTCACCTAATCCCCCAATCAGCTGATCCCTTATGACATCACGTGTTTCTCCAAAAGCCCTTTCGGATTCTAATTCCCCAACACAAAGAATCGGCGTAATCTTATTTCTGATAGCAGCAGCTACCTTCTTCTGAACCATTTTGTCACTTTCGCCAAGTATATTTCTCCTTTCAGAATGCCCAATAATACAATAGTCTACAACGCTTCTAAGTTGTGAAAAAGAAACCTCACCAGTAAATGCTCCAAAATCTCGATAAAAAGCATTTTGCGCTGCCAATTTCATCACGTGCCTGTCTATCTGGAGAGACAAAGGTTGCAATGCAATTGTCGATGGAGCCACTACCACCTCAATATCACGATAATTTGGCATCGCCTTTAAAAGTTTATGAAGATAGATAGAAGCTTCACCTACAGTAAAATTCAGCTTCCAATTGCCCACGATATATGTTTTCATATTCACATTATAACACACTCAGAATTATGTTATAATAAAACCATGAAAAAAGTATTAGCATTCGATATTGATCAAACCTTAAATGTCGCCAAAACTCCAATCACAGATGAAATCGCCAGTCTACTTACTAAGTGTCTAGACCATTTCGAGGTATGTCCAATTTCTGGCCAAAAGTTCGATCAATTCTTAATCCAAATCGTAGATCGTCTCCCAAATCCTACCACTGAGCAGCTTTCACATCTTCACCTATTTGTCGCTCAAGGCACACAGTATTATCGTTACCAAGATAATAAATGGCAACAAATCTACAACTACCCACTTACCGACGAACAAGTTCAAAAGATTTCTAATACCTTAGAACAAGCCGCTAAAGAATCTGGTTACTGGGAAGAAGACAAACTTCAACCAGGTGACGAAATAATCGAAAACCGTTTATCCCAAGTCACTTTTTCCGCACTTGGCCAAAAAGCCAGTACCGATGCCAAATATGCTTGGGATCCAGATTGCAAAAAGCGCGAAAAAATCGTAGCTAGAGCCAAAGAGCTCAGTCCAGAATTTGATTATGAAATTGGTGGCACCACCTCTATTAACGCCATCACGCCTGGTATGAACAAAGTTTTTGGCATGACACATCTTTTAGAAGAATTAGATGTTACCAAAGAAGACATCTTGTATTTTGGCGACATGACTCAACCTGGCGGCAACGACTACCCAGTAGTTCAAATGGGGATCGATACCATCACTGTCAGAAATCACGAAGACACTGCCTATGCATTAAAAGGAATTCTTGGAATTCTTTAATTATTCCAGACAATATGTTATCATAAGAATAAGCATATTAATCAAAGGAACATAATACATGGATAATGACCAAAGCAATATTCAACCAACCAAAAACACAACAGACACCATAATAGACACACAACCAAACACACCTCAAATCTCAAATCCTACACATAATGAACCGACCGCAAACCCAGCAAATAATTCCCTAAAAGGTGTTTATGTTACGCTTCTTATCGTTGGCATTCTTGCCTTCGCCGGTATCGCTTTAGGTATTTTTGGTACCGTTCAAGCCAGTCGCGCCATGCATTATCTAAAAGTACGCGGCTTAGATACGGAGATCGAAGAAGTATCCGATGAAGTACCAGATGATGACGAAGAAGAAAATGTTTTCACAGCACCAACGGATGCAGAAGATATCACGTCTATCACTATTACATATAATAACGACAACGACTACATCAGCCTAGTGAGAGATATAGGCACTATTGAATACTATGCATACGATGAAACAGACGATTACAAAAGTAACATCATCGAAAAGGACGTCTCCGACATTATTAAATACATTTTTGACAATGGTAGCACTTTGATAACAGATGAGGGCGACTATAGCTTACCATGGATTATCGAAATCGAAACCGAAGATAGTCGTGGTTATATAAACGGCACCTCACCTTCTCCAGCATGGTTTGATACTCTCCTCAATATGCTTGACGTAAACACTAATGGCTATTTATCAAATAAATAACATTTGTGATACAATATTCTTATGAATATTATAATTGTGGGCAATGTTCTTCAAGATGTTTATTTAAACATTGATACTCGTACCGAAAATCTCGAAACCGACAGCCATGGAACCAAATGGCTTGACCTTAGCTTCGACGCTAGTCAGCACTCATTTTTCAGTCGAGCAAGTAGTCTAGGTGGCGCCGCTATCACAATGGAAGTTTTGCAAAAAATCGGCCTAACTGCTACTGTCGCTAATTCAAATCTCCGATACGACGACGAAGGTATCACATCTAGTTCACCCACAGATTCTCATCGCTATATTTTAGTATCTGAAGGCAAGGTATGCTATTTTGCACCCAGCGAGTTCAAAAAGACGGTTTTCACTCCGCCATCAGAATCTTTTGACTATCTTTATATAGATCGTTCCGCAAATCTAGACACAGAATCCATCAAAAAAATCAATGCTTATCTAGATATTTCATCAAAAACCAAACTCGTCGTTTACGTTCATCCACAAAACGAGCAAGCTCTCACTCCTCTGCTAAAGCGAGCTGCTCTCATTTTTACAGAACAAGAACCCACCAATCCTCTTTTATCCCCATCCAAAACAATTCAAATATCCGAAAATCGAATCGTATTTTCTAATATTTCCGAAAAAATCTCTCCAAACCGCATTGATGTTTTAACCCATTTATCTTTCTATTCAATTGTTTCTGCCACCATACTTGGTAGTTTTATTATTGGTAACTCAGTCGAGGAAAGCCTCAAACTCGCACGTGCCAACGCTGAGAATTCTAAACTAGATTCAACCTTATCCTATTCAGACCTCAAAGAAGCCGCAAATAATCTTGAACCAGATCCTAGCCTCGAGCTTATTGCTGCAAATCTTCTAATGCCACCAAAAGGCATTTTAGCCGCAGACGAATCAGGTGGCTCTATCAAAAAGAAATTCGCTACTCTAGACATTCCTGATACTTATGACAACCGTCGCGACTATCGAAATATGCTTTTTACCACACCAGATTTAGGAAAATACGTAAACGGCGTTATTTTATTTGATGAAACCGCACGTCAAACTGTTAATAATAACCAAACCGCCATTGAATACCTTACCAGTCATTATATTATACCAGGCATCAAAGTCGACGAAGGACTCGCCAAAATCGGCGACTCCAACGAAACTTACACCAAAGGGTTAGAACATCTAGATGAGCGTCTAGAGGAGTACTACAACTTAGGGCTTCGCTTTGCCAAATGGCGTGCCGCATTCGAAATCACACTTTCTGACACAGGCGATATTCTAACGCCCACAAACACTGCTATCGAAAAGAATTGCCAAATCTTAGCCGAATACGCCAAAAAATGCCAGAATAACGGCTTAGTTCCTATCGTAGAACCAGAAGTCGTCTACGATGGCAACTACTCAATAGAAGATAACTCCACTATTACTTCCAACATCCTTGATTGCCTATTTAATAATCTAGAAAAACAAAACGTTAAACTTAAATCCTGTATTCTCAAAGTCAACATGATTCTTGCAGGAAAAAAGTTTCAAAAACCATCAACTCCACAAGAGATTGGTAACAAAACTGCAGAAGTCTTAAAATCCCATGTTCCAGAAGACCTTGCCGGCATAGTCTTTCTTTCAGGTGGACAAACCCCAGAACAAGCTACCAAAAATCTCGCCGAAGTCATCAAAAATGGCCCATTTCCATGGCCAGTCACCTTTTCATTTGCACGAGCCCTTCAAGATCCAGCTCTCTACGCTTGGGCTGGCGACAATTCAAATATCGAACAGGCACATCAAGCTCTTCTCGATCGACTCATCGCCAACTCCCAAGCTCTAATGAATAAAGACTAATTATTCTCTTTTGGTTCTTCAGTTTCTTCTGTTTTTTGTTCTTCTGCTGTTTCTGACTCTGCTTCTGTAGTTTCTTCTTGTGCTTCAGCGTTTTCCTCATCTTCTGCTTCACGCTTCTCGGCTTCTGCAGCAGGATCGTATAATGAGGCAATTACTTGTTCTGGGTTCAATTCTTTATCGGCAAAAGACACGCCTTCTGGTAATTTTATGTCAGCAACGGTTAATTTGTCATCAATCGCACTTAGTTGAGAAGCATTAACCGTTATTTCTTTTGGTAAATCAGCTGGCTTTGCCTTTACATCTAGTTCCTCAATTGTCTTCATTAAAGCATAATGATATGTCTTTGATGCTTCTGATTCTTCAAAGTCGACAATTACAATTGGGGTGGTAGCCTCTACTACCTCACGTGCAGAAATAGCCTGAAATTCAATATTAATTATTTGGCGACTAACTGGATCAATATGTACATCTTTTACAATTACCATCTTCTTTTTGCCTTCTATATCTAGATCTATCGGCGAATGATAACCTGCTCCAAGCAATACCTTTTCAGTTGGAACATATTCTGACATTAAAAGAATTGGCTCTTTACCACCATAAACCACTGATGGAATCATCCCTTCAGCTCTTAAACTCTTTAGTTTCTTGCCCACTACTTCACGATTTTTTAAATGTAACTTATATTCAGCCATATATTATCCTTTTCTTTTTTAAAATTTTATCATATTAATCTGTTTTTTTAAACCTTATGCCCACGCCTTCTAGTGAAAAACCAATCCGCTCAGTATACCGTCGTGAGCCACCATTAAACCTTTTTCACCTTCACCATAGCAGGTCTCAAAACTTCCGACTCGTAATAGTACCCAGGTCTCAATGTTTCACTTATCATTTCTTTCTCACCATCACCTTCCACCATTACCGCATCATGCAGATCTGGATTGAACTCTGTACCTTCCTCTGATGAAATTTTTATCAAATCCAAATCCTTCAAGGTTTTTTCCATCGTCTTTTTTAAAGGCTCTAACTCGCTGTAAGTCATTAATGCTCTGTCAATATCGTCCAAAAGTGGCAATACTTTCATGACGGTCGCATATTTTGTAACTTTCTTTTCTTGTTCTTTTTGCAAATCTACTTGCTTACGATAGTTTTCGAAATCCGCCCTAATCCGTTTTAAATCATTTGTAAGTTCTATTACTTCCTGACTAGTTTGTGTTTTACTATCTACAGTACCATTTTCATTCAGTGTTTCTTCTTTTACTTCTTCTTTCTTTTTCATTTTCCTCCTTATAGTATATTTTCTAACATATTACCCGTATATCTCACAAGTGACATTACTCTCGAATAGTTTTGCCTCGTCGGACCAAGTACACCAATATAACTCCTATCCGAAAATGGTGAACGAAACTTTGAAATAATCAAAGAGACTCCAGAATTCTTCCCGATTGGATTCTCCTGACCAATAAAAATATTTAAAGGCTCACCAGGTGCCGCTTCTCTAAGCCATGGCTCAAGGTTATCTAACAACTTCGCCACAGCCTGTACCCTCTTCGTGTCCACAAATTCAGGTTGAGTAAACAACCTCGTTAATCCAGATAAATACAACTGACCACCTATTGTCGCAAGGCCCATATTGCCAGTCAATTCCACTAATGAGTCTACTGCTCTACGAATTGCAGCATCCGCTTGTGACTGCGAAGAAACTCGTACTTCTATCGCATGCGTTCCACGTTCAAAAGATTTTTGATCCATTTTATGATTCAATGAACTCAACTCTCCGTCGATGTGATTCACATAGTATCGATAACCAGCATCAGTTGGCACTCTACCAGCCGAAGTATACGGTTGAGCAATCAGCCCTAAACTTTCCAGCCTACTCATCTCCGCTCTAATCGTAGCAGAAGAAACACCAAAAAGCTTTGCCATCGTCACACTACCCACAGGTAGTGCAGTTTCAGCATATTCTTCTATTATGTGACAAAGAATTTCACTCTGTCTTGGCGTTATATTCATACCATATATTATATAAAATTAGCACTAAAAAGTAAAGAGTGCTAACAATCAACCAATGGATTAATTATTTGATTAATAATTGTCCAAAAAAGTATTCAAGGTTTAGAATAATCGCGCTCAGAAAAACATGCTATAATTATACCTATGGAAAACAAAATCGAAGTTATTAAATCTTGGCTCGAAACCGGTAGTATTAACATTTTTGGCTTGCCAATGTCCGGCAAAGACACACAAGGCATCAAATTAGCGGAAATGCTTAATGCTAAATTCCTTTCTTCCGGCATGATTATTCGTGCCAAAGAAAAAGAAAGCAAAAAGAGCTATTCAAATAGTGGCGCTCTTATTCCTACAAATATTTTCTATGAGTGGGTATTACCATTTCTGGAACACAAATCTCTTCTAGAATATCCCCTTATTCTTTCCTCCATTGGTCGTTGGTCTGGCGAAGAAACTCAAGTTATGTCGGTAGCTGCCAGTGCTGGCCATCCCATTAAAGCCGTCGTTCTACTTAATATCTCCGAAAATGAAGCCAAGGCTCGTTTCGAAGCTGCCAAAACCCTGGGTGACCGCGGCGAAAGAGAAGACGATAAAGATCTCACAGTCTTTGAAACTAGACTTGAAGAATTTAAACAAAAAACCACACCTGTACTACAGTATTATCAAGATATCAAACTTCTAATCAATATTAACGGCAACCAATCTCGCGAAGCAGTTTTTGAAGAAATCATCAACAAGCTATACGAAAGAGCCACCAAAAATCCTACTTATTAACCAAGTCATTTCTTGATTATCACACTGCCAAGTATTACGCCACTACCTCACCTACTTCCTAAAAAACTAAATATTTTCTTCATAAATCCGACCAATTCCTTTCGAAACTCAAAAACTAAATACGCCAATCCCACTATTATTACTCCAATTACTATATATAAGGCCACAAAAGACGATTCTTCCTTGTATTCAGTCGGTTTTATCTCATAGTTTGCACCAGTATTATCCCTAATTTTCTTACATCTATTCGTTTCAAGATTTAAATAATATCCTTCTTTACAAATTCTTTCTTGTTTGGTTTGAACTTTTCGACATCTTCCAGTCGAAGGATTCAGATAGTATCCCACTTTACAAGTTTTTTGCGATACACTAGTCATCTTCACGCAGTTTCCCGTCTCCCCATTAATCACTTTACCTTCCTCACAAGATTTAAACTCCTGGTAATTGTTCGGCTCTCCAGGCGTAGAAGCATATGTCGTTTTCCATATTTCTCTACCTTCACCATCATAGCCTATCAAGGCATACGAAGTCCCCTTCCTTTGACCATTCGGGTAATCAATTCTATCAACTATTTCCCCATTTACGTCAAAAAGCTCAAGTGTATTAAAATTTGTAGGGTTTTTCGTCAATACAAAATCCAATGGATAATATACATAATATCCTTCAGGTTTGATTATTCCATCCAAATTATAGCTTTTATTTTTATATCCGATTTTACAATTATTCAAATGAATTTGCTCCGATGAATAATTGTATATCTCAACAAACTGTTCGGATTTTTGCGCATCATAATAGCTCAGTAATTCAGAAAACATTAGTCCTTTACATTTACTATCTACACTTAATGTCTCCTCTTTTGTTTCAACTACTTCATAACTATGCGCGTCAAACACCGGATAGTAATCCACCATATGCTCAAAACGATTAGTGTCGAGATTTCGTACTAAAGTCGTAGGATTATTCGATTTAAACTCTCCATAACATCCATCTTTACTTGTCCAACAAACAGCATCGATTATATCTTCACCCTTATTAATCTGAATCCCACCCTTAAATGCAATGGTTTTTTTATAATTCACTGAAGCTAGCTCGCTCTCTGGCGAGCTAGCCAAACGAAGGAGTAAAGTCTCGCCGTTCATCCAACTGTTCTCGGGAAATTCAAATAGTATTGAATAGTTCCCGCTTGAATTAGTATAGCCTACAGTGATTCCAGCGAGCAATATTGATTCATGAGAAGGATCATTCCGTCCTATCTCTATCATCTCCCCCACATTCGATACGGTATCTACAGTGTATCCAGGATTAACAGACTTAATATACAAACTCGGCAATGTCAAAATCTCCTCTTCCGCCATAACGTACCCACAAGTAATAAATACAGTAAACACCATTAAGGATGAGATTACAATCAAACCAAAACCCATTTTTCGTTTCATAGCAAAATAGTTTCATCAAAAACTCCAAAAATCAACCTAAATAATGCTATAATTTAAACATGAACACAATATTCTCTTTGGGAATCATTATTTCCGCTATGCTTATTTTAAGCATGCTACAACTAATCCCGGGAGTATTTGCTATTTTCTACCATTACGCTCTTGGTAAAACCTCAAGAAAAAAAGCCAATAAGTTCGGCCTATTCTTTATAGTTGGTATTATTTCGTTTGCCCTACTCGTTTTTATTCTTACCTACTGCTTAGCTTGCTTACTATCAAAACAATCCACATTTCTAAACGAATTATGCATTTATTGGGTTTTGATTGGTATCTTTACTGCAGTCGGGCTCTCTTTTTTCTTTTTTTACTACCGCAAAGGTTCCGGCACTAAACTCTTTATTTCACGAAATATTTCCAACTGTTACCAGGCATCCTCCAAAAAAGTTAAAACCAGTTCAGATGCTTTCTTATTAGGTTTTATCTCTGGCATGCCCGAATTACCATTCTCCCTCCCGCTCTTTTTTATTATTTCAGCCTGTCTAATCAACCTAATAGATAACTTATTAATCCACATCATAGTTATTCTTCTTACCACCATCTCTGTTAGTGTTTCAAGTTTTATTACACTAGGATATTACAATGCAGATTATAATTTAGCCAACATTGGACGCTTTCGTACCAAAAACAAATCATTTTTTAAAACAATCATTAGCTTAATCTATTTCTTAATCGTATTATTAATCATTGTTTTTAGGATCATCCATGCTTGAACTACCACACGAAAAAACTATCCGCAAAAATTTATTAATCGACGCCAAAGCCGTCGGTATACCTATTGGTTCAGCCGAAATTTTTGTTGACAACACATTAAAATCCGTCAAATCCTCATTAAAGCAAACCACTATCACCGAAAACCAATTCAAGACCGCCATTCATAAAGAACTAAAAAAATATAACGCTGATTTTGCCTATGTTTATAAAAATCGTGATAAAATAGTATAAATGGGTAAGAAATATAATTATGACTATATAGTAATTGGTAGCGGTCCAGCCGGGACTACTGCAGCGCTAAATCTCGCAAAAGCCAAAAAACGCGTCGCAATTGTAGAAGACAGCTATTTTGGCGGTACCAATTTAAATACCCGTGACATTCCCTACACTACAGCCCTTCAGTTCTCTCACATTTATGACAAAATTCGCACTCTTCCAGAATTCAAAAATCAAGATTTTCACTTCAGCTTCCCCACCCTTCTTTCTCATCAGCTTAGCTCGATCAAGTCCGTTGGAGGAGGTGATAAAACCATCTACGAAAATGCCAAAATTACTTGTCTAGAAGGTCACGCATATTTCCTCGATAAACACACTATAGCCATTGGCGACAATAAATATACTGCGAGCTTTTTTATCCTAGCTACAGGTTCCAAACTAAAAGCCACCGAAATATCCGGAGTCGAATCCGTCAAGTTTTCCACCCCAGAGTCTGCTATTCGCATTCGACGTCTACCCGAAGTTGCTCTCGTTATAGGCGGTGGTGCCTCAGGATGCGAAATTGCCACATATCTAGCAGAGTTAGGTGCCAAAGTTATTATCCTCGAAATGGCTGAGCGTCTCCTTCCACGCGAAGATTCCGAAGTCGGAACCACCATTGCTACGCAATTTAGTAAAGAATTAGGTATTACCGTCCTCACCAATAGCAAAGCTATCGCTATAGAACAAGATTCAGTCAGTAAAAAAGTCATTTTCCATGACGGAGAATCCGAAAAAGCCGTTAGAGTAGACTATCTTGTGTTAGCCACTGGTAGCCAACCTATCCTAGATTATGGCTTAGAAGAAGCTGGCGTCAAATACAAGAATACTGGAATCATTGTAGACAAACACTTCCAAACTTCCGCTAAACACATTTTTGCTATCGGTGATGCTATTGGCAAAGATTCCTCTACTGACCGCTCTGAATACGATGGAATGATTCTTTCCACCAATCTCATCAATCACAACAAAAACATCCCCAACTACAAAGGTCTTTGTCGCATCGTTAACACTTCACCACAAGTAGCTACAACGGGCTTCAATGAAGACGATCTTACTAAGCGTGATCGCAAATACAAAAAAGCTATCGTCAGAATTAACGAAACACCTATAGGCAAAATCAATAACGACAAATATGGATTCGTAAAACTGCTTGCCGACAAAAAAAGCGGAAATATTCTCGGTGCCACCATTGTTGCGCCACACGCAGAACTACTAATTCAAGAAATTGCACTTTGTGTACGTCATGATTTAAACGTCCTTGAAATTGCCAGCACCCCCCATGTTGTCAATAGTTACAACTATGCAATCAAACTAGCCGCAAAAGCACTCTATAAAGGCAAAAAATAAAATCAACCTAAGTTAGGGGGGTAACTTAGGTTGATTTCATCCCTGAATTTTTCAATTCAGAATTATGGTTGCGGGGGTTGGATTTGAACCAACGACCTTTTGGTTATGAGCCAAACGAGCTACCAGGCTGCTCTACCCCGCGTCAACTAGAGCATCACTCTACCCTAATTATACCGCATAATCCATTCCATGTCAAGACCTAAAAAACAGTAAATACCATTTGTTAGAATTAAAAATCGTCACGCAACAATTAATTACTGATTATTAGGGACAGGTAGTCGCATAATCATATTCACAAATAACCGACCAATCCTTCTTCAAGACATCCTCATCATCTCCTCCCCCAAGAAGCTCAAGTGGATTGATTCCAGCAACCACCAGATTATCTGCCGCCTCCAATCTAGTCTCTATACGTCTATATAAATCATTCGCTCTACCAGTAGAATCAATCCCAATCTGTACCCCATCCAGATATGCCTTATTATCTTCCGTTACGGTCGTATTTCCATCCACCGCAGAGCTCCTAATTGCACATTGCTGTCCAGATGCACAAAAGAATTCCATCATAAAATCAGTATCCGGCGTAGCATATGGCAACGATACTACAAACGCAAAAGTATCATTATTCCTTATGCCATTTACTGGTTCTGGTAAATCAATCGTTACTGTACAAGCAAAATCATTATCACCTTCCGGACAATAAACCGTGTATGGTTTATTCTTCTTTGCCTTATCATTTGATTTCAAAAAACCAGATTGAGAAATCTTATTGCTACCATCACTATAAGCACCAATGTAGTTGATTGTTGCCGCAGTATCATTATTCGGCTGCGTTGCGTTCGCAACATCATCTACAGGCACTAAGAACAATGTTCCCCTATTCGTTGTATTACTAACACTTCGCTCGAATTGCTCTAATGTAAAATCAGCTGCCGTTTGAATCAAACTAAGCTCCAAGGTGGGTGGCGTAGCTGGCTTACTATCCGCTAAGCTAGGAAAAGATACTTTACCACCTTCAAAATTAGTATAAACCATTGGTTTACTATTATCCGAAAACCAACTAAGACGTACTTGCTTAATCTCAGAGGCATCGACACCATCAAATTTAACCTTTACTACCTTAGAAGGATCCGAACTTGACAAAGTAGATCGATAATCTTCGAGTTTATCCTGTATCTTAACACAAGTATAAGCTTGCTGCATATTATTTGACGCTATATTTGATTCTTTTATGACCACATCCTCAGAAATCGCATCAAAACTTCTACCTAGAATCTTCCCAGTCATTTCACAGGTAGGCTGTTCCATTATAGCAACGATCTCCCCACAACTCAGCGCACTATCCCCAGGATTTGCCGACATATTTTCATTACCAAGGCAGTTGCGATAATTGCTAATTGCAAGCTTCGCATCCTCTATTCCTGCTAATGCTGAATCGTATGCAGATTGAGATAAATCATCGTTTGAAGTCCTCGAAAGCTCCGAAATAATAATCGTCGCAAAACTTGTTACAATAATAATAAGAATCAAAGTCGTAGCCGCAACTATGTAAAACGAAGCAGCACCTTCCTTAAAAGCAATTGTCTTTTTCATCCTCTAACCTCCAATCGCCTGAGCGGCAAAATTAAATTTATTTATCGAACAATAATCAAACTTTTCATTAGCATAATCATTTGGCACGGCACAATAATTTCCATCTGTCTTCACGTCAATACCACCCTGAACAGTACCAAGAATAAAGGAAGCCGAATAAAAGATATCATTTTGGGATGAATCTTCCACCGGTCTCACGACATCTAGATCATAAACAACCAAATTACTCTCACTACTTTTAGAAATCACGTCCACTGGCTCTTCATCCAACACGAAGAACGGGGTAATATCGAAAACAAAATTAGAAGAATTGAATTTAGGATTCTCTTCCGTATACTTAATAGCATTCTTCTCGTTATTTATGTCTACATTCAATGCAGATATGCATACCGCTCTCTGTTCATCATGTACCTTAAGTAGTTTAAAGTCAGAATCCGTATGAGTAGTCACCGCCGACTCACCATTCTCCTTTTTTGTATATTTTAACCCTACCCTACCAACCGAATCAGAAACCTTTTTATCGGTCCAAAAGTATCCTGAATTCCAAATATAAGAATAGGCACCAGTGCAAAACGCTCCCCAAACTGGTATTTTCTTGCCTGCTTCAGTCACCCCCTCTACTTCTGCTTCTTTCTTTACGAATACAAATTTATAGCCACCATCTTCATTACACGCTGCAGCTTCCTCGGTATCCGAAAACAAAGAATCACAATCTGCCTTTATCGAACGTGACGGAGAGTTCTGCACTGTTGCCCTAATTTCATCAGTCAAATCCATGCCAAGCGTGTTAATCTGATTCAAGGTAATACCTCTTCTATAGGCAGAAACTGCACCACTAATAATAAGCATCACAGCGATTGACAATACAGAAATAAAAGCAAGAGACAAAGACAACTCTATTATTGTAAAACCAGTTCTTTTCTTTTGTTCCCTCATATGCTTATTCTATCATAAATTCATATATTAAACAGATTATTTTCCATTACAATTATTTCCCGACCCATCATCTTTATACTGTACATCACCAGATATTACATCAATACCTGAAGTGTTCCTAGAATTTGCTACTATCCTGACATCAGTGCGTTTTACATTTTTTTGATCCTCAAACATATTTATACAATAATCTGTATTCTTCTGTACAAAGCTTCCAGCTTCAAGTTGAGTCTTCAAAATATTCTCTGAAGTATCAGGATTTCCTTTATTATTACTTATCCATTCGTTTACTTGGATCGTACCATTATCTTTTACAAAAGTATAAACATTACCAGAACGTGGATGTCTTACAATCAATAACGCACCATCATACTGTTTATACTCACCAAAATTAGTTTCCGCAAACTGAATTCTTGAAAACCACTTTGGTGTAAAAGAATCAATCACACCAACAGGCTTAAGCGTACCATTATCTTTTACGACTATATTCGCATCTACATCTATTAGAGATTTAATTGCACTTGCATCGCTAGCCCCCTCCACGTTGCCAATCACATCATAAACAAACACCGGACGCTCATCCAAACCTTCTATCTTATTACCATCTGTATCATAATTTTCACCAAACGTCACCAACTTGCCATAAATTGCCTTTTCCGTTTTTCCAGTGTTTAAACTTTGGACATTAGAAACCCCGCCATATACTCCTCGCAGGAACTCTACAAAGCTCTGTACAGCATCATTATATCTTTGTTGAAAAATAGCAGACTGTACACCAGCCGCAACTCCAAAGAAAAGTAAACTTGTAATCGCCAAAAAAAGCGATACTTCGACTATCGTAAAACCTTTTTTATACTTTACCATATTTCTATTATAACATAATCGTTTTTAATTAATACTTTGGAAACAAATACATCATCCATTTTTCAAAATTAGAATACTGTCTTTCTTTTACCTCTGCAACCGTTTCACTATGCTTATTTTTGGCTTCTTCAGAATTCTCCGGCAGTATCACCATATTTTCGCCGTATCCCTCTTTATCCAAAAACTTTCTCGCAATTATTTCCTGATATTCTTCCGTCTTATAGTACTCATTTTCCAATTCCGCCGCTTCCACTTCCATCTCAATTAATTCCAAATCTCTCCTTCTGGCCGTAATTTCTTCCGATAATTCCCAGTTCCGCGACATTGCCACAATAGATTGATACGTCCACACCAAACAAAGTACAATTGCAAGAATCAAAACTACATTATCAACCACTAAAACATCGTGTTTTAGTTTAAAACGCAACCTCCGATACCAAGTTTTAATATCACTCATGCTTACCATTATATCATTTTGTGGTAAAATAAAGTAGGCGGGGGTATAGCTCAGCTGGCTAGAGCATGCGTCTTATACACGCAGTGTCCTTGGTTCGAGTCCAAGTACCCCCACCATAGAAATCAAAAAGGCCTTTAGGTCTTTTTTTGATTTCTATAATGAGTGCTTGGACGAGAACGAAGTTCGCATACTGTAGGAGGTGAGTGAATATAGTAAACTTTTTTGCTATATTCCGAACCGACGCCCAGCATTATTTCTTTGCGAAGCAAAGAAATAGTCCAAGTGCCCTACCAACAAAAAATCGCTCTTTTACAGAGCGATTTTTAAACTAAACAATTATTGCTTCTTCTTAAGAGTCAAGAAACCGTTGCGTGGATTTTCGCAAACAACACGATCTGCTGGCAAATCGCATGGAGTACCCTTACCACCATTCTCATCCTTAGTGAAAAAATAAATTGTTTGAGGCTTGCCACCACGAAGAGTTACTTCAGATTTATGTAGATAGTATTTTACACCTTTACCGTTGGTATGTTCGTAAGCCATTTAGCTTTCCTCCTTAAGTTAATATAATCTTATCTTATGACCGCGCACCTAAATTGTCAAGAGGTTTTTTTGAGTTTTTCACACATTAAATGAATAATAGAGAGATTCTGATAATTATCCACCATAACATTCTAATAATAATTACAACAATCAATATCAATGTTACTAAAATCATAAAACCAGTCAAAGTCGGAGCCCACACTGGTGATGCAAAATTCTTACGGTATAATTCTGTTGATGGCAAACTCGCCACTATCTTATCTTGTATTTCGTCCGCCGCAGGATACTTATTTATTTCCGTTACCATACAATTAATATAATTTGCATTATCCCATGTCCACCCATTAGCAATAGCAAGTCCTTTACAAGTTTCTGAAGCCAACCAATAAATATTACCATTTGGGTTAGCATCAGAAACTACATTTTGTTCAGCTTCCTCAAGCGCTTTATGTGCATCTCGAAGATATTTATGCTCCAAATAAAACGGTCCTGTTCCAAAAGTAATCCTTTGCAATCCATTATCATCCACTACATTAATCACCATATTAGAAAACACAAATTCCTTCAATTCATCCAAACTTTGAGTAATCAGCTCGTCATTTTCCTCTTGATCCGCCAAAAGAACAGCCGATCTAAGTTCCGTCATCCTGATATGATCCAATCTAAGCAGTGTTGCATCCAAGAATAATAGTGGCACTAAAATCACCACCAGCCACCAAGTTTTCAGCCTATGAAACTTAATACGCCCACGCTTTTTCATGTAAACATTATATCATATTCATAGATTAGAATCACCACAGAAAATGCTTCATGCTTGCAAAATATCAAATCTTTGCTAGAATATGTCCTATCGCTCATTATTTTTCCCAATGACTTTATGGCTAGAGTCTTTCGCGAGGTGGGGTGAGGTCGTAAGAGCGAGAAACATTAAGGAGAATATTAGATACATGCGTATCAAACGACTAAAACGTACCAAGGTACGTCAAGAGTCAAAAATCCCTCCTGCCTCTTGGCAAGAGTTTATCGAGATTTAATTCTCGCATCAAAAATCCACTTCCTCTAGAAGTGGATTTTTTGATTTAATTACCAAGCTTTGCTTCTACGATTTCTTTCAAAAGTTTTATAAAATCATCTCCTGAACGCGCCGAATCCCACGATATTGTTTTTCCGTTTATCTCCACGCTTCCCGCATCACTCCACTGAATCCATTGCCCATCCACATAAAAAGCCGGCGTAGCAGATACATCAATTCTCTTCCCAATCCCCATATCAAAACTAATTTTCTTTGATACTTCGTTACTAGCTATATCCTTGTTAAATTTATCCAAATCACCTTTACCATCAGAAACTTCCGTAAAGTATTTATTAAACAAATCAGTCCTCTCGTCCCCAGATGCACTCTCCCACTCCGATTGTTGTGCAAATAGTTTATCTGCATATGGCTTCCAGTATCCCTGCAAACCAGCTGCTTCGGCTGCCGAAGCTGCCGCTGTCCCATTCAAATGATACGATAATAAATAACTTCGATAAACAACCGCCATCTTTCCATCCAATTGTTCTATTGCCTTATTAACTCTCGGGTTAATCGAAGCACAACCAGGACATTGATAATCCGCATATTCAAAAATCAAAACCGGAGCATCTTTGTCACCCTTTACGTGATCGCCAATGTTTCCATTATCAGGAGTTGGCTCAATCACCGAATAAAAATCATACTTTTCAAAATCCGTTGCCTTATTGTTTCCATCAATCACCGCAACGCCTGCCAATACCAAAAGTACCACTACTACAACCCCAATAATAGCGCCTACTGTAGAAAACCCTTTTTTCTTTGACATAAATAACTCCTTTTTACTATTTTACACCACTAAATAAGCAAGATGTATTAATTAATGATACAATTATATCATGTGGTACCAGTTTCTAAAAAAAATCGTCAAATTCATTGATCCAAAACTCGAAAAATATCGCGACAAAAATCCTACACCTAAACCAAAATATGCCCCAAAAACTCTAGAAGAATTCATCGATGTCATTAGGCGCACCCCTAAATCTATTTTAAGCACTCGTGATCGTGATCGAATTGCCGCAATTATGAATTTCGACAACCGCACAGTCAAAGAGCTCATGATTCCAAAATCCCAAATGGTTTTTGTGAATCACAAAGAAATCCTTGGCCCACTTACACTTGATAAACTTTACAAGTCTGGCTTCACTAATTTTCCAGTCGTAGACGATCATAACAAAGTTAAAGGCATTATTCATACCGAAGCTCTAAATACTCTTGAAATTAAACATACCGACCGCGCCGAAAAATACCTAGATAAAAATGTTTATTATCTTCACATCAATGATTCACTAGAACATGCCATTACCGAAATAGAACATAACCAAAGTTATTATTTTCTTGTCCTCGACGATCATGATTCCCTCGCCGGTTTCTTCACTATCCAAATGCTATTAGATTATTTATTGAATTAAAAAAACATGGTATAATAACAGATATGAGAAACTTAGCAAATGAACTACATAACTTTTTGAGCAAAACTGTAACCGTTGAAGGTTGGGTTAATTCTCGCCGCGACCATGGTGGTCTCATTTTTATTGACCTCCGCGATCACACTGGTATTATACAACTTGTTGTTACACCAGATACTAAAGATTCTTTTAAACTTGCCGAATCAGTTCGTGATGAATTTGTCTTAAAAGCCACTGGCAAAATACGTGAGCGTGCACCAGAATTAATAAACCCCAACATCCCTACCGGTACTATCGAGTTAGTCGTCAATGAACTCATCTTACTTAATAAATCCGCCACTCCCCCAGTCAACACTCATGACGACGGCGAAAAGTCCTCCGAAGAACTCCGCCTTAAGTATCGCTATCTCGATCTTCGTCGCCCTTCTATGCAAAATTTGCTCAAGCGTCGCTCTGAATTCTATCGTTTCATTAGAAACTATATGTACGACCATGATTTTACTGAAATCACCACACCAATTCTAGCTAATTCTTCTCCTGAAGGTGCTCGTGATTTTCTTGTTCCCTCCCGTCTTCACCCAGGACAGTTTTACGCCCTCCCTCAAGCCCCACAGCAATTCAAACAACTTCTCATGGTTGGTGGAGTAGATAAATACTTCCAAATCGCACCTTGTTTCCGCGACGAAGATCCTCGTGCCGATCGTCTCTATGGCGACTTCTATCAACTCGACTGCGAAATGGCTTTCGTCGACGATGGCGAAACTATTCGCGAAGCCATCGAACCACTTTTCGTCGAACTCGCCACTAATTTTTCCGATAAAAAACTCGTTATTAACTCTGAACCAGCCAAACAGTTTATCCCCAAAAATAGCAAAATTCCACGCTTACCTTACGAATTTGCCATGAATACCTATGGCACCGATAAACCAGACCTTCGCTACGGTATGGAATTAATCGATCTTACCGATGTCTTCAAAAACACCGACTTTAAGGTCTTCAAACAACCGTGCGTCAAAGCCCTATGCGTAAAAGGTGCCGCTTCCCTTACTCGTCGCGAAATTGACGAGTTCACCGAAAAGGCCCGCAAGCTCGGCGCAGGCGGTCTAGCCTATATATTATATACAGACGAAGGCACTAAATCTCCAATTCTTAAATTCATGTCCGAATCCGAAATCGCCAGCGTAACTAAACTCACTGGTGCCAAAACCAACGACGCTGTCTTCTTTGGTGCAGATGAATCCACCAAAGTAAATAAAGTCCTCGGACAACTCCGTATTGATTTCGCCGACCATTTTGATCTGAAGAACCCCAACGAAGTCGCATACACCTGGGTTATAGACTTTCCATTTTACGAATGGGATGACAAACTAAAAAAACTTGACTTCGGTCATAACCCCTTCAGTATGCCAAAAGGTGGCCTTGAAGCTCTAGAAAATGCCAAAACCGACGCCGATAAACTAGCTATTCTCGCCGATCAATATGATATGGTAATGAATGGCTACGAAGTCTGTTCTGGTGCCGTCCGTAACTACAATCCAGAAATCATGTTCAAAGTTTTCAATATTCTTGGCTACAACAACGAGTATGTTGAGTCACGTTTCTCTGGCATGCTAAATGCTTTCAAGTTTGGCGCCCCACCACACGCCGGCTGTGCACCTGGACTAGATCGTATCTTTATGGTTCTCGAATCAGTCGACAATATTCGTGACATCGTTGCTTTCCCAAAGAACGGCTCAGGAGTCGATCTCATGATGAACTCCCCATCACCAATCGACCAAGCCCAACTCGCCGATCTAAATCTTTCTCTACTCGAAGACTCCATTTAATTCATTCCTTAATTTCTTATTTCAGGATACAATTGTGCTTAAAAAAATTGGCAAAAGCCAATTAAATCAAACTTGGTAGGGCCGGATGGAATCGAACCATCATTGTATCCTTAGAGGGGATATGTCCTATCCGTTGAACGACGACCCCAAGTGAGGGAATAAATCTAAAATTTATTTTAGATTTATGAACGAACGCAGGGAGACGACGACTTCAGTCGACGACCCCAAGTTCGTTTTATTATTATACACTATTCTTCCGGTTTTCTCAACTTATAATAAATCGATGGCGCAAACCTTATCGGCGCCAAAGCTTTCTGCGCCTTATCCTCCATTTTTACCAAATTCTTCGTTCCAAATACTTTTTTTAATCCCTTACTTCTAAAATTCGACACCGACAATACCTTTTCCCTCTTGAATCCTACTTTATCAAATATTTCTTCTACATATTTTGGATGATAATTATAGAATCCATCAGCTGATATTTCCTTATAATTTGCAACTTTTTTATCAAATGGATTTACCTTACTCCTACCGGTCACAAAACGCGCCATTTTTGGCAAGGTACGCTTATTAGCCACTTCTATCACTGCCACACCACCAGGCCTAAGTACACGATAAAGTTCTTCCATTGCCTTATTTAAGTGTTTCAAATGATGAGTCACTCTCACCATCATTAACCCATCAAGCTCATTATCCTTAAATGGCAATTCGTAAATATCCCCTGCCCTTGTCTCAATTTTATCACCGTAAATTTCCTTCGCCTGCTTTAGCTCAGTCTTTGAATAATCAAACAAAAACACTTTATGAGCACGCTTCAAGTATTCATTTGCAAGTCTACCATATCCACCGCCAATATCGGCAAATTTCTCCATTCGTTTGGGCAATAGTTTTCGAATCGCCATACGATCTGCCTGATCCTCATATTCACGATCAGCATCTTCCCAAAAAACTTTTTTATAATCATAACCATTATAATCAGATACAATTTTCTCACTCATAGCTTTAATTATACCATATTAAATCACTCTCGACACCTCTTCGAGTGTCGTTTCACCCCGAAGTGCTGCAAGAATACCCTTCTGTTCTAGTGTCAACATCCCGTTTGCTTTAGCAGTTTTTTCAATTTCGTCAGTATTAATATCCGACACATCACCACGTATGAATTTCTGAATATCTTCCGAAACTACTAACTGCTCCATGATAACTGTTCTTCCGGCATACCCAAATGGATCCACCTCAGTTGCTACCGGATCATAAAGTGTAATATTTGACAAATCCATGCCTTCCAAATATTTTTCAGGTATTCCTTTTAAAGTTTCCTCCAAGTAGCGTCTCTCTGCATCGGTCGCCTCACGAGGCTTTTTTGAATCAGCAAGCTTTCTCACTAGCCTCTGCGCCACAATTAGTCTAATCGAACTTGAAAAAATCGGATTAACACCAATAAGATCAATCATCCTCGAAAATGCCGCAGATGTAGAATTCGCATGAAAAGATGACAAAACTAAGTGACCTGTAATCGAAGCTTGTATTGCCGTTTTTGCTGTATCTGCATCACGAATCTCACCCACCATTACTACATCTGGGTCAAGACGCAGTACAGATCTAAGCCCATCCGCAAACGAACCACCAGCATTTGTATTAATCGGAATTTGTGAAATACCAGTAATCCCATATTCTATTGGATCCTCCAAAGTAATAATCTTACGATCAGAAGTATTAAGCGCATTCAACATTGAATACAGAGTTGTTGATTTACCAGAACCAGTCGGACCCACCATAAGGACTAATCCGCGTGGATGCGAAATCACTTCATTGATTTCTCCACGTTCTTCACTTGATAATCCCAAAAGATCCAAATTTAGAAGTGACTCATCGAAATTAAATAGCCTAAGCACCGCATCCTGCCCATACATTGTCGGAATCGTTTCAACACGAATATTCAAAATATGCGAAACGCCATCACGATAGATATCCTTTTGCATATGTCCAGACTGTGGCTTATTTGAAGCCATCGAGACATTTGCCCTCGACGAGAGCTCGCCCATAAATATTCGATACCTATCTTTATCAATATTTGCCACTGGATGAAGTAGACCATCCACCCTCATCCTAATTCTGATTTCGTTTCTCATATTTTCGATATGAATATCACTTGCACCTAACTTATCTGCTTGGTCAATCAAAAAATCAAAAACCTTTTCTGTTGAAACGATACTAAGAGTCTTAGAGACCGAATTAATTGTTTCAGAATCACCTTCTCCTGCAATTTTTATATCATCATAATGTACCTGCTTAGGCGGATCATAACGAAGCATAAATACTTTATAGGCAGAATTCGAAATCAAAAAGAAATCTACTCTTTCACCTTCATCAGTATATTCCTGCCTCATTTTCTCAATCAAGGATCTAGGAGTCTGACTCGTTACCATATACTGATAATGCTGTTCTCCACCACCTGCTTGCAAAGGTAAGATATAATCACGATGCATTTGCTCTACGGGCAACAAATCCTGTACTAAAGGGATATCATTTTCAAACTCCCTTGTGTCCAAATATGGTAAACCCAAAATCCTCGCACGCCCCGCCGTCGCTTGTTCCTCATTATCACGTCGTTTTAGTTGTAACGATTTCTCATCCATAACACCATTATAGCATAAACATTTAATCGTGTTATAATATAAGTATGGCAATTGTCGAAATGATATCTTGGTGGTATACACGCGGTTGGAATGTTTTTATTCAAAAGAACAAATCTGCTCTATCCAACACTCTCGACTTCTTTTCTATGAATTCACTGATTCGCACATTGTTCAAACCATATCGTCAAATCTCTGCCGAAGCCGCCAATGCAAATTCCTCACTGGACATCAAATTTCAAATGCTTATCGATAGATTCATCTCTCGCTTTATTGGTTTTTTTTCACGTCTCTTTATCTTAATCACCGGAATCTTTATCATCATAATCGGCGCCATCTGCAGCCTGTGTCTTATTCTATCTTGGCCTTTAATCCCTCTGCTTCCCATCGCCGGCATTGTTTTGTCTATCACGGGAGTTACTATATGAAGAACTCATTTGATCCACATAATACCAGAGTCAAAAAGGCTTATCAGAAACAAACCCTAAATAATCCTATCATTTTAACACTACTATTCATTTTATCTGCAGTTCTTGTAGGTGGCGGCATTGCGCTCATCATTTTTAAAATATCGCTTTCCTGGGCTCTTATTGGTCTGTCAATAATTCCGTTAATGTTAATTTTTTGGATTAAAAATGATCTCGCTGAAATCCCACCAAAACAAACTGATCAACTCACAGATTTATTGTCCGAAAACCTCCTCACTCTCATGCGACAAAACATGTCCACAGCCGATTTAATCAAAATCCTTCCCCAAACTCCAGGAGGTATTTTCATTATGTCGCGTTATGAACTCACACTCCCTTTTTTTGAACAAATTCTTGGTTTTCTCCCACCAACCATTGAGCCAATCCTAAATAATGCCAAAGTCATTTGCGAAAAAACTAATTCCACCGAAATCACTGGTGCTACTTTAGCCGTCGCTGCCATCGAATCATTACCGGATTATGAACAATTATTAAACCAACTAAAACTAAGCATTACAGATCTATATCAAGGTATCAATTGGTTTAACTATTTAAATGGCATTATAAGAAATAACAAAAAACCAATCCACTCTGGTGGCATCGCACGTGATTTAGCTTTTGGCTATACACCAACTTTACAACATTTTGCCATCAATCTTTCAGCCCGCTATTCTGGAGTCAATGACAAAGTCCAACAGGCCGAAAACACCGAAATCATCCAAAAAATCATCCACACCTTTACAAGTGGAGGACGACAAAATGTAGCTCTTATAGGCAGTTACGGCTCTGGCCGCTCTACCATCGTCAGCTCTTTTGCCGATATTTTAATGAACGCCGATTCTAAAATACCTAGTAGCCTCAAATTCCGCCAAATCTATTCGCTCGACGCTCCTAGCCTTATTTCAACCGCCAAAAATCAAGGTGAACTCGAGTATCTTATGGTCAAAATTCTAAACGAGATCTATTCAGCCAAAAACATTATTCTCTGTCTCGACAATGCTCACCTCTTTTTCGAGGAAGGACCAGGCTCTATCGACATTACAAATCTTCTAGTACCAGTTCTAGAAGCTGGTAGTATCCGTATGATTCTAATCATGGACAGTCAAAGATACCTCGAAATCTCCGCCAAAAACCCAGCCTTAGCTAACCTACTCAATCGCATCATGGTTAATCCGAGCAATTACGAAGAAACTATCAAGATTCTCATGGACCAGGTTCCATATTTCGAACAACAAAAAGGCGTCATCTATTCATATCGTTCTCTCATTGAAGCATACCACCTCAGCGATCAATATATTCACGATATTGAAATGCCAGGCAAAGCTAGATTACTATTAGAATCTGCTGCCGCTCATGCTGAAAACGGTCTTGTTACTGCTGAATCCGTCCAAACGGCCGTCGAAAAATCTTACGGCGTCAAAGTAAAAGTAGCTACAGATGATAAAGAACGCAACACCTTACTAAACCTCGAACATCTTATTCATGAACGTATGATCGATCAAACCGAAGCCGTCGCTACCGTATCCAACGCTTTGCGTCGTGCCGCCGCTGGCGTTAAAAATCAAAATCGCCCAATTGGTACATTCCTATTCCTTGGTCCTACCGGTGTTGGCAAAACTGAACTAGCCAAAACTTTATCCGAAGTTTATTTTAATGGTGAAGATAATATTATTCGATTAGATATGAATGAATTTGTTTCTGCCTCCGATGTAAACCGTCTCATTCGCGATGGAGCCTCCGATGCACTAAGCCTCACCGCTCAAGTCATGAAGCAACCTTTTTCCGTCGTACTTCTCGACGAAATCGAAAAAGCTCATCCATCCGTTCTTACTACACTACTTCAGGTTCTAGACGAAGGTATTCTCCGTGACGAGAAAAACCGCGAAATCAGCTTCCGTGATTGCATTATTATCGCCACCTCAAATGCTGGAGCTAATATTATTCGAGATAAAATTGTTTCCGGTGCCAAAATCGAGGAATTTAAAGACGAAATTATTGACCATCTTATTACCAGTAACGAATTTAAGCCAGAATTTCTTAACCGCTTTGACGAAATATGCTTGTTTAAACCATTATCAAAAGAGGATTTAACCCAGATTCTCGATCTTATCGTTGCTTCCACCAACAAAACTCTCGCCTCACAAAAAGTCTCAGTCACTCTTACACCAGAAGCCAAACAAATCCTCATTGAAAAAGGCTACGATCCAAAAATGGGTGCTCGCCCCATGCGTCGCATTGTCCAAAAAACAGTTGAAAACTTCGTTGCTTCTGCTATTCTCTCCGGCACCGCTACCCCAGGTTCAACTTTAACTATCACTCCATCCGAAATAAATATCTAGCTAAAATAGACACTAGGCAAATTCTATGCTATAATTAACAGCGGAAGGGTGGCCGAGTGGTTGATGGCACTGGTCTTGAAAACCAGCAGATTAACGT
>CAMOIR010000004.1 GCA_946616455.1 uncultured Candidatus Saccharibacteria bacterium | reverse complement strand
CTATTCCGTTAATGGTCCAACTCTACGGACTGTCTACTGAATGGGGTACAGTTCAGTACTCTTAATTCTGGACGTGGATTTCTGCATCACCCTATTTCGTAAATATCATTCCCATACATTGTGTCCAGCATATTCACTCAACGCTTCCTATGCTATAATCATTATATGAAGCCATCCACTAGTCCTCGTATTAATCATGCTATCGAAGTTGCGAAAAAAGCCCACGAAGGCCAATTCAGAAAGACCGGCGAGCCATATATCGTCCACCCTCTTGCCGTCAAAAAAATCCTTGAAGAATGGGGAATGGATGAAGACACTATCATTGCTGGTATTCTTCATGATACCATAGAGGATACTAGCCTCACTTTGGAGGATATTAAAAAGGAATTTGGCGAATCCGTTGCCTTCCTTGTAGACGGCGTCACGAAACTTAGTACCGCCAGAAACGGTATGCGCGATATTGATACCTACCTACCTGCTACCAAAGATAATTTCCTCCGACTCATGATTGCCCTAGGCGATGATATCCGTGTTCTTATTATTAAGCTTGCCGACCGCCTCCATAATCTACGCACCCTTTCTGCACTCCCGCCCGACAAACAAAAAAAGATTGCCAAAGAAACCCTCGAGGTTTTTGCTCCTCTTGCCGACCGTCTCAATATGGGTCTTCTTCGTGTCGAGATGGCTGACCTTTCTTTCAAGTATGTCGACCCCAAGCGCTTCAACGAACTCAAAAAACTCATCGAAAAATACAACAAATCCGCCGAAAAGTCTCTTGCTAAAATCGAGGAAGAGGTTTCAAAAGCCCTCAAAAAAGAAAAAATCAAGTTTACTATCTCTGGTCGCGTGAAGTCGGTTTACTCGCTTCACAAAAAACTTGCCAAGCACAATCAAAACATGGGCGAAATTTACGATCTTACCGCTCTTCGCATTATTGTTGAGGACGTAACCGATTGTTATCTTGTTCTGGGTATCATCCATTCTCTTTATACTCCCATGAACGGCCGCATCAAAGATTATATTGCCATGCCGAAGCAGAATGGCTACCAGTCGCTTCATACCACCGTCATTACCAAAGACAAACGCATCGTTGAGTTTCAAATTCGTACCAAAGAAATGCATGAGTATGCTGAACGTGGTCTCGCTGCTAGTTTCTACTACAATGAACAAAAACTCACCGAAAACTATAAAAAAGGGAAGATTGAACATCTTCCCACTAACCTCCTTTGGATTACCGAGCTTCAAATGACTGCTGCCAGACTACGAGAAGGTAAAAAAGTAGATTTGAGAAAACTCAAACTTAATCTTTTCGCCGACAAAATATTCGTTTATACCCCAAAAGGCGATATCATTGATTTGCCAAAAGGCGCCCTTCCACTCGATTTTGCTTATCGTCTTCATTCCGAAATCGGCGATCATGTCGTAGGTGTCAAAATCAATGGCAAAATGTCCAATCTAAACAAAAAACTAGAACATGGCGATATTGTTGAAATCCTAACTTCCAAGAATCAGACCCCCAAACCATCCTGGTTAGACCGTATCATTACTCCACATGCTCGCACCAAGCTTCTCCACGCTCTTCACCCCTCCACTCGACCAGAAACACCTACTAAGAAGAAGCACCATAAACACGCTTAGTGTGGTATAATATAACCCATAAGCGCCGATGTAGCTCTGAGTTGTTATAGCAAAAGCAGCTCATTTTACGAATGCACCTTAAAAAAGATAGAATTATGCCGATGTAGCTCAGTTGGTAGAGCAGCTCATTCGTAACGAGCAGGTCACAGGTTCGAACCCTGCCATCGGCTCCATTTTTTAGGTCACAGGTTCAACCGGACGACGAAGCGAATAAAAATCATGAGCTTGCTCATGATTTTTTGAGCAAGGAGGAACGGACGACTTCCCGTAGGGAAGTCGAACCCTGCCATCGGCCCCATTTTTTTTGCATATGTGTTATAATGAAAAAAAGGAGTTTTATGTCTAAGGTGGAAATAATTAAACGTCCCATAAATCAAATAAGTAGTGATATCAAAAAATCTGCTTGGTCAGCTATTATTGAATCTCTCGCGCTAATTATTATCGGAATACTTTTTATTGTACTCCAAGATACCATGGTGCAAATCCTGGCCTACTTTGTCGGCACATTCTTTATCGTAAAAGGTGGCTTTCAGATTATTAATTATTACATGGACAAAGGTCAAAATGATTTTCTAAACAACGGACTTCTTTCTGGTGTTGTTTCAGTCTTGACTGGTATTGCTGCTTTCGTGATTGGTGAAGATATTGCTCACATTTTTCGTGTTATTATCGGTATTATCATTATCTATGAATCACTTGTCCGTATCAATACTGCATCCAAGCTACGGGCAGTTGGTATTCCAGTCTGGAAGTATATTCTCATTATCGCGCTCACTATGCTTGTTTTAGGTGTCTTTATCGCATTCTATTCTGGTGCAATCGTAGTTTTAGTAGGATGGATTATGATTTTGACAGGAATTATTGGCATTGTCGGAGATATCATGTTTATTCAGCATGTTAACGCTATTGTTGATTCCTTAACCAAAAAGGTTGAAAACAAATGAAAACCTTCAAAGAAGACATTATTCAAATTTACTCAAACGAAAGAAGTATTCTTGCTATCGCAATCATTAATTGTATTCTATCCTTAATGTTATTCATTTTTTCTATAGTAAATCTTAACCCAAACAGTACTGTCATCAAAACTGGTTATGGCGATATTGGTGGATATCGCGATGGGGCTTGGTTTGATATGTTGGCTTTTCCCATACTTGCAGTCATTTTTGGTATACTTCATGCACTTTTAGCTGTTCGTATCTTTCATAAACGTGGCAGCGGTATGGCCAAGTTTTTCCTTATCACTACCACGATGCTTATTTTTGGTGCCGGAATTGTTCTTATTAGGCTTCTAGGTGAGGGATAATGCGTAATAATTTAGAAATACCACGAGGCAAACGTACTAAGCTATATCGTTTTCTTGAAATCTTGCCGGGCGCAATATCTTATGGTGCAATCATCCTTTTGTTTTTGCTTTCGTGGCTAGATCCAGTAATTGGTGCAATCTATCTTTTTATCATCATATCGACAACCTTAATCAAGGCAATTGGCATCGCCTATCGTACTATTCAAGGGTACGAGGTAATTAAGCATGCCGAAAGAGTAGATTGGCGGAAGCGCTTAGAAGATTTAGAGCATCCTCACGAAGCGTACGAGCGTTTACGGGATGATAACAATAAAAGCTATCATTTTGCAAATCATCTCGAAAACCTCAAAATCATGTCTGCTATGCCGAAGGACTATCCAGCCCCATCCAATATTTATCATGTCATTATTATGACTGCCTATAATGAAGGGGAAGAGATTCTGGTTCCATCAATTAAAGCGGTGCAAAATTCAACTTTTCCGAATGAAAAAATAATTTTTGTTCTGGCTTATGAAGCGCGTGGTGGGGAAGCCATCGAAAATACTGCCATTAAGTTATCCAAAGATTTTAAAGGTGTTTTTAGAGATTTTATTCTATCTAAACATCCTATGGATTTACCTGGCGAAATTATCGGTAAAGGCCCTAATCTTACTTATGCCGGTCACGAGGTTGCAAAATACATAGAACAAAAACATCTTCCAGCTGAAAACATAATCGTTACCTCACTCGACAGTGATAATCGTATGGCGCCAAAGTACCTTGACTCAGTTACCTATGAATTTATCACTCATTCCAACCGTCAACGCCTTAGCTATCAACCGGTCTCCTTATTTATGAATAATATTTGGGACGCACCAGCCCCATCTCGTGTAATTGCGGTTTCAAACTCTTTCTTTAATGTTATTTCAACTATGCGCCCACATTTACTGCGTAATTTTGCCTCACATTCACAACCATTCCAAGCACTTAAAGCGATGGATTTTTGGAGCAAAAAGACTATAGTTGAAGACGGCCATCAGTATTGGCGTAGTTTATTCTTTTTTCGTGGTGATTATTCCGTTCTACCAATTCGTATACCGATTTATCAGGACGCCGTAATAGACGATACTTTTTGGAAAACAGTCAAAGCCCAATTTATTCAGGTGCGTCGTTGGTATTATGGAGCCAGTGACGTCGCCTATGTAGGTGTAAGGCTACTGACCAAAAAACAAAATCGCGTCATGCCGTTTTGGCAACTATTTCCCAAGTTTTGGCGTCTTCTAGATGGACACGTAACATTAGCCATTCTGGCGCCAATCGTTGCATTTGGTGGATGGATCCCCATGATTATGAATGTCGCGTCACGTGATATGATAGCATATAACTTACCAAACATTGTAAGTGTAGTAGAAACCTTTGCCTCAATTGGACTAATTGTTTCGATTTTAGTTTCACTCAAGATGCTTCCAAAACCACCAGCGAAGTATCGCAAGACCAAAAAAATCTCTATGATTGTGCAATGGGTACTCATGCCGATTACCTCAATTCTTTATCAGTCTATTGCGGCTTTTTATTCGCAAACTCGTTTAATGCTGGGGATTTATATGGAAAAGTTTGATGTCACAAAGAAGACTATCAAAAAATAGTATCTTGTGTTATAATACAGATATGGGTCGCTAGCTCAGTTGGCTAGAGCGCCTCGTTTACACCGAGGAGGTCAGGAGTTCGAGCCTCTTGCGACCCACCATTACAAAATAATTTGGAGGTAAGATGAAGAAAAAATCAACCATTTTTATCATTATAGGCGCCGTCATATTATTATTGGCGGGTTTTTTGATTTCAAGATACAACGGCATGGTTACCTTAGGAGAAAAGGTCGATGCTAAGTTTTCTGACATTGACACTCAACTCCAACGCCGTACCGACTTAATACCAAACCTTGTCAATTCTGTCAAAGGCTATATGTCTCATGAGCAAGATGCCATCGAAAAAGTTACCTCCGCACGAACTCAACTCATGAATGCTTCTAGCGTAGCCGAAAAAGGAGAAGCAGATAGTGCCTTGACCGGTGCACTTAATAATCTTCTGGCCATTGCAGAAAACTATCCAGATCTCAAAGCAAACGAAAATTTCACCACACTAATGGATGAATTAGCAGGTACAGAGAACCGTATTGCTACTGCACGCAAGGATTACAATGATGTAGTCAAAGAGTTTAATACTTCAATAAAGCAATTCCCAAATTCAATTTTTGCCGGCATGTTTGGTTTTGGTGAAAAAGAATACTTTAGGGCGCAAGAGGGAGCTAATGAAGTACCGACGGTTCAGTTTAATACTACTGAGTAGCCTTTTTATAACTCTCGGCTTGGCTACGGCTTGTTTTGCAATGCCGCAGCCTACCGACCGTTTTTATATTAATGATGCTGCAAATATTTTGAGTGAAGAGACTGAGAACTATATTTTTGAAAACAGCCAAAAATTAGATCAGGCTACCAAAGCTCAAATAGTTGTTGTTACAGTGCCGAATCTAGAAGGAAAGGATCTGGAAAGCTACGCCACTGAATTGTTTAGAACATATGGCATTGGAGATAAAGAAAAGAATAACGGGCTTCTATTGCTTCTAGCCCTAGAAGAACGTAAATTTCGTGTAGAAGTTGGCTACGGCCTAGAAGGGGCCTTGCCAGACGGCAAGACTGGACGGATGCAGGATCAATACATGATTCCTTTATTGAAAGAAAACAAATGGGATGAAGGAATTATGAATGGCTACAAAGCTTTTTTTGCTGAGGTAGCAAAGGAAACCGGTTATGATAGTGATATGTCACCAGAAGACGTAGCAGGAGAAGAAGAATTATCCGACAGTATTGCAGCCATCTTGGTAGTCGTATTTTATGTGATAATGTTTATTATCGCAAGCAAAAAAGGTAAGGGCGGGATAATACCCGGCGGACATCTCTATGGTTCTAGCAGGAGCAGCTCAGGTGGCCATTCATCTGGTGGCTTTTCCGGTGGGGGTGGTTCGTCTGGTGGTGGAGGCTCATCCAGGGGGTTCTAACCTCCGCTGCTTGGGCAGTCTATCAACTTTTTCTAATTAAGGTTTTTAATAGTTGATGCCGTGGTTATTAATGTTAGTTGTTTTAGTTTTTGAAAAAAATGTAACACTTGTATCATATCTTACTCCTTGAAAAAAATGAAAGCCATTATTTGTAGTAGAATTACCAAAAAAGAAGGAGTAAAATGCTAAAAGTTATTGTTTTTGATTGGGGATATGGTGGGGAATTTTTCGCTGATTTATTAGAAGAAAAACTACCGGTTGTTGACGTGATTAGGGTGATTGACTGGCGAAACGCCGAAGTGGGGTTAAATGATCCCAAAAAAGCCAGAAAACTAGCCGAAGCCGCTTTAGCGCCATATATTGGTCAAGTAGACTTAATTATTATTGCCAACTATTTGTTATCCATTACAAGTTTAGAATTCTTTAAAAAAGCATATAAAAACCAAAAATTTATTGGCTTCGAACTAAAGAAACCAGATACTTTTGTAAAAAGAGAAATAATGATTTTAACCACAAAAGCCATTACGAAAACCATGGTGTATTTTAATTATACTAGGAGCTTAAAACGAAGATACAAATCCCTAATTGTAGATTCATGGCCCCTTAAAATTGACGATGGTGAATTGAAGCCAACCGAAATCAAAGAAACAATTAAAAAGTTTATGATTAAAGAAAAGATAAATCCTGAAGAAATCGTTTTAGCCTCTGCACAGTTTAATGATATAAAAGACGATCTAAAATCCATTTTAGGAAAAAGAACGAAAATACACGATAGTTTTGAGGACACAATCAGACTGGTTGCTAAAACCCTAAAGATTCGTGGGGGATTTCTCAAAGAACGTTTTTGATAATTGTGCTATAATTGTTTTAAGTAAAAGGGAAACAAAATGGAAGATTTAGAAAAAACTAGACATACCTTGAGCCACGTCTTGGCTGCGGCTGTAAAAGATTTGTACCCAAATGCAAAATTTGGCATTGGTCCAGCTATCGAGAATGGTTTTTATTACGACATAGATTTTGGCAAGACCAAAATATCTGACTCGGACCTAAAAAAGATCGAAAAGAAGATGCGAAGTATCATCGCTAAAAAACTCCCGCTAGTTAAACGTACCGTAAGTCGTAAAGAAGCCTTAAAATGGGCAAACGATAATGACCAAAAGTATAAAGCAGAATTGATTATCGAATTGCCAGATGACGAAGAGGTATCATTTTACGATTTAGGCGATATATATACCGATTTGTGCAAAGGCCCACATGCAAAAGATACCACCAAGCTAGGTGTTTTTAAACTAGATCGGATTGCTGGCGCATATTGGCGAGGTGACGAAAAACGAGAGATGCTTACTCGTATTTATGGTATTGCTTTTCCAACTCAAAAAGAACTGGACGAATACGAGAAGAAACAGGCTGAAGCTAAAGACAGAGACCATCGTAAAATAGGCGCAGAACTTGATTTGTTCTGCTTTTCAAACCTAGTTGGCTCTGGGCTACCCTTATTCACTCCACGAGGAACTATTTTAAGAGATTTATTAAATGATTTTGCTCAGAGTTATCGCATTAACCGTGGTTATAAGAAGGTCTGCATCTCGCATATCGCCAATATTGAACTATATAAGACTTCTGGCCATTATGAAAAATTCCCAGAAATGCTTCAGTTTGTTTCACAGGAGTCAGGCGACCATTTGGCCCTGAAACCGGTATCCTGCCCACACCATTCCCAAATATATGCAAGCTCACCACGCTCTTATAAGGATTTGCCGATTAAGTACCTAGAAACTACTATGGTCTACCGTGACGAAAGGAAGGGAGAACTCGGAGGTCTTTCGCGTGTACGAGCCATTACACAAGACGATTCTCATGTCTTTTGTACCGAAGATCAAGTAGGCGACATTTTCGGAGAGTTAATCGAGTCCGCCAAGGATCTATATAGCAAGATAGACATGAAACTAAAACTACGTCTTTCATTTCGTGACGACAAAGATGGTTATATTGGTACTCCGGAAATGTGGAAAAAAGCCGAATCGTCAATCAAAAAAATGGCAGATAAATTCAAAATGGATTACTTTATCGGTGAAGGTGAAGCAGCAATGTATGGTCCAAAAATGGATTTTATGGCAGTAGACGCTATTGGACGCGAGTGGCAACTCGCTACGGTTCAGCTAGACTATGCTTTACCGACTAGGTTCAAGCTAGAGTATACCGATGCAGATGGCTCCAAGAAAACGCCAATCATGATTCACTGTGCATTAGTTGGTTCAATTGAACGCTTTATGAGTGTTTATCTTGAACATACAGCAGGTTGGCTTCCAATGTGGTGTGCACCAGAGAATGTCCGTATCCTGACCGTCAACAACAAAATTGGTGACTATGTGGATGCAATCACCAAAACCCTCGACGAAACCGAACTAAATGATGTTCTCTCGCACAATAAAATCCGTTACTCTGTAGATGATTCCGCCGATTCTCTTGGTAAAAAGATTAAACGTGCCACCGATTTTAAAATTCCTTGTATTATTATTGTCGGTCCAAAAGACGCCGAAGGTAATACAGTATCTATCAGACTCCGCGATAGGGAAGAGAATATTAAATTGTCTGAGCTCTCAGAGTTTTTAAAGAAGTTAAAATAGGTAACCATATGAAATGTAAACGGGCTAATTTTCGAGTATCGAGTGAGCCCAGGAAAGCTTTCATGGATTTTAGAATATGACTACTTTAGTTATTCTGGGCCCTACAGGGTCCGGTAAGACCGGTGTTTCTATTAAAATCGCAAAAGCCATAGGGGGTGAGATTATATCTGCTGATTCTAGAGCAATCTATAAGGGTATGGATATTGGCACTGCCAAACCAAATAAGGAAGAACAGCAAGGAATCCCCCATTATGGCTTGAATCTGGTTGAGCCAAACGAAAGATTTACTGTAGCTGATTGGAAAAAATATGCCAACGACAAAATCAACGAAATTAAGTTACGTGGTAATGTTCCAATTGTTGTCGGTGGTACTGGACTCTACATTGATGCTCTAATTTTTGATTATCAGTTTAAAGGTCCTACTGGTGCCAAAATTGGCGATACTGAACAAAAAACTTGTTCAGACCGCAAAGAGGTAAAAGGCGATTTTTTGATTGTTGGTATTGAGTGGAAAACCGATGAATTGAGGGAAAGATTGAACAAAAGAATTACTCAAATGTTCCGGCCGGAGCTATTTGATGAGACAACCAAATTAGTCCAAAAGTATGGGTGGGGAAGTCAAGCTATGAAGAGCGACATCTATGAATACGCATGGGAATACCTAAATGGGAACCTTTCGCTGGAGCAAGCTAAAGAAAAATGTTTTTATGAAGATTGGCATCTCGCTAAACGCCAAATGACGTGGTTTAAGCGCAACCCATACATTAATTGGATGAGACTGGAAAAAGTTTACCCATTTGTTTTAAATATTTTTAACAATTAAGCAAAAACGCATTAAATGTTTTCCCATTTTTTTTAAAATCGTGCTAAAATTATTACATAATGACAAAAGTTGCTAATACTCCAACCGAAAAATTGTTTGGGTCAAAAACCAGGGCCAAGCTACTAAAACTTTTCTTTGAAAACCCAGAAAAATCTTTTTATGTTAGGGAAATGACGAGAGTGATAGATGAGCAAATTAACTCAGTGCGCAGGGAATTATTAAATCTGGAAAGTATTGGTATTATTAAAAATGAGACTTTTGATAATAAAATCTATTACTCTGCCAACAATAAACATCCTTTTTGTCGCCCACTCACTGATATTTTTTCTAAGAAGATTAATAACCTAAGTGATCAGGACATACGTGAGACTACCTGGGAAGAGTATTGTCGACCAGTTAAGAGGTATTTAAAGGGACTTATTGTTACTAATCGTTTGCCAGGGCAAGACGGTATTGATCTTCTCATTATTGGTAACGATAAAACCAAAAAGCTCACAAGATGGGCTGAGGTAATCGAGAAAAAACAGGGCAAACCAATCAACTATGTAATAATGTCACCGGATGATTTTACTTATCGCAAAAGTGTCCGCGATCGTTTTGTTCTTGATGTGCTCGAGATGGAAATTACGGAAATCATTGATCCAGAAAAAATAATTAAAGAATAGGAGTTATTTATGTTTGAAATAGAGAGTAAAAATCAAGATGAAATAATCATTTCCACTAAAGTTACGTCAATCAAGTTTAATATTGCCGATGCAATCATAGATGCAAATCTATCCGTCGGTAAGATTCACGGACCTGGCGAATTTGAAATTGGAGATGTTGCTATTCGTGGAATATCTACAGAGAGTAAACGTACTATTTATGATGTAGAAATTGGTGGTATTCATATTGGTATTATTGGTGGCATAGAAGAAAACCTTGACGATATTGTAGCTGATATCCTCTGTACCTCATCTGTTCGTGCTATTCGTGAAATCGAACCAAAACTCATTGTTGCTATGGGCAACGTTGATGGTATGGTTTCTGAACTCAAGCTTACCGCTCGTACCGAGAAAAAACTCAAAGTTAAAAACCTTGACTCTCTTCCTGCTACAAAAGAAGTGGTCGTTTTGAACTAAGACTGTTTTATCCAGTAGAACATTATCCAGTAATGGTATAATACTATTATGAATTTTCTATATATAATAATTGTCTTAGTGATAGTGGTAGGCTCTGTTATTCTGCACGAACTGTCTCATGGCATTGTGGCTTATTGGCTGGGAGATCATACAGCTAAGGATGCTGGTCGTCTATCCTTTAATCCTATCAAACACATTGATCCATATATGTCGATACTCGTACCGATGGTGCTGTATTTGTTGGGAGCGCCAGTATTTGGTGGTGCCAAACCCGTACCGATTAATAGATTTAATCTCAAATGGCCCGAGTGGGGAATGGCATTAGTCGCAGTATCAGGACCATTTACAAATTTCCTAATAGCCCTCATTGGTTTCTTGATTGGTCATTTTACAGGAGCTCTCTATGGATATGCTGGTGTTTTATCGGAATTCATCTTTGAGGAATTAATCTATATTAATCTAGGGTTCATGATTTTTAACCTTATACCAGTTCCACCTCTGGATGGTTCAAGAGTATTGTATGCCATTGCCCCAGATGGGTTTAGAAATATTTTGGAGTCAATGGAGCGTTATGGTGTCATTATTATATATGTTCTAATCGTGTTGTTTGGCAAAGCTTTTTCATATCTTATGATCGGTGGCACGAATGGTGTTTTGGATTTCTTCTATTGGATTGTTGGCGGGCGCTAAAGTAGTTTATTCAGCAACACTACGCAACCAGTGTATTTTATAGCTTCAAAGCCTGAGTCAAAACCAGTAAAACGTTGTAAGAATGGGCGTAAGATAAAGTTGTTGTAAAATAATACCTATTTTGGTGCTCATCTGTGGTATAATGAGGTTAAGCCCTGTTGGCAGCATGATTTTCCTGAATAATCATGTTTACGGGATTTCGTGGCTTGCACCCGTGGGTGTACAGCATAAGATTTTACCCACCTTGTATATATTACGGGGAAAACAGGCTGACAGGGCCTTTATGATAAGGTGGGCATGAAACAGAGAATACGCGTAGTTGGATTAATTAAAAACAAAGACGGAGTCCTTGTTTTTAAGTGCAACCGGGGGCGAAGTGAGTCGCCGGTTTTTTGGGAACTTCCAACTGGAAAGATTAAATTTGGTGAACAGCCAGAAGAGGCTATGGCACGCTCATTGACCGAATATACCAGTTTGGTGGCAAGTTCGATCAAACTAATAGATGTCATCACCTTTTTGGCACCAGAAGGCTCTAGTCAGATTAGCAATCTTTACATTGTTTATGAGCTAGGAATTGGCGAAGGACTAAAGCCAACTCCAAAGGATAGGTATACTGCATATAAATATGTAGGAGATTTCGCCACTTCTAGCATTCATCTCGATGAGGCCAGCATGTCTGTTATCGAAATCGAGGAAGAAAAAACCACGCCAGGTCGTTTCTCTTCCCGCGATACTGCAAACTCGGTTATCATTAACGTCGATGGTGCATCAAGAGGGAATCCTGGACCATCTGGCATAGGATATTGTATTCACGATGATAAAGGTAAGATACTTGAACGTGGCGGCGAGTTTATTGGCTTTGCTACCTCACGTGTTGCCGAGTACTATGCAATGCGTAAAGGAATTGAACACGCTATAGAATTAGGCTATAAGACTGCTAAATTTGTTTCCGATAGCTTGATGGTTGTCAATCAGCTAAATGGCATTTTTACTGTAAAAAACCACGACATTATGCCCATTTATAATGATATTATTCAAAAACTTGATCAATTTGACGCAGTATCCTTTACCCATGTACCACGTACTATGAATCAAATTGCTGATTCGGAAGCTAATTTAGCTATAGACAATATCTTGAGAAAAAACTAGAATTATGTTATAATATAGATATGATTTTTTCAAGAAGACTAAACGTGATTGGTCCAACAGAAGTTATTTCCGTTGCCGGCATTGATGATATTCCTGCGAAGATAGATACTGGAGCAGATACTTCGGTGATTTGGGCTACAAACATCTCTATGGCAAAAGATGGTACGCTTGAGTTTTCTTTTTTTGGCCCAAAATCACCTCTGTATACTGGTAAAACAATTAAAACGACTAAATACGTTGCCAAGTCTGTTCGCTCATCACATGGCGACGCCCAGATTCGCTATACGGTTAAACTTCCGCTAATAATATGCAATAAATCTTTTATAGCATCATTCACCCTTACGGATCGCTCTCTTAATAATTATCCAGTTCTAATTGGTAAAAATACTTTAAAAGGCCGATTCATGGTAGATGTTTCAAAAGATCCAATTAAACATTTTAAAACTTCTAAAACACGAAAGCTAAATCAGGAATTAAAAAAGGATCCATATAAGTTTCATCAAAAATACATAAGAAGGGGGAGAGTATGAAAATTGCAATTCTGTCCAATGGACCAGGTAATTATTCCACCAAACGTCTAGTTGAGGAGGCAACTAAACGTCGACACGATGTAAGGGTAATAAAATATAAAGATTGCTACTTATCCCTAGACGATAAACACCCTGATGTATATTATAAGGGGAGTAAACTAGATAAATTTGACGCTATTTTACCAAGGATCTCTAACGGTATGACAAGATATGGTTGTGCTGTTGTGCGGCAATTTGAAATGCAAGGCGTATATACTCCATCTACCTCAGTAGCGATTACACGCGCTAGAGATAAACTCCGTGCTGCTCAGATTCTGGCGAAGTATGATGTCGATACACCAAAGACCTTAGTTTCTCGCAATACCTCCGACATAGATGACTTATTGGAACAGATAGGCCTACCAGTTATTATTAAGTTGGCCTCGGGTACTCACGGCAACGGGGTTATTCTAGCTGACACAAAAAAAGCTGCCAAATCTGCTCTTCAGGCTTTCTACCTCTATAACGAAGATGGTACCAACATCCTCCTTCAGGAATTCATTAAGGAATCTGCTGGCGTTGATATCCGTGCTTTTGTCGTGGGTGGCCGCGTAGTGGCGTCCATGAAAAGGGAATCACTTGATGATGATTTTAGGTCAAACCTTCATAAGGGTGGACTAGGCACCCCAATTAAGTTAACCGATCAAGAAAAGCGCATGGCAATTAAGGCTGCTAAGGCTATGGGACTTCATATTTGTGGGGTAGATCTTATGCGTTCAAACCGTGGTCCCTTGGTGCTTGAAGCAAATGCCTCACCTGGGTTTGGTATAGAAAAAGTTACTGGTCGCGATGTGGCCTCCAAAATAATTGAATATATCGAGCACAACGCCCCACGCCGCAACAGCAAAGATAGAGTTGGCGCCTAGTATATTATAGGCATGGGCGGGTGACGGATGTGGAAGGGTTCCCGCGGAGCTCCCGTTAGGGAGGAGCCGCGGGAGGGAAACATCCGGCAGGACCCGCCCAGAGTATAGCATTATGTTGGTATCTATGCTATAATCTATCTGAGCCTGAAAGGTAATCGCTTGAGTTCGCTCAAGAGGAAAGTCCGGGCAACATAGAGCAAGGTAGTCGCTAACGGCGACCGTCCGTAAGGATAGGGAAAGTACCACAGAAACCAAACCGCCTAGCTTCCCGAAGGTTTCATCGACGGGTGACGGACCTGGAAGGGGACCCCAAAATGTTTTGCTTTAGCAAAAATTTTGGGGAGGGAGAAGGTCCGGCAGGACCCGTAGAGCGGTGGACCCTTCGGGGAGTTGGGTAAGGGTGAAAAGAGTGGGGTAAGAGCCCACAGCATCGTGTAGCGATATACGGTGGCGGCAAACCCTACCTGTTGCAAGGAGTGCTATCAGCCCCTGCTCGGGGACGCACGCTCACCGCTAGAGTGCTATAGCAATGTAGTGCCAAGATAGATGATTGCCAAATATACTTTAGTATATTTACAGAACCCGGCTTATAGATGGCTCACTTTTATGAAAAACCAAATCTTCCGACGAATCAAGACTTACAAAAGCTTGCAGGAAGATTAAGACAATAAAAAACCGACCATGGATGGTCGGTTTTTTAAGGTCAAATAAATTATTTACTCGACTTTTTTTCGGCACGTGCTCTTGGAGATTCGATAAGTCCTTTTTTCTTCAAGGTTCTCAGCGCCGAAGTAGATACGTTGCACTTTACTTTCTGGCCATTTATAATTAGAGTACGTTTACTTACGTTTGGCTTAAATACCTTACGCGTATGTCTCTGAGAGAAGGAAACATTGTGACCATACATCTTACCCTTGCCAGTAATTTCACAAATTGCCATCTTATTTCTCCTTCACTGTAGTTACGATTGCTTTAAACGCTTCAGGATTATTCACGGCGAGATCAGCTAGCACCTTGCGATCAAGGCTGATGTTCTTAGCTTTCATGCCAGCAATTAGCTGTGAATAGGAAAGACCAAGCTCTCTTGATTCATTATTTATACGTGTAATCCATAATGCACGTAAATCGCGTTTTTTATTGCGACGATCTCTGTAGCTATACTGTAGAGCCTTAATCACACCTTGTTTGCCAAGGCGAAAACTACGCCTACGGTAATGCTGCATACCCTTAGCAGCGTTTAATATCTTCTTATGTTTCGCATGCGCTGCGACGCCTCTTTTTACTCTCATAACTAAACCCCCAATGCTTTCTTAATATTCTTATTGATTTTGCCATTAATAGTCGCAGCAGTTTTCATGTTGCGCTTTCTGGCTTTAGATTTTTTAGCGAGAATATGATTCCCGAAAGCTCGTTCTCGGACGAGCTTACCACTACCAGTGATCTTAATCCTTTTAGCGGTACCTTTATGCGTTTTTAGTTTTGGCATAAATTTCCTTTCATTAAAGTTATTATTCAAAGTACTATCAGAGGACCATGGAAGTAGGAAAATACTTCTTCTGAATCCGTTCTGATTATTTGCGTCGAACCTGTACGGACAGGTTACGTCCATTCATCTGCTGTTTACCCTCAGTGACGATGTCATCGCCAAGAAATCCCAGGACTTTGTTTAGCAATTCTGTCCCAATTTCTTTATGGGCCATCTCACGACCTTTAAAGATTATCATAATCTTTACGCGATCGCCATCATCGAGGAAACCACGCATTTTACGGACTTTAATGTTAAGATCGTTGTCAGAAATCTTGAGGCCAATTTTCATCTGTTTTAGCTCAGATTGTTTCTCGCGAGCCTTTTTTCGATTTTTAGCCTCTTCCTTCATCTTTTGATATTGGAATTTGCCCCAATCAATTATCTTAACGACCGGTGGATTAGCATTAGCGGCAATCTCCACTAAATCCACTCCCTGTTCCTTCGCCAGAAGTTGAGCATCGCGACTTGACATAATGCCAAGCTGCTCGCCATTAGAACCGATTACGCGGACCTCTGGATAACGAATCTCTCCATTTAACTTGGTCCGTGAATTGTTTTTTATAGTGATCCTTTCTTCTCTTGAATTAACCTGTTATCAATTATAACAAAATGCCCATAAAAATGCAAGGGGTAAACATAAAAGTTCTACTATGCTTTTATCGTGGCAAAGATGTGTCCTTGATGGGGCTATTGTTTGCGATACGTCAATGCTTCAGCCAAGTGTTTTGTCGAAATAGTGCCAGAACCACTCAAATCGGCAATGGTTTGAGCTACCTTTATTGTTTTAAAATAGGACCGTGCTGACAAATTTAGTTTTTCAGAAGCATGTGCCAGTAGCTTTTCCGCTGTAGGTTCTAGCTTTAAAAGCTGTGATACCTGAAACGAGGAAAGGGAACTATTATAAACGCCGTCTTGGCCATAACGTGCACTTTGACGTAAAATGGCCTCTGTTATATTATTTTTTACAACATTATGTTCTGTTTCTTGGTTTGATAATTTTTTCCGTAAGTCTTGGTTATCTACCTTTTTAACCACTATATTTATGTCTATTCTATCGAAAAGCGGACCAGATAGCTTCTTCTGGTAATTTTGTATCTGTGTTTCGGTGCATTTGCATTCATGGGCAGTATCACCAAGATAACCACATGGACAAGGGTTCATAGTTGCTATAAGCATAAAATCTGCTGGATAGGTTGTTTTTTGGTTTGCTCTAGAAATAGTTATTTGCTTATCTTCTAGGGGTTGCCTTAAAGCCTCTAGCACTGACCTTGGAAATTCGGGTATTTCATCTAGAAAAAGAACACCTTTGTGTGCCAATGAAATTTCACCAGGACCGTTTGCACCACCTATGATTGAAGTTGCGCTTGCCGTATGGTGAGGTGCACGAAAAGGCCGCATCGTAATAATTTCATCGTGAGATAAGCCGGCCAAAGAGTATATTTTAGTTATATCAATCTGTTCGCTTGGCGAAAGTTCTGGTAATAAATTTACTGCAACCTTGGCTAGCAGGGTTTTGCCGGCTCCAGGCGGACCAGATATGAGGATATTGTGGTGGCCTGCTATTGCAATTTCTATCGCTCGCTTTGCGAGTTCTTGTCCACGTATATGATCGAGGACGTGATCACTGCAGACGTTTTTAATAACCGAAAAATGGTTTACATCATTTTGTGTGGGGAGCTCCTTTTGTTCCTTTAATGCAAGAAAAAGGTCAGAGAGAGAACCAACGCCAAAAATACTAATCCCAGAAACTAGAGATGCCTGTGAAAGGTTTTTGAAAGGCACATATATTGTTCTAAAGCCAGCCTTTCTTGCGGCTTCAACTATGTTGATTATGCCCTTTATTGGCCTAATATCGCCGTTTAACGACAATTCACCCACAAAAACCCTATTTACTATATCAGACTTTAATAATTGGCCAGACAGAACCAATATTGAAAGAGCAATGGGAAGATCGAGGTATGCCCCATCCTTTTGAAGTTCTGCTGGTGCTAGGTTGATCGTAACTTTTTTGTCTGGAAAACTAAATCCGGAGTTTAAAATAGCGCTTCGTACTCGTTCTTTTGATTCATTGATGGTTTTATTTGCCATGCCTACTATGTTAAAAGCTGGTAATCCTCTATTCATATCTCCTTCGACTTCGACCAGCTTTCCATCAAAGCCGAAGGGAACTATGGAATTAATTGTAGCTATCATGTATAGCCTATTAACATGGATAGAATAATAATTCAATCCCTATATAAATCTTAAGCTAATCTGTAGTAGAATAAACGAGAAAAGTATATAGTGGGCAATAGATATCATAAGCAAAAAGTTGTGGAAAACTCGACCAAAATTGTATAAAAAAAGTATCAAAAAAGTGTTGACATAACCAGTTTATGGGCTTATAATAGAGATAGCTTTTGAATAAAAAAATTATTCAAAAGGTCAAAACAAAAATTTAGCCAAAATAACTCCACACTCTACAAAAAAGACCGGTTTTCCTCGCAGTTACCGGTCTTTTTCTATGCTATTATCCTATGCATTTAGCCTCAAATGTGATATAATACCCCTAAGTTGGGGCTGACAAAGCTTAGACAGGATATTAACAGTCATAAGGCGCGCCGATTGAATACCGTAAGTATTAAATAAGTGCTAAAAACACTAAAACTGCGCATGTTATGTACATGCCAGCTTATGCCTAATTATTATTTCTAGGCTGGTCTTGATATGATCTCTCGTAGTATTAAGATTATCATATGACGAGGATAAGGTTACTTAGGTGGCGATAAGTAACACGAAAATTAGCCTGCGCTATTGTTAGTTTCGTTTTCTGCAGCTAACAATAAATGCAAAGCCAAAACAGAGAACTACACGCGTAGAATTATGGCCAAGTGATATTTTGGACCCGGAGGCAGTATCCGGCAGCTCCACCACAGAGTGATATTTAGGACAAATTACTATTGTAAAAATAAGCCGTTAGGCTTATTTTGTTATCTCCAGCATCCGAACCGAAATAAATTTATTTATTTCGGAAGGATGCATAGAAATAACAAAAACAATCTAATTGGTTTTTACAATAGTAATTTGGAAAAGAACGATAGTGGACGACTCTTGCGAAAGCGACAGTCGACCACCACAGCAGAAACATAGCTGTGAGCAATCATTCTAATTAGACGCTATCCATAAACGTTGTAAAAAACACAACAAAAAGAATAATAAATTAGAACAGGGAATAAATAGAAATAAAATGTAAAAATTACATCAATAAAATTGAACAAAAGTATTGCATTTTTAAAGAACTTGTGCTATTATCAAAACAGTCGAGAGACTAAACAAAAACCTAAAAATAAAAGGAACTTTACCAATATGAAAAAGCAGAACACGTAGTCCTTGGCGGGCGAAAAGGTAATTTCTAGCCATAGATTACAATATAGGAATTACCTAGAGCTCCGCCAATAAAACAAGCGTAGAGCGCATAGTTAATCTTTCGTTAGCACCTTTATCATAGAATAGAACGGAAGAAACAAACTATAAGGACTTTGCTTCACCTAGCGTGAAGCGGTCAAAAGGGAAAGCGTAGGGGTTGCGGTCAATAGTTATGATTTTAGTGCCGGATAACCCCCGCTCCCTCCCTAAAATTTCTTGGGGGTTTTAAACTAAATATGGTACAATAAAAGCATGAAGCATAAACGCATTGTATCATCAATAAGTATTATAGGACTCGCAGCCTTAATTCTTATGTTGAATTTCACATCTCCTACGGAAATAGGTCCGCTAGGAGTTTTGTTATTTTTTACAACAGTATATATAACCTTTTTTGGGGTGTTTTCTTTCTTAATTCAAGCTTTTCTAAAAGTAGCTTTTAAAAATCGTAGCCCCAAAGAGAAGGATTACTTTTATGCAGCAGTTTTGGCTTTTGGGCCTATTATGCTGCTTCTTTCTTGCTCTTTTGGTGCTGTGAGCCTTTGGACAGTCAGTTTGATATTCTTTTTTATCGTATTGGCGGAATTTTTGGTCTACAAAAAGGTTTAGTTGTGGTAAAATAAGCATATGGACTATAATCAATCTACCCAAGATAAGGAGGTAAACCTGTTTACGACAGGGGCTGGCACCAATGAAGAGAACGTAAACACAGTTGAGTCCGAAAACAATTTAGATCTTTCAAATCAATCCGTAGAATGGGGTAATCCACAAACTAGAGAAGACTATCAACATCTTGGGAATACCTCAATCGTAAGCGTCGAGCAAGCAGAGAAAAACGACAATTCGCCGCAGGTTAACACTGAGACGACTCCAAAAAACGTTTTAAGACAAGCCGACTCTAATGCTTTAGGACAAATAGTACCCACGATGCCGCCAGGATATACCGAGGAAGCTTCTGTAGACTCTACTCTCCCACTACAGGAGAAAGAGTCTTCACGCAAAGAGAATCTTGATAGTCCGACTATTGCTCAAAAAATCATTGAAGAACAAGAAGCAAAACTAAGTCAAGACGGAAACATTTTTGCATTTAGCGAATCAATTGCCAAAATGAGATCAGAGGCAAATTCGGGAGGGAAAGAAAATGCCTAAAATAATCTGTTTCAGTATTTTTTACAACAATACAGCCAAGGGAGGAGTTTATTAAGTGGGTATCTGGTCTGTTATTTTTATAGTTGTTTTAGTCATTGTCATTGCAGCGGTCGTCGTTGCTGTGATTAAGATCTCGAAACTTCGTAAATCAGAAAAATATGAACGAAGTCTCAAAATGACATCCCTTCTCATCCACTTACCTCCGTCTACTGACGACATCGCATCGGGGAGTCGTGATGAAAGAGATATTACCAACGAAGCGGTCTCAAAAGCCCAGGTAATGTATTCTATCCTATCTTCCACGGTTATCAAGGGTTTAAAAGCAAAATTATACGGTCAAAGGCATTTCTCATTCGAAATAATTTCTAAAGATAGTTTCATTAGGTACTATGCAGTAGTTCCCACCGATCTAGTTGAAACAGTCAAACAATCCATCCAGTCCGCGTATCCAACAGCAAGACTAGAAGATAAAACCGAAGGTAACATCTTTAACGAAAATTACAAAGTAGAAAATGTAGCTGGTATGGAGCTTACCTTGAATAAGGAATATTACCTTCCTATCGCTACCTACGAAGACACTAAGCGCGACGCACAGATGGCCATTTTGAACGCACTATCTAATCTGAATAATGATGAGGGGGCAGCTGTTCAAATATTGTTCCGACCTGCACAAAAAAAGTGGTCATCAAAAGGCAAAGAATATATTGAGAATACTCAAAAAGGCAAAAAGACTAAAACCATTGGTGCAGGCATAGGAGATCTTGCTATGGATATCTTGCGAGCTCCCTGGGAGGTCCCTGGAGAACATGAAAAAACCGAACAAACAACAATTACGAACTTAAAACAAGAAGAACTGACTGCCATAGGTAATAAATTACGCTTCCCAGCTTTTGAAACCTTAATTAGGATTGTAGCCAGCTCCTCTAGTGTTGCACGCTCAGAAGCCATTGCTGGTGGTATTGTTTCGGCTTTTTCGCAGTTTAATTCACCAGAATTAAACGGTTTTAAATCAAATAGCCTAAAAGATCCCAAAAAATTGGCCACCGACTACGTTCTTAGGACATTTCCTCTACAAAATCGTTCCAGTATCTTAAATAGCGTGGAGCTAGCCAGTGTCTTTCATCTTCCAGAACAAAGTGCTATACCAAGTTCATCTGTAGAACGTCAGCTAGTCAAGCAGGTTGATGGCCCCGCCAAATTAGCGACCGAAGGTTTATTCCTTGGTACGAATGAATTCAGAGGAAACAAAAAGGCAATTTATCTCCAAGAAAAAGATCGTCGTCGCCACATGTATGTTATTGGGCAAACTGGTATGGGTAAGTCGGTTTTTCTAGAAAACCTGGCTTTTCAGGACATGTGCGATGGTCGCGGCTTTGCCTTTATTGATCCTCATGGCGATGCTGTAGAAGCACTGTTAAAAAGAATGCCACAAGAACGCATAGATGATGTTATTTATTTTGATCCTGCCGATATTGAACATCCAGTCGGGATGAATATGTTTGAGTATACTACCGAAGACCAGAAAGATTTCATTGTTCAAGAGGGAATCAGTATGTTGCAATCGCTTTTTGATCCCCAGAATCAAGGTTTCTTTGGTCCACGTGGCCAGCACATGTTCCGAAACGCTGCCTTACTCTTAATGTCCGATCCTGCTGGTGCTACGTTTATCGACATCCCACAGTGTTTCACAGATCCAGAATTTGTCAAATCAAAACTGAAATACGTTACTGATAAGGCCGTCTATGATTATTGGACTAAAGAGTTTCCGGCCTCACAAAAATCAAACGATGCCGGTGAAGTCATTACCTGGTTCTCAAGTAAATGGGGTCCATTTATTGCCAATACTATTATGAGAAACACCTTGGGACAGGTTAAGTCGGGTTTTAATATTCGTGAAATCATGGATAACAAAAAGATTTTCCTAGTAAACCTCTCCAAAGGTCGTCTCGGTGATATCAATGCAAATCTTCTTGGTATGATTTTTGTAATGAAATTCCAACAGGCCGCTATGAGCCGTCAGGATATTCCAGAAAATGAACGCCAGGATTTCTGTCTTTACGTAGATGAGTTTCAGAACTTTGCTACTGACTCTTTTGAATCCATTCTCTCTGAGGCTAGAAAATATCGTCTCAACCTAATCGTAGCTAACCAATTTATGACTCAGCTCACCGAAAAGATTAGGGAAGCACTTCTTGGCAACGTGGGCACTATTGTCTGCGGCCGTATTGGTGTTACAGATGCTGAGCTCATGGTTAAGGCCTTTAGTCCTACCTTTACAGCTGAGGATCTTACTAAAACGCCAAACTTCGCCGCTGTTACAAAAGTAATGATGTTTGATATGCCATCCGCTCCATTTACTATCAGTCTACCACCGCCCATGGGTGAACCAAATGATGAACTCATGGAATCTCTTAAGGTCTATTCAGCGACAAAATATGCCAAAACTCGCGCTGAAGTCGAAAAGGAGATCCAGGATCGCTGGAGCAACGCAGAAAAAAACAAAGGAAGCGAAAAATCGGCCGTAGAAGACAAGGAAAGTGAAAAGATGACTATGTATAGGTCTGAAACTCCAGAATACCCTTCTGAAGGCTCTGAAGGGCCTAAAAAAGGCTTTTTGGACGATTGGATAAGTAAAAATACCAGTCAACTACCATCTGCCGATTCACTACCAGAAACAGATTCGGTTTCAACCCCAATCGTAGCATCAACCCCAACCCCAGCAACAGAGTCCAAATCAAACCATTCAGAGCAATCTGACGAAACGGTTTTTAAGATCAACAGATAAAGCTTTTTCATTCATCTAGTCTTGAATTTTTAATTCATAAGGTGTATAATAGATAGGTAATAATTAAGAAGAGGTAAAAAATGGCTGGAAAAGCTGAGGATTATGACTCGTCTGAAATTCGAGTACTTGAAGGGCTAGAGCCGGTTAGGTTACGCCCCGGTATGTACATTGGCTCTACTGGTTATGATGGTCTACATCATTTGATTAAGGAGATCGCAGATAACTCCATTGATGAAGCGATTGCAGGTTACGCCAATAAGATTGATATTACCATTCTTGCTGATGGCGGCGTTCGTATAGATGATAATGGGCGAGGTATTCCAGTCGATATTCACCCCAAAACTGGCAAATCTACCCTAGAAACCGTACTTACCGTCCTCCATGCTGGTGGTAAGTTTGGTGATGGTGGTTATAAGGTTTCATCTGGTCTTCACGGTGTTGGTTCATCTGTTGTCAATGCATTGTCAACCCACATGATTGCCGAAGTTTATCGAGACGGCAAGAGCCATCATATCGAGTTCGATGTCGGTAAACCGACTATGGAATTACAGATTAAGAGTGGAGCTCCGCGTGAATCCGGTACCTCTATTACTTTTTATCCGGACCCGTCTATTTTCAAAGAAACAACCACTTTTGATTATAACTGGGTTTCTAGCTATGCTCGTCATCAGGCCTATTTGACCAAAGGTATCTTGATTTCTGTTATGGATGAACGTACCGGTGAAAGGGAGTCATTTTATTTCGAAGGCGGTATCAAAAGCTATGTCAAAAGGTTAAATAACGGTAAAGAATTGTTATCTGATGATATTTTCTATGTTGATAAACAAGCTGGCGATGTTGGTGTAGAAATAGCTCTCCAATACAACGACAGTTATACAGAAATCATGAAACCATTTGCCAATAACGTTCTCACGCCAGACGGCGGTATGCATGTGGTTGGTTTTAGAACTGGTCTCACTCGTACTGTCAATGATTATGCCCGAAAAAATGGCCTACTTAAAGAAAAAGAAGACAATCTTACTGGCGACGATATTAAAGAAGGCCTCACTGCTGTCATTCTCGTAAAGTTGCCAGATCCGCAATTTGAAGGCCAGACCAAAAATAAACTTGGTAACCCTGAAGTTCGTGGTATCGTAGACAAGGTAATGACAGAGTATTTTGGTTACTATCTGGAAGAAAACCCAGCTATTGCCAAAAAAATTGTAGGGAAAGCCACTCTTGCTGCCCGTGCACGTAAAGCTGCCAGAGCTGCCAGAGATAATGTTATTAGGAAAGGCGCTTTCGAAGGATTAAACTTACCAAGTAAGTTAGCAGACTGTTCGAGCCGTAACAGAGAAGATTGTGAGCTATTCATCGTAGAGGGTAATTCCGCTGCAGGCTCTGCCAAAGAGGGGCGAAATCCTCAGATACAAGCTATATTACCACTTCGAGGCAAAGTCCTTAATACCGAGCGTGCTCGTCTAGACAAGATGCTCGCCAACCAAGAGCTGGTTTCTCTTATCAAGGGACTTGGTGTTGGTATTGGTGATCAGTTTAATATAGATGGCCTAAGGTATGACAAAATTATCTTTATGACAGATGCTGATGTAGATGGCTTACATATCGCAACACTTCTTATGACATTTTTCTTCCGCTATATGCCTCAGGTTATTGAAGCAGGGCACGTATATCTGGCCAAACCGCCTCTATTTGGTCTAATAAAAGGTACTGGTAGTACCCGTAAAATCGATTATGTTTATGATGAGGTTGCTCTTGAAAACAAACTTACCGAAAAAATCGAAGAACGCAAGAAAAACGGCACCAAAATCGACGAGTCTCAAGAGAGATTTAAGCAAGCTGGATATACTGCTCAACAGCGTTTCAAAGGTCTTGGCGAAATGGATGCTAAGCAACTCTGGGAAACCACTATGGATCCAGAGAATCGCATTTTGGTTAAAGTCCACGTCGAAGACGCTGAAAAGGCTGATGCTGTGTTCACGAAGTTAATGGGAGACCAAGTCGAACTCCGCAAAAACTTCATCCAGGCCGGTGCCGCATCTGTTAACCTTGATGATTTGGATTTCTAAGGAGGAGCTATGAAAGACGACAAGAACTCAAAGAACAACGAATCGGAAACTCCACAGAATACCCCTTCTGAGGAGGCTTTCGCGACAACGGGAGCGAACGGAGCGAGCGCCCCCAGTAACGACGGGCGGGCGCGAAGCGTCTCCGAAGAAGGGGTATCTGTGGAGTCGCCAACTTCGGAAGGTATTGAGATTAAGCCCGTCGAACATACCATGGAAGATTACTTCCTTAGGTATTCGATGTCCGTCATCGTCGACCGTGCTCTCCCTGATGTTCGTGATGGTTTGAAGCCAGTCAACAGGCGTATTCTCTACACTATGAACAAAAATGGTTGGAAGGCTCCTCATGCTACCGTCAAGTCTGCCCGTATCGTCGGTGACGTCATGGGTAAATATCATCCACATGGCGATTCCTCTATCTATATGGCAATGGTCAACCTCGCCCAGCCTTGGAAAATGCGTTATACCCTCATCGAGGGCCAAGGCAACTTTGGTTCTATGGATGGGGATGAACCAGCCGCTTACCGTTATACTGAGGCTCGCATGGACAAAGTTGGTGCTGAGCTTCTTACCGATATCGAGAAGGATACCGTAGATTTTCGTGATAATTTCGATGGCACTGAACAAGAACCAGTAGTGCTTCCGGCCGCTCTTCCGAATATTCTCTTAAATGGCCAGATGGGTATCGCTGTTGGTATGGCTACTAATATTCCCCCACATAATTTAGGCGAATTAGTTGACGCTACCGTGGCTCAGATTGATAACCCTGACATTACCCTGGATGAACTTATGGAACACGTCAAAGGTCCAGATTTTCCAACTGGTGCCGAAGTATATGGCGGTGCACCAATGAAACAAGCCTACGCCACAGGGAAGGGCTCAGTGGTGATTCGTGCTGTTGCTAATATCGAAGAACGCAAAAACGGACGCTATAATATCGTTATTACAGAAGTACCGTACGGTATGAGCAAAGAGGGATTCATTGAAAAAGTCCGCGAGCTTGTGTTATCTAAAAAATTAGACCACATCGCTGATGCTCGCGATGAATCCGCAAGAGGCAAAATTCGTATCGTTGTAGAGCTAAAAAAAGACGCTTTCCCTAAAAAGATTCTGAATCAACTCTATAAGATGACACCCCTACAGACAGCATTCCATTACAATATGCTAGCCCTTGTCGATGGTGTTCAACCTCGTATCCTCGGTCTTAAAGAAATCCTAGCTGAGTTCATCAAACATCGCCAGGTTGTCACTCGTCGTCGCACTGAATTTGAGCTTAAAAAAGCCAAAGAACGCGCACATATCTTAGAGGGGTTAAAGATTGCCCTTGATAATATTGATGAAGTTATTAAAGTCATTCGCTCTTCATATGATGATGCTGATAAGCAGCTTATGACGCGCTTTGGTCTCTCAGAGATACAAGCTAACGCTATTCTACAGATGCAACTTCGTCGTCTTCAAGGACTAGAACGTGACAAAATCGAAGAAGAATTGAAGCAACTACATGATTTGATTAAGAAACTAGAAGCTATCCTTGCCGATGAAAATGAAATACTTCGTGTCATTAAAGAAGAGCTTTTGGCATTGAAGGAAAAATATGGTGATGAAAGGCGCTCCAAGATTATTAATCACGAAGTGGGCAAATTCTCCGAAGAAGAACTCATTCCAGAAGAAGAAAGTGTCATTCTTCTAACTGCCGAAAATTACATGAAACGTGTTCCGCAAACAGATTTCCGCAAACAAAACAGGGGTGGTAAAGGCAAACGTGGTATGACCACCAAAGAAGAGGATGTAATTGCTCAGATTCTTACGGCTAATTCACATGACTACCTCCTATTCTTTACGAATCAAGGTAGACTATTCCGCATGAAAGCCTACGAAGTGCCACAAGCCTCTCTCTCTGCTAAAGGTACGGCCGCCGTCAACATGCTTAATATGCACCCAGAAGAAAAGATCACCTCTATTATCAAACAAGGTGACGCAGGCGCCAATGGCTATCTCTTTATGGCTACCAAAAAGGGAACTATCAAAAAATCCGCCATCAAAGATTTCTATAACGTACGTTCAAACGGCCTAATCGCTATTAAACTAGATACAGATGACGAGCTTCGTTGGGTTAAAGAGACCACTGGCGAAAACGACATTGTCATTTCTACCTCAGCAGGGCAGGCTACTAGGTTCAATGAAAAAGAAGTCCGCGCTATGGGACGTTCCGCTATGGGTGTTCGTGGTATGCGTCTTCGTCCTAAAGATGAAATCGTTGGCATGGATGTAATTACTGATCCAAACCAAAAGCTAATCGCAGTTTCGGCTAACGGCTACGGTAAGGCTACCTTGGTTTCGAACTTCCCACCACACAAACGGGGTGGCGTCGGTATTAAGGTTGCGGCAGTTACTGCCAAAACTGGCCCTATTGTCGCTGTTCATACTTTAGATCCATCAGCAAAAGAAGTTATCATGATGTCTACTAAAGGTCAGGCTATTCGTGTTGCTACGAAGGAAATTCCAACCCTAGGTCGTGCTACTCAAGGCGTCCGTATCATGAAAATGAGTGAAGGTGACACTGTCGCATCTATCGGTATCGTTCTTCCAGAAGAAGATGCAGATGATAAAGACACAAAATAGTAATAAATAAAAGCATAGACGTCTTTAATAAAACACTTATGACAAATAATCGTCCATTTTGAGGTTGAAAAAATATTACTCTATGCTTAAACTCCTCATTAATAATCTAATAGAGGAGTATTATGAAAAAAACTTCAATTTTATTACTATCAATTTTAGTGGCGAGCCTAGCAGTTATGCCTAGCCAATCTACATTTGCAGCTATAGAAGAAAAAGGTACTACATGGTGGTCTGTGGCAGAAATGCTGGAATTCTATCAAGAAGTGGAAGTTGAAAAAACCACCGAATGTGGAGATGATTATAACTGCAGAATGGAGTTTGACTTAAATTTAAGAGAAAGGGGACCAAAATACAGTGCCCTAGCAAACTTCGTTGAAGGGCAAATTTGGATTACGTCAGTTAATCCATCGGAAGAAACCGTCAAAGTATTGTTTTTTGATGAGGATATGATGCTAAAACATATGGGTATAGAAGAAAAACTCAC
>CAMOIR010000003.1 GCA_946616455.1 uncultured Candidatus Saccharibacteria bacterium | reverse complement strand
GTTCCAATGATTTAGTGGTGACTTACACGCACGAGATGGCACCAAGATTCTAAAAATATACCGTATAGGGATAGTGTTGTCTTTCTTGGCACTATGTGCTATAATTATATATATTATGGCAAAGAAAAATAATACCAAGCGTAAATTAGTTGGGCTCGTTTCTGAGGAGTCTGGTGTTCGTGCATATTATACTAAGAAAAATACCATGAATACTCCTGACAAGCTTTCTCTTAAGAAGTATGATCCTGTTCTTAGAAAGCATGTTTTGTTTGTTGAAACCAAAAAGAATCTTGGTCGCAACGAAGTTAAAGAAAAGAAACGATAACAGATACCGCTACTTTCTCATTATTTTGTAGCGGTATTTTGATGCTATGACAATAAATATATTTTTTGCTCTTTGTAGCATTTTGTTTCGATAACAAACGAAATGATTATAATGTGATAATAATTATTAATTCATGTTCAATTTTTGGTGATGTTATAACGTCGTGATAATCTGTAGTCTAGATCACGCAAAATATTCATAAAATACATAAATGACTCGTAAGGTGAGGCGTATGCAGAAAAGTAAGCATGTACATCCCCATCATTCCAGTACTTTGTGCACATTGAATATGGATGATCTGAGGTAGTAAGATGCCTCCAATCTTCGATTAGATGATCATTTTTTGTTTCAAATACTTTATCTCTTAATGCAAATAACTGGTCCATAGCAGACTTTTGCATAGAATTGGATAGCCATGCGGATAGATCTCTTTCGGTGTCGGCCCAGGTAACCGTTTCCGGCATCGATATCTCAGCAGCTGGCTCCATTAAATCGCAAGCCTCTGAAGCTGTTACGAAACGATTATCGTATTCGCTTAACCAACTCGGAATCAAGCTGTCAAGGAATTCAAAGATACCTGTATCTTTCCATTGATGCTCACCAAATGTTTCGAAGTCCATAAATAGGTTAATAAGGTTACCACGCAAGCAGTCCATATTAAGCCAATTCTGATACTTTGGCACCGTAAGAGGCCATTCTTTCCAGGCACGATTAGAGAAACGGAAGGCTATATCGTCAGACAAACGATAGTTTTTTAATAACAGTTTGGTATTTTTGCAGCCAAGTGGGCGATAAACATAATTTGGGCTACGCCATCCAAGCACCCTATCCCAACCTTCGGCAAGTATCCCTTTGTAACCTTTCTGTTCGGCCCAAAGCGCCAAGGAATCATTGTATGCCAACTCGGTGTTGCGAAAAACTTTTGGCTTAACACCAAAAATTCCCTCGATAACTTTTGCATGAAGGTCAACTTGATTTTCAAATTCTTCTTTGTCGTAAAAAAAGGCTAAAGAATGATAATAAGTCTCGCCAATGATTTCTACATTGCCAGTTTTTACCATCCTCTTAATCTGCTCGATAAGCGAAGGATCCCATTTTACTGCTTGTTCTATCCAGGTACCTGTAACTGAAAGCGAAAGTTTAAATGATGGGTATTTCTGGATATTCTTTTCTAGTAAGTCGAGCATTGGATGATAGGACTTTGAGGCAACTTTTTTGAAGATTCTTTCATTTGAAGTGCGGGAATTATAATTATCGTTAAAATAATTGGAATCATTCGCTACGTCAAAAATGGAGTATTCACGATACCTAAGTGGCTGATGCATGTGTAGATATAGACAAATTGCTCGCATTTTTTACTTCTTATGTTTAATGGCTTTATTATAAATCTTTAGGCATTTTTTTGCAACTTGATCCCATGAATACTTATTGTATTCGTTTTTAACATTGTTCTGTAACTCTTCTTTAAGGGCTGGGTTGGTAGATATAGCAATGATTTCATTTGCAAGTTTTTCTTCGTCCCAAAAATCGTATTTCATGGCTGACCAAATTACTTCTGATACTCCAGATTGGTTAGTGAGAATAATAGCATCGTTATGATGTGCCGCCTCTAAGGCGGTAAGACCAAATGGCTCAGATACAGAACTCATTACAAAGATGTCCGTAAGCGAGTATATATCGCGTAACTTTTTGCCTCTTATAAAACCAGTAAAGATAACGTTTTTCGAGATACCAAAATCTGCCGCCATTTCAATCAAGTCATTTCTCTCCTCACCATCGCCAGCAAAAACAAATAGTAGTTTTGGATTCTTAGAAAGCGCCCTAGCCGCTGCGCGCATTAAGTATTTTAAGCCTTTTTGAATAGTGAACCTTCCCACCGTCGAAACGATTGTATATCCAGTTTCTTTTAGCATTTTTGCGTATTTATAATAGTCTTTACTGAACTGATAATCGGATTTAACATAATCTTGATCTAGAGAGTTATACAAAACACTAATTTTTGAAAGGGGGATATGGTATCTTTCATGTATAATACGTTTGGTGGATTCCGATACTGCCACTATATGATCTGCCAGCATAAGACCTTCATGTTCTATTTCGTGGATTAAGGGATTTCCTACGCTCGCTCCGGCCCTGTCATATTCCGTCGCATGAACATGTGCTATTAGAGGAGTGTCACTTTCTTTCTTGGCTAAAATCCCCGCTTCGAAAGTAAGCCAGTCATGGGCATGAACTATATCTGGAGTCTTTGAAGATAAGTATTGCTTTACAAATTCACAATACTCTTTTTGGATGTCTCTTATAGAAAGCGTACGATTTGACATTTCATCGTTGATAATAGGTCGATGAATCTCTTCTGATGTATAAGCTCCATTGCCATACCTAAAAAGTGGGTCTAGTGCAGTGGCTGGCAAAATATTCATAAAACTCGCTTCTTTATGTTCAGCTTTATATGGCAAAACAAAGTCAATATCTATTCCTTGACCAGAAAGGGCGCGTGCCATATTTAAACATGCAACGCCGAGCCCTCCACTATTATGAGGTGGTAATTCCCAGCCAAGCATTAGTATTTTCATCTATTATATTTTAGCACATTTTTGATGATTTTTTATAAAAACATGCTAAAATTAAACTAGTACATTGCATAGGGGTGTAGCTCAGTTGGTAGAGCAGCGGTCTCCAAAACCGCGTGTCGTGAGTTCAAGTCTTGCCACCCCTGCCATGTATATGTTACAATAGTGTTATGAAGGAAGGTAATAAGAATAATAGGTCGCGTGCGTTGCTGATATTTGGTGCACCAGCGTCAGGTAAGACGACCTTTGCAGAAAAATTCGCCAAAAAATTCAATTTGGCTTTTTATGATTTGACTGAATTAATGGAGAAATATCATTTTAATCGTGAGTCTATCCTCGTGATTATAGAACAAATTACTAAGACAAGACAGACAATTATTCTTGAAGGCTGCCTTGACACCGAACAAAACCGTGCCGAAATACGCAACTTACTACGTAGGCATAGTTATGATCCTGCACTTATTTGGGTACAAACTGATATAGCCACTATCCGCCAGCGCTTAAAGAGTAAATATCATAGCGTTGCCAAGGCACGCGATACTTATGAAAAAGCAGTTTCCGAAATCGAAGCTCCGACCGACTCTGAAAATCCAATTATTCTTTCTGGTAAGCACACTTTTGACACACAAGTTCGCCATGTTGTTGCAGGCCTTGCGGACCTAAACCAGTGATTATCAAAGATGAGGAATTTGGTGAAGTAATAGTGCGACACAGTCGTATGGTTAGGGGTATTAAATTCAGCATCTCTACTTCCGGTAGGCTAGCAATGTCTGTGCCAACACATACTTCACAGTTTTTGGCAAAACGTTTTTTGAATTCAAACCGCAAAAACATAAGGGAAAAGCTCCCAATAAAAGATCCTAAGGAACAGAAAGCTCGAGATTATCAAAAAAAAGTTTTGATGAAAAGAGCACGTGGCTATTTACCTTATAGATTAGAATACTTTGCGAAACTTTATGGCTATAGCTATGAAAAATGTAGGCTTTCTCATGCTAATACTAGGTGGGGAAGTTGCTCTTCTAACCGTACAATTTCTTTAAATATCGGCCTCATGAAAATTCCTGAAGCCTTACGTGACTACGTAATACTACACGAACTTGCACACCTTAACCATATGGATCATTCCAAGGATTTTTGGGCAGAAGTTGGTAGTCATGATAAAAACTATAAAACGCATGAAAGGCATTTAAAACAATTTAGTCCTGGACTTTAATTTTGCTTGTGCTATAATTAAGAAAAGGAGTGGTGTGGAATTAAAAAGACGTATTGATTATAGAAACGTTTTTATAGTTATATATTTTTTGGTATTTATTAGCTATCTTGTGATTGGTTTATTACCTGCAAATGCAACAGATTATCACATTTCTGGTCACATCATTATTCCTTCAATTGGTCTAAAATCTGACGTTACTGAAATTGAAACACGAGATGGTAAGATAAACACACCCGATACAATTGTCGGCAGTTATTCAACGAATAAGAATAAAACACTGTTGATTGGACATGCTAGTACTGTGTTTGAATCGCTTTTCGAGACTAAAGTCGGCGACAGAGTACTCTATAACGAACAAATATATACAATTGTCGCGAAACAGGTGTATCCAAAATCTGAGATCAGAATGTCCCGTCTGCTCAGGTCCAGTAATAGAAACACACTTGTCGTAATGACATGTGCCGGCCAGGATTTGGGCGGAGGAGATGCAACACACCGGCTTATTGTAACCGCTGAAGCTGAATAGCGAATCCTCCTCCTGGCGCCATATTAATATCTAGAAAATCGTCTTTACCAACTCTTTTGTTTTCTATGATTATTTTGAATGGATTATCGCGATAATGAGCTTCATCTGAATCCATATAGATTGTTGCCTCATATGCTCCACTATCAAGAAACTCTAAACCAAGGCTGATTCTTTTACTGTGTTCGTTAGTGACTCCGCCTATATACCAATCGGAAGAATTAACATCTTTTCTTGCGACAACATAGTATTCACCAATTTCACCAGCAAGGGGGAGAGTTTTTTCAAAACTTGTTGGCACGTTGCGGATAAACTCAAAGACTTCAGGGAATTTTTCTTCATAAAATTGCGGGCGATCTGCCGCCATTTGCATGCCAGAGTAAATAGTAATATAGTAAGCCAATTGACGCGCAAGTGTTGTCGAGATACGCTTGACATTGTTTGATAGGTCGAATATCCCACTAGTGTAGTCCATGCCGCCAGATAATAAACGCGTAAATGGCAGGAAGCAAGCATGAGATGGGACCAAAGCTCCTCCTTCATATTCTTGGCCACGTGCTCCTTCACGTGATAGGAGGTTGGGCCAAGTACGTTCAATGCCTGTACCCTTGATTGGTTCATGAATATCAAGGCAGATATGTTTCTTTGCAGCTAGTTCGATAGTCTTTTGATAATGATTTACGCCAAGTTGAGAATGGTGATATTCTCTACGGCCATTTATCATCATTTTGCTTCCAGCATAACCCGTTTTAATATAATGTACTCCTTTAGATGCATAATAATTATAGGCCTCCTCAAGTTGATTCTCGTAATTATCAATAAAGCCAACTGTTTCATGATGGCCAACAATTTCGATTTTTTTGGCCCTAGCGTAACTGGCTACCTCATCTAAATCAAAATCTGGCGTTGAAACAGAAAACTTATTATTTACACCGTTTTCTAGCCAATCCCCCTCCCAACCATCGTTCCAACCTTCTATTAAGACACCCGAGATTCCGAGCCTTACTGCTGCATCGATATACTGTTTTGCATGCTCCGTTGTTGCACCATGACGGTCGCCTGGAGCCCAAGTCCATTCGCCCACATACATTGCCCACCATATACCAATAAATTTTAGTGTCTTAACCCAGCTAAAATCACCTGTAGGTGGATCATTGAGAACATAGATTAATCGGTCAGTGGTTAATTCAATAGCAGAGTCTGCAATCATAATCAGTCGCCACGGTGTCTGAAAGGGTAAATTCAGATGAGCTTTGGTTCCATCCGATAATGGAGTGATGTCTGATTTTAGGATTCGGTTCTGGTTTAAAACTATCGTCATTGAGCCATAGTTGTAAAGGGCAGCTTCATGGATTGAAAGATAAAAGCCGTTTGGAGTACGAATCGTAAGTGGTGTATGGACTGGTTGTTTAATATCTCCTACTGCCTTTTTTTCGTAATTATACTCGTATCGATCTGGTTGATATGCTGGAATCATCCAAGCATTACTATTATTGTCGATATTAAACTCTGTTTTTTCGTCTTTAATTGTGATTTGACTAAACTTTGGCTGTGGCGGCACCTCGTAACGAAAAGCCACACCATCATCAAACACTCGTATTCTAAAAGTAAAGATACGAAAAGGTGACTTTTTTTCGGACAAATAAAAGGCGGTTTCATTATAATTGTTTTTTAGATACTTATCTTCTCCCCATGGCATTTCAATTGTTTCGGCATGTCTTTTCTTTTGCTCACGAATTATTTTTAGATTGCTTCCTAGTGGCTCTTCTCCGCATATATCAAATCCTAACCTGGAGGGTTTAATAATAGTTTTCATGTTTTTGGATACGCTGTATGATATTTCTCCAGATTTTAAAGAAAACCGGCACTCGATATAACCATTGGGCGACGCAATAATGCGTTCTGCCTCGTTTCTACTAAGCCAATTAAACATAAACATATTATAACATGAATTTCTATTCTTGGATACTAAGCGTTGTTGTGATAAAATTATTCTATGGTACGACGCGAAAGAAAACGTAAGAGCTTCTTGGTAGTTGTTGTATTCTTGTTGGTTATTGGGTTTACTGGTGTTTTTTTTGGTATGCAGTATCTTAAAAAAACTGGACTCTTTAAGCAAGTTGGCACAATAACTTATGACGACTCTCTTACAGAATCTGAGAAAGATTTTCTAAAAAAGTATTTTACAGAAGATTTTGAAGTTTCAAATAATTTGACGATTAGTGCTTTTGAAACTACCGATATTTCTTCACTGGAAAGTAATGAATTGGTTTACGAAGTAAATGTGCCAATTGCTGATTTTTACGATATTAGGTCCGACATTTCAGATTTATCTGAAGAGGAATATAAATTCGTTCCTCTGGATCAGCTAAATCATTCGATGAAGCTACTTTCTATAAATGGTGATTATTATCTTAAAGATTTCACTAAGGGAGCTAGATTTCGTGTAATGAAATTTGATTCGGATGGATTTGATAGCGAAATAAAGCCAATAATCTATAAAGAATTTGCTGATTTATCTCCAAGTAAAGATACTGTATTGACCTTTGCTCAAACTGGAGTTACGGCTTTTTCTCGCGAAATGAACAACAAATTAGCCCAAGTAGGCGGAGATGCTACATTTTTCGTTGAAAATATAAGGGAATACTTATCCAGCTTTGATCTGACACATACATCAAACGAATCTTCTTTTTCTGATTCTGCAAATAATAATAATATTTGTTCTGATAAACGTTTCGTTGATGCGCTTTTAGCAATTGGTCTAGATATTGTAGAATTAACTGGCAATCATAACCTTGATTGCGGTGCCGATGACGCTATTGATACAATTGATGTCTACAATAGTAATAACATCAAAATTGTGGGTGGTGGCAAAAACGCCACAGAAGCAAATAAGCCACTGAATTTAAACGAAAAGGGAAACAACATCACAATGCTCGCTTACAACCAGTCAACCGGTGGAGCTACTTATGATGATACTCCTGGGGCTAATCAATATTATGAAGATGACGCAGCTACCAATATCGCTGCCGCAAAAGAACGTGGTGATTTAGTAATTGTGGATATACAGTACTATGAGTGTAGTGCTTACGCATCCGCATCTGAAGATGATACTTGTGATTACGCAAATTCGTCTGCCGGTGATCAGGTTAGCTTTTTTAGACACCTGATTGATCTAGGTGCCGATGTTGTGGTTGGGACTTCGGCTCATCAACCCCAAACCTTTGAAACATATGGAAACGGTGTAATATATTATGGTCTTGGCAATCTTTTCTTTGATCAGGTTTGGTGGCCAGGTACTACAAGAAGCTTAGTTCTAGAACACTATATCTACAAAAATCGTATTCTGCAAACCAGAATCACACCTACGGTTTATGATAATAATATGCAGACAAGGTTAATGGATGAAGAAGATGCAGCATCGTTTCTAAACAGATTAACTCGCGTTCATCCATAAAATACTAATAGGTACTGAAGAATTGTGACCAATAAGTTTTGTTTTCGGAATTTAAATCAAAATTAAATCCTACGGCCAGTTTCGTAAATTCTGGATTTAAGATGTTGGCACGGTGACTTTCGCTTCCCATCCAAAGGGCGACAGTGGTAGCCGGTGATACCGCCGCATTGCCTATAGCAAGATTTTCTCCGCTTACGCCACCACTACTTGGAACTGGGCATACGGTAGACCAACTAGAACCATCTGGCCTCGTATGGGCATAGAGGGTTTTGGTTTCATTCGATCGGATGTCTGCGGCCGCCTCGCATGTTGTACTCCATGATAATTGTTCTAGGTTGTTTTTTACTCTTATCTTATTAACTAGGGTTAGGACTTCGTGTTTCCATTGGTCTACTGGCGGCTCAATAACGTTTACAATTATTGAATCTTTACGAAGGCCATCATAGGTACCAGCAGTAATCGTAGTGGTGCCTATACCACTAATGACGGGGTAGCGACATACATCATCGCTATATCCTAGCCAGGTTCTTGAAGTGTTATAAAAACCCGCTATTACATCAGTATTAGAAGTTTGCCAATACATGTCGCCTAGCCCGGAAAGGCCACCACCTACACATATATCTATGTCTGGTGTAGCATATATAGTAATCGCAGACTCATTCCACAATTCACCACTTTGAACTTCCGAATTATCATATTCGTGGCTCGAAGTTGTAATATAGTCGGTATTACTATTTAAATCAATTAATTCTTGTGCTTTTGCATTCGAATCACTTACTGAAGTTAGCAATTCAGTAGCATTGGCATCAGTTTTTACAATATCTGAACGCTCATCAACTGCATGAAAAACCATGCCACCATTGAACCAAATTGCACTAGAAATTAATAATCCTGCCACTAGAATTGCGGCTGCGTTGATTGATAGCAGGACTACAATTTTTGGATTACGCTTCGTTTGAGATTCCATGTTGATTATTTACCTTTTTTGTTTTTGTCATTCGACCCTGTAATTAGAGAACGGATAAAAGAACTGAGCTCGTTCATGGCAGGCATAAGCAAAAGGAAGATTAGGATCATGATGAAATTCAAAATAATCACTTCTGTAGACGGAGTGGAGCCCCTAAACAGTGCCGCAAAAATCAAAGCAAAAATAATCATATATATAATGGCAAGTGAAGCGATAATAACAATATACGAAAACACTTTTAGCCATATCGAGGAAAGGTTTAAAGAATGATATCTCAGAATTGTATAGTAGAATGCAATAATGGTGGCCGAAAGTGCCAATGGCCCAAGCCAAATCATTTGCCAGTTCCCGAGCAATGGCAAGATTAGGTTTGCAATAAGCACGAGAGTGCTAGATAGGCCAAAGCTCACCATTATAACAAGGTCCCCGTTTTTCTTGCGCACAGAGCGAGATTTAAGGAATTGTTTTAGCAACATAAAAACAACTGTAGGAACAATTAGCCCAAAGAAAGAGATGTAGCCAAAATAAAGAGGGCCAATATTCATTATCACGCTATTACCTGCATGTGACAAAATTACTTCATTGTATAGTAGTTCTGGCTTATAGAAGATTAATGCACTAATGATTGAACCAAAAATAAAATAAAGGTAGGTAATTAGTTTGCCGTATTTAATCTCCCAAGCTATATAACCGAGGAAGGCTGTATCGATCACTATAGCACTAATAAAGGTCCATCTTACATGCCAATCTATAGTAGCAACTGAGTCTGGAGATGCAGTTAAAAATAGCGAGATAGATGCCATCCAAATTGTAGCAAAAATAGCTGCGATAAAAAAACTGGTAGACATCGCACGCTCACCTTTTCTGGCTCCTGCAAATACAATGAATCCAGATAAGAATGTTAAGATTGATACCGTTGCGAGCAAGACTATTATTAGCTGCATATACCTCCTTTTAAACCATTATAGCATAAATATTTTAAAAAGTACGTTCATCGGTCCCTACATTCGTTATAATGTCTGAAACTACAAATACCATATATGGCTCGTCATCTAGATAAACCGTATAAGTTTCACCGAGTACAAGCCCGCCCCCAGCAATGGTTATGTGGCTAAACGATTTGGCCGAGGTATGACTAAAAATCGCTTCGTTTTCGCTGTCTTTAATCTGAATCATAGTGCCAGGTTTTTTAACTTCCTTGAGAAAAATACTTACACTTTTAGCCGTAGAGCTAGTATTGATTTTTTCTACCATACCACTCGATCCGACCGCAATTATGTCGCCACCGTTTATTACGATACCGAGGCCAGAATCCAGTGTACTATTATCATTTTTTGTAGGACCATCTATTGAAATTATACCTCCATTTATATAAAGCCATCCATTGCTGTCTATGGCGTCGCCAGCAGAGTTAATATATATGTTGCCACCATTAATATTTAGGATACATTTTTCATCAGCATCGAAATGATTTGCACCTGGACGATTATTAGTCGATAAGTCTGCTCCACCGCCAGCATTGATTCCGTCATCATGAGTTGTTAGGCTAAGGTTTCCATTATTAATGGTAACTTTTTGAGCCTCTAACCCTTCGAATGCCTTTGATACTATGATACTACCGCCATCAACCACTAATTCCGAATTGGCATGTATGCCATCATCACCAGAATTAATATTAATGTTACCATTATTGATTCCTAAGATGTTATCAGAATGAATGGAGTCATCAATAGTATTAAGGGCAAAATTGCCGCCTTTGATTAGAATGTTATTTGTGGCCTTTAACCCTTTAGCTTTTGCCGTTATGTCAAAATCACCATTTTCTATTAATACAAATCCTTTCCTTAAGGATGTTTCATTGGTACTCTTGATAGAATCTGCACCAGAATTGATGACGAACTTACCGTTTATAACATAAATAGAATCTTTACCCCGAATTGCATCATCTTTAGAGTCAATGATATAAGTTCCATTTATAAATTTTACGTCGTCTTTTCCGACGATACCATCTTGATAATTCGCCATCAAACTGAGTTCTCCGTTGCCCTGGAAGGTGAGATCAGCCTTGCTATATATCACTCCGGTAACATCTTCATCATAATCACCTAGATAAGTCGAGCCGTCTTTTAGTACGTTATTATTTTTTAGCTCTATTACTAAATCATCCGCAGAAGAACACATAATGGCTGGACCAGTTGAATTGATTATAGATACATTATCTAATATTAATTTGACTTCACCCACGCCCACATCAACTGTAACATTACCATCTTCAATGGCCCCAGTAAGGTGATAGGTTCCAGACTTGGTAATTCTAAAAGACTCGCTTAGATTAATATCGATGCTAGTGTAGCGATTCCAATTGATGTTCTGGTCGCTGTTATCTATATCCATCCCACCAGCAATTTCGTTGGCACTATTGTTTTGTTTAGAATTATTGTAAAATACAGCCAACAGAGATGAAACAATAATAAGGACGAATAAGAAAAACCATCTAAAATCTAAGCCCATCCTCCTAGTTCTAGCCATTTTTATATTTCCTCTTCTTGATACGGATGAGAGAGGAGGACTTTAAGGTTACAGTTTTTGGTTCTGATTTCATCTAGAAACTCTTTTTCTTTGATGCCATTTTTCGTGGTAATATCATATGTCAGTTTGTAGAGACTACCCATGTTGACGGTTTTCATGCGAACTAAGTTATGTTTTGATGTGTATTTTTCAAAAATATCGCGGAACACGTCTTCATAGTCTAAATCTTCTGGTATGACAATTTTTAGTACTCGTTGATTTTTATTTGGTTCGAGGAAATTCGTGAAAGAAAAAAACAAAATGACAACAATCGCGATTGCGGTAATGATAGTTGCAAACAAAATATGGCCCATGCCACACGCAAGCCCAATCGCCATTGCAAAAAACACACTCAAGAGGTCTTTAGCTTTGCCCTGGATAGAGCGAAAACGAATAAGAGAAAATGCCCCCAGTATAGCTATCGACGTACCCAAATTTCCATTTATCATAATCATTACAGCCATTACGAGTAACGGCAAGGTCGTCAGAGTAATCAAAAAGCCTTTGGTAGTCTGAGAAGTCTTCATATGTGTGATAGCGATTACTAGACCAAGCATAATAGCTACTCCGGCACTAATCAATGCACTTGTGATATCCAATCCGCTTGCTGCATTGTCGAAAATCGTATTAAACATTAAGCTCCTTTCGTAATTCCTGGTAAGCATTGCCGACTTTACTAAAACGTTCTGGGTAGACTTTTGATTCCGATAAAGTCTTCACGAACCAAAGTGGTAATGCACCGCGCGCTTTGACTTCCATAATAATTTTACGGTTGTCCTTAAAGTATATTTTATCATTTTTTCTGGAATTTAGGCTTAAATTATTGTGACGGAATTTAAGGTTTTCATCAAAGGTGATTCTTAAATCGTCATCATTTTTGTAAGACTCTCTATTATAGATTACAAGAATTTTTGGCTTGAGATTATTTTTGGCGATTAAGTAATCGATTTCTTTTGCAATTTGTATATCGTATGGCGATTCTGAGGATTGCTCTGCTAAACTCTTTAAGGACCTTTTCTTGTCTATCAATTGTTTAAAGTCATCATGCGTAATCATTACTCGGCGTTTATAACCGAGATTATTTTCCGGTGCACGAATTTTGGTTTTTAGTTCCAAAAAGACTCTGTCATACCCCTCATACGAGCGTGCTCTAATTTTATATTTAAAATCTGTCCAGTCGATAGATTCGTTAATTAGATTATAATTATCATCATCAAAATATAGATTAAAAACTTTGGACTTATAATACTTGTCCCTACTTAGGTGTTTTTGCACGATTCTTTTGATTTTGTTTTTTTCCGCCTTAGTGATAAGATACTTCTTTTCAATGCGATCAAAAACTTTGATTTCCATATTATATATTATACCAAATTCGTGCAGTGTTTTTGTTTTTATGCTATTATATAAATACATATGTTAGAGATTCGTGGTGTGACGAAGGTCTATGAGACCGGTGGGGTAAAACGGACCGTTTTAAATAAGGTGTCTATTAATTTTCGAACAAGTGAATTTGCAGCAATCCTTGGTCCATCTGGTTCTGGCAAGACTACGCTTCTCAATATCATTGGTGGACTTGATGATTATACGTCGGGTGATCTCAAAATTAACGAAAAATCAACAAAGCATTTTCGCGACAAAGATTGGGATTCTTACCGCAATCATAGAATTGGTTTTATTTTTCAGTCATATAATTTAATCCCTCACCAAAACGTAGTACAAAATGTGAGACTAGCGCTTACTTTGTCTGGCATTTCAAAACGGGAATCTTTGAGACGAGCAAAAAAGGCCCTGAAAGATGTTGGTCTAGAGGATCACATCTATAAATTACCGGCTCAACTATCTGGTGGTCAAATGCAAAGAGTAGCAATCGCTAGAGCCCTTGTAAATGATCCTGATATTTTACTTGCTGATGAGCCGACTGGTGCATTAGATTCAGACACTTCACTTCAGATAATGGATATCTTGAAAAAGATTTCTAAAGACAAGCTTGTCATCATGGTAACGCATAACCCCGACCTTGCCAAAAAATACGCTACCCGCATCATTAACTTAAAAGATGGCAAGATTACCGCGGACTCTAAACAGTATGATGGGAAGATTAAGACAGATCTAGATCTCATAGAATCTGAGAAGAAATCCAAAAAAACCAAAATGTCTTTTTTTACCGCTACCGGTCTGTCGATGCGAAATCTCCTTACAAAAAAGGCTCGTACTATTCTTGTTGCCATTGCTGGATCAATTGGTATCATTGGTATTGCTTTAATCTCTGCCGTTTCGACAGGTTTTCAAAACTATATTGATAAAATAGAGGAAGATACATTAGGCTCTTATCCACTAGCCTTACAAAAGGAGACGGCGGACGTTTCAGGGATACTTCTTAGCTTAACTGGAAACAGTGAACAGGGAACTGATGATGGCAAACTCCATGAGAACCAAGTCCTTACTTCAACCCTAGGAACCGTTTCTAACAATGATTTGCCTAGTTTTGCAGAGTATCTTAAGACACATGGTAACAATATTCAAAAAGATATCCGTTTGATGGAATATGAATATAATGTAGATCCAGTTATTTATACTGAAGATGCGACTGGCGCTATAGCCAAAATGAATCCGAGCAACATGTTTACCTCATTGATTGGTGAGACGTCGCTACTTCGTAATTATTCTACAATGACGTCTGTTTTTCGCCAATTCGAATCCGAAAACTTAGAACACGATACAGAATTGCTAGCTGGGAGATATCCCAAAGAATACAACGAAATGTTAGTAGTATTAAGTGATAAAGGGAAAATTTCGGAATTACTCACATATTCATTAGGTTTTCACGATTCACAAGAACTAAACGAAATCGTTTCAAAAATCATGAGTGGCGAAAAGGTGACTATCAATAATCAGCCACTTGAGCTTAGCTATGAAGATTTGATGAACGTTGATCTCCGGCTCTTACCTGCGACCAATATATATAAATACAACACAAAATACGAAGTCTATGAAGACATGTCAGGTGACAAAGACTATATGCGTGAAGCATATGAAAAAGCTGAGCCTCTTCACATTGTGGGCGTCGCCGTAGTTAACTCTGAAATGCTTTCGGCTGGCAGTGGAATCGCCTATCTTCCTTCTCTTATTGAGCATATTATAAATGAAGCCGGTAAAACCGAAATCGTTAGAGAGCAGCTTGCGAATCCAGAAGTAGATATCTTTTCTGGTCGTAAATTTAACGAAGAAAACAACGATTTTAATTTTGAGTTTTCAGATTTAGTTTCTGTAGACGAGGCGGCCCTTCGTCAAGCTTTTGGCGTAAATATCGATCAAAGTGCAGTTACCGCCAAAACTACTGAATACATTAATGCTATTTCTAATGATATTACGGCCGATATTACGCCAGTTAAAGATAAACTCATTGATCGCTTCATGGGACTGGCCGAACAACTAAGACTTTCACTAGCTGGACTAGATGGTCATGGAACATTTATGAAATCCGAGATTGACGCCAAAGTTGATAGCTTCCTAGATACACAAAGCTTTGACGATTTTGAAACAGAATATATGATTCCTGCTGAACATTTTAAAACCACTTATAGTGGACTACTCAAAGGACTGCTAACTGCCTATGTGGAAGGTTTTAAAACTACGATGGAAGCCCAAAGTATACCATTTGATATCGAGACGATGCCGATACCTGTAGTCGAAATGATTTATAATGGCGTTACAGAACAATATCTTAAAGCGGAACCAGTAGATAAGGCCATAGATACATTTGCTATCGCAATAACTGAGGTAATAATGAAGAGCGAGATTCTTCCTAAGGTTGGAAATCTCACTACCTACTTGTCATCTAGTTTTGCAAACGCATTCCATGTAGACCAGGATGCGATTATTGGTGCATTTCATTTAAATTTCTCTGAAGAAGAACTATCTCGAGTTGTTACAGCAATGTTTACTAAACGTAAAACTACTCTAGCAACCAACCTTTCGACGCTCGGATATCAGAACCTAGATGATCCGACAATGCTGTCGTTCTATTTCACAAGTTTTGACGGGAAAACGAATTTTATAGAATTCCTGGATGGATATAATGAATTAATGCGTGCAAGTGGAGAAGATGATAAGGTAATTGAATACACGGATACAACTGGAATCCTTATGTCTTCGGTTAAAACAATCGTGGATGCGGTATCATATGTTCTGATTGCCTTCGTATCTATTTCGTTGATAGTGTCTTCAATTATGATTGGCGTCATCACATATATTTCAGTTTATGAACGAACTAAAGAAATCGGCATTTTACGCGCAATCGGTGCTTCAAAACACAATATCTCCTCAATCTTTAACGCAGAAACCTTTATTATTGGTCTCTTATCCGGACTCTTTGGCATAGGCATATCTTATCTTCTAATTCCACCGATTAATCTCGTACTCCACCATTTTACTGGCGACATTCCGTTGTCAGCAGCTTTGGATCCCAAGATGGCATTATTCTTAATTCTATTATCTGTAGTGCTAACTTTAATTGGTGGAATTATACCGGCCAGAGCTGCCTCTAAGAAGGATCCTGTCGAAGCATTGCGAAGTGAATAAACTCGTGGTATAATTATGTTTGCACCGAATAACTACGGAGCCGGACGTTGGGGATTCGCCAAGTGGTAAGGCAGTGGGTTCTGGTCCCACCATTCGGGGGTTCGAATCCCTCATCCCCAGCCATAAAGTACCTTTTTTGCAAGAAAGAAGCGTTGCGAACGGTTCTTTCAGGGTAAAATCCAATTTCTTACCCGTCAAAACAAGGTTCGAAAGCACCAGATTGACAATCTGGCGTTTTTTATCTACAGTACCTTTATCAAAGAGTGTACCCGCGTTTTCGAAAACGTCTAACAGATATCCAATTGTTACATAATAATTCTCATTAGCATCTTCAAGTCTTTCTTCTTCTTCAAGAATTGCTTTAATATCCGATTCATAACGTTTTAAATTTTCGTTGTAAGCATCGGGAGTAATACTCCCTTCGGTCAATAGATCGAAGGCTTTTTGTCTACTGATAGCCTGACGGCGTCTTGCTAGGCCTCTTCTAGTCTCATCGTAGAAAGCAATCTTATCTTTGTGTGATTCTGACAATTGTCGTCTCAAATCTTCTAATTTATCTTCTGGTAAGACCATCCTTTTCAATGTCTCACGGATAGCGTGGCCTAATTCTTCTTCTTTGATATTTACTACTGTCTCGTGTTTATGCTTTCCATTCGAGCAATGGTAATAATCATACTTTTATTTATCGAATCAATAACTCCCCAGTATTATTTTTCAAATGTTCTTTTACGAGAGAGTAGGGTTCAACATCATTTTCAGAAGCAAAATAGAGGCTATCGAGTAGCAATCTTGTCTTTGCGGGATTTCTTCGTCCATCATTAAAGAAGGCACTCAAAAAATCCTTTTGCAGACTGCCAGTAAAATGAATTTTTGTATTATCAACAACTAACACACGGTTGCCGTATTTAATATTTTTAACCTTTACCTGAACAGCCTTATACCCATATTTTTCCAATTCAACAATCAGTTCTTTTAAGGTTGGTTTTTTATTACCGACTTTTTCATTAAAAAGATCATCAAGTTTTAATTCTAAACCATATATGCGACTATCAATGTAACCAATACGCTCATCGAGCTGCAGAGCTCGATGATAAACAGAAAATGTTGCTTGTCTAGGTGTTAATCCAGTATCAGACGGATTTGCGAGTACAACATCTCCTTCATATTTATTACCATCTACTAACTGCACGACATCATCAATTAGTAAAGAAACCGTTTCACCAATAGATAAACCATTAAGTAGTGAATACGAGCATGCCTTCATCTTCTTAATAAGTTGATCTGCATCTTTAATGGGGTTTCGGCTGTTTTAGTTTTTTTTGTGATTTCCGAAGCAATCCAAATTATTGCTTGTTCCGTCTGTTTTTGTGCTTCATCAAAAATTTGCTTCTCTTGAGGTGACCTTAATCTCAAGGTTACTTCAGAAGCATAAGGTTGCTCTTTTTCCTTACTCTCACACTTTGACATTTCTTATCTATAATAATTTCAAAAAATGATATGTATTGAATGGTAATGATAGGAAATTATGATATAATTAAAGAGTTTAAAAGTGAGGCATTAATGATTTCCATAGAAGACAAAGCCCTATCAGGCTTAACATTCATTGACCTTTTTGCCGGTTTAGGTGGGTTTCGCCTTGCACTTGAATCACTAGGTGCAAAATGCGTTTATTCAAACGAATGGGATAAGCCAGCACAAGAAGTGTACAATAAAAATTTTAATGAAATCCCAGAAGGTGATATTACTAAAGTAGACGAAAAGACGATCCCAGATCACGACATATTATGTGCAGGTTTTCCTTGCCAGGCATTTTCTATCAGTGGCAAACGAATGGGATTCGAAGATAGTAGAGGAACATTATTCTTTGACGTTGCACGTATAGTTAAAGAAAAAATGCCAAAAGTTGTTTTTATGGAAAATGTCCGAAACTTCGCTTCTCACGACGGTGGCAAGACTATCAAGGTGGTTGAAAACACTATGGAAGAACTCGGGTATGACTTCAATTATAAGGTCTTAAGTGCCGTCGATTACGATGTTCCACAAAAGCGTGAACGTGTGTATATGGTATGCTTCCGCAAGGATTTGAAAGTTAACGATTTTGAATATCCTGAACCAGTTGGTCTTAAACGACACGTCGAAGATTTACTTTTACCTGACACGGACGAGAGAATTAAACCTTTGTATAGAGAAAGAGACGACATCCAACTCAAAGAGGACGATGGCGAGTATATGAATTACTCAAAAAGACTAGGCATTGTCGGTAAAGGTGGTCAAGGTGAACGAATCTACAGTACAAAAGGAATTGCTATAACACTATCTGCTTATGGTGGAGGCTTCTTTGCAAAAACTGGAGGTTATCTTGTAAATGGAAAACCAAGAAGACTACATCCTCGCGAATGTGCAAGAATGATGGGATTCCCAGACACATACAAAATAAGCGACTCTATGAATCAAGCATATAAACAGTTTGGTAACTCTGTCGTAGTCGACGTGTTACAATATGTAGCGATTGAAATAGGCCTTGCACTTAAGTCGGCAGGCATAGTTAAATAGAAATACTAATTTAAATCAGATATAAATTCAGTCAAATCAGAGGGATCTTGGCTGAATTTTTTCAAGGCAATAGAGAATATGACGTTTTTATTTCTAGTTTTAGAAAGTTTTCTAACTCTAAAACCATCTTGATGCTCCGCAAGCCAATACAAATTATTATCGATTTCGAATCGACTTCCTTTTCTTAACCCATCCCCATTTACAATTAAACCGTCGTCAATAATCTTGTATGAAAAGTTTGTCTTCGTAGTTTTTAGAAGATTAATAACTTGCTCTTGCTGTTTATTAGTAAGTGGATGTGATCCGCTATTCTTTGGTCTATAAATCCCATCTATATCAAAGTATTTAGAGAAGTTTCTAATTGGAAAAATAAAAAACTCGTCTTTATAGCCAGTTATAACGTATTTCGCATCTAGCGATTTATAATGCTCTATTACCCAATCATAAAATATTTGCTCATCCATATCGAGTACACCACTACCATCGGCAAAGGTGTCATAGTTTTTATCCATATATTCTATGATTTTCTTCGTGGTAGGCGTTTCGATTGAATGATTTCTAGGAGAAAAAACAAATTTTCTAGTTTCAGGATTTGGCAATAGAACAAACTGTCCACATTGAGATTCACTCATCTTTGCCTCAATGTAAAACTTTGTCACACCATTAATATTAGTTTTAATATCTGATACGGTAGAATCTTCGCTACCCATTCGAATGAATTGTATTTTATCTTTAACACCATATGTGGCGTTTAGGTAGTCCTTGCAAATTTCTTCAAAGTCTCGCCACGACATCTTTACTCTCCAACCTCGTCGTCAGTACTTTCAAGTAACTTGTCAGGGCCTATATTCAATGCATCGGCAATTTTTTGGACACTATCCAGCGAAACATTGCGTTCATAACGTTCTATATCGCTAATATACGTTCTATGGAGATTGCTCATCTCTGCCAGTTTCTCCTGTGAGATATTGGCTTGTAGACGATATTTTTTTACATTATTACCAAATGTTTTGATTATATTCATATTTTTATTCTTATATAGTGCAGACTATCAGTCTACAGACTATAAGTTACATAGTGACGTTTGTCTTTATTATATCATCGTTAAAAAATCATACCCATAGTAATATCTGGTGTTATTGTGTTCGTTTTTTTAGACATATACGTTTCATATCTCATAGCGTGAAGCATTCCACTCTTATCAAACCATTCAACTATCTCACTATTACCGTTATAATACATTCTGAAGGTCTTTCTTCTGGATATGTATACACAGTATAGGTGAATCGCCTAAAATGTCGTTATACGGGCTTCTAAAGTCATTAGAAAGCTTTTTGTGCATACTGTAGTCGGCTAGATCCTTCTGTCCGTTTGCTGAACAAGGACGTTTGGTTGCCCCTTTTCTGGTATACCCTCTATAATGATATTTTGCCAACGCTTCTACATCCTGCCATCCTTTGTATGAAGCTTCCTCAACTATCTCATTAAACTCTGGATATCTATCCCTCCACCTCCTAAACGTATTATCGGAAATATTTGCACCATAACAAGCATCAGTTATAGTTAAACCTGATCGTAAAAAATCACCAATTTTAAGAGCAACTTCTTCATTATATTTGACTGGTCTTGTCATATCTTAATTTTACAATTAACAATAAAACTATTCTTTATATATAAGTCGCTCCAGATTGTTTATTAATATAAAAAGAACAATTCTCCCACAAAACCAACAAAACGACATAACTACTACGATCAACAAAGAGTAAACACCCTATACCGACAAAATAGCATACTTAAGTACCTAGATTAGTTTTACAAGTCTACTATAATATGTTATACTATTATAATTACAGTTATCCAAATATATTTCGTGCTAGATTTATATTAAAGAAATCAAGTATATAGACATATTCCGAGGGGTTCCGAATTACGTCTTCAATCCCCAGCCAAGAGAATTTAAAGGCGTCGTCTAGGCTTTTTTTGTGATATATTTAGGAATCTTCGATGTACTGTTTTTATTTAGCCTTAGCAAAAATTGATTCTTTTCTACAAAACATCAATTTGCTTGATATAATATTAAATATGAAAAAGGAAAAAAGGGTATTCACTAAAAGAGAACTAGAAAAGCTTTCTGCAGAGGAAGTAATTGATAAAATCCAACACGAAAACTATTCACTTTTAACTACTCTTGGTGCTGAAGATTTACGCAAAGAAATGGTTCCTGTAGGCAAGGCCTGCAATATAGCGATTAATTATTTCTTTCGTACTACTGGGCCCAAGAATGACGCAATTAAGCATAATAAGGCTGCCCGCAAAAAACTTGTAAAAGTGTTATCAAAAATCACTCCTGGAGAATATGGTAAAATGCCGAAAGATTTAAAGGATGGGCTTGTGGTAGGCTTTAATCATCCCTCTTTAGGCGAAATTGCCCGTATCCTCACTATGAAAATTGACATTATGGGTGAAAAGCCAATGTATTTTCCGGTCAACTTACCGTGGTATGAATCGCTAGCGCCAAATTACGATCGAATCAAGCGACTTGGTATCATCATTACTCCGACGATTACACCTTCTACCTGGAAAAAGATGGATTTGAAAGAAGGTACCTTACTTTACAAAGAAGGCTCTAGGCTAAAAAAAGAATTTCGCGACATTTATACGAAAATATCTCATGACGGTTTAAAAAACGGCGGTGTGGTTTTTGTGGCACCTTCCGCCACTAGACAGGCTACGGTTTTCAAAAATGAAGCTACTTTTAAAAAAGAGGAGGAGATTATCCCAACAATGTCCATGCTGGCTTTAAAACTTTATTCTGATCCCAACATGAATTGTAGTTTTTTGCCTATGGCAGTTTTACCACCAAAAGATTATAAGCGTGGACTCAACTTCCGAAAAAAATACCAGTTAATTCCTGGTAAAATTATGACCGCAAAGGAAATAAGAAAAAAGTATTTCAAATCTGCTAACCCTAAAAGGCTTGAGGGTTTTGATTACGATTTTCACCAAAGAATTGCAGACGAATTGCCAAAAAAGTTTTGGTATTAATTCATATAAAACTAGTGTGATTTTATTTCGTTTATGGTAAAATCATATTAGGTATGGATAATTCTGAGGCTTATTTCTATCATCCATTGGAAAACATCGAAGATATCGATGATTTTTATGAGGCCGTCAAACGGAATCATTTAACTAAATCAATTTCTGATGAAAGACCATATACTTATTGGACAATCGAGCTATATGATCAAAAAAATGGCATTCGTGGCGGTGGTGGACTTGGTGTTCTGGCTGCCGATACTAGAAGAATCGCTGAAAAAATGGAAGTACCTTTTACTTTAATAACTCCGTTTTATCCATCCGAAACACATCAAGTAGTTAAGGATGGATTAGTCGAAGATATTCATGTCCCGATTGATTATCATAAATTTGGATTTAGATATATCGATAAAGTTTCTATTAAATGTTGTGGTAATCTTTGCTATCTAGACGTAATAGAGAAGAGATTTAAGAAGTCTAGAATCCTAGCCATAACCGAGCCAAATTTTGGAGAGCTTTACTCCGGCATGAGTGGTTCCGATCATCGCCTCTATCAAGAGGTAGCGCTTGGTTTTGGTGGTTATGCTGCCTTAAAGTTAGTTGGTTTAAAGCCGGCAATTATTCAGTTAAACGAAGTTGCGACGTTTTTCGCTGCTTTGGCTAGGTTGGATGAACTGTCATCAAATGGCATGGATTTTTATGAGGCCGTGGTTTACACGAGGAAACACACGCTCTATACTAATCATACTTTAGTACAAGCAGCTGAAGCAGAATTCAGCTTAGATCAATTTGAAAGATATGTTTTTCCAAACCTTAAATCTTTGGCTGTTAAAAAATGGATTAGTGATAAATTTGTAAGCGGACGAATTAAACTTTCTTCTATTTCGATAGAAATTGCTGAGCTAAAAAGTGGGGTTTCTAAACTGCATGCAAGAGTAGCAAATTATCACGATTTAGCTGGAAACAAGGTTAAGTTCAAAGCGATTACCAATGGTATAGATATGGATACTTGGACTTTACCAGAAACATTAGAGTATTATAGAAACCTTGGGATTATTGATGATATAAATGCTCCCACAGTCAATTATGGCGAATTGCTTGACCATATCACTTCTTCCAAAATACGCGAGCTTAAGCGAATTGGTCGTAACAAATTGAACGAGACTTTGAAGCACTATCCAGATCAAAATGGTCGTGTCTTGAAGTTTTCTAATTCCGATTTTATCTTTGATTTTAAAAGACGATTCGTGGACTATAAAAGACCAGAACTTCCATTCATTGATCCAGTAAGACTTAGAAATATTTTAGAATCTAGAAATGCGCATTATATTTTGACTGGAAGAGTACACTCGGGCGACTACAATATGACCGAAAAACTACGAAGCATTCTAAGCTTAATCGCAAAAGATGATTACCTTAATAGTCATGTACATTATATTAGTGATTATGATGAGCGTTTGGCTTTTGCTTTGTCAGTTGGTTCAAACGCTACTATCAATCTTCCAATCGTTGGGCTTGAGGCATGTGGCACTTCCTGGATGAAAGATGTCTCCAATCTGAATGTTCTTATTTCTACCCATGATGGAGGCGTTGCGGATGGCTCAATTAATGCATACCTTAATGTATCCGGCCACGACGAAGGAGAAGAGCTAAATGTTTTGTACCAAAGAATGGAAGAGGCGCTTGCAATTTGGGAAAATGATTTTGATTTAGAATATAGTATCAAGATGCAATTAAATACCTTTTTGCCAGTGATTTCTGGTGCACGTATGATGAATGACTATCTAAACTATTTGTTTCCAAAATAATATTAAAAACCAATAGTAGTAAATTGATTTAATACTTTGGTTCCATTCGGTAAATGATATTTATCTGTATTGACAATTTTTTGTTGATACAGTAAAATATTGACAAGTCTGGTATCAGACTTTTTTTAATAAGAGGAGTAAGATGGCTAAAATTACAAGAATCAAGGCAAATGACTCTTCCCCCAAAAAAGAGGAAGCGGACGAGCCGACAATTACTCGAAAAAAAGTTGTTGTTGAAGACAAAAAGGCAAAAAAGGCCAAACTAAAAGCAAAAAAAGAATCAGAAAAGGCTCTTCAAAAAGGAAGTGGAAAGAAACCGTTTATTTTGTTTAGACCTTTTGTTTATCTTGGTCGATACCTAAAGGATTCATGGAATGAGTTAAGGCAAGTGCGTTGGCCAAGCCGCAAAGCTACTTGGAAGATGGTACTCGCCGTTTTGGTCTATACTTTACTATTCGTGCTTTTTATTACATTACTTGATATATTCTTTAGCTTTATATTCAATTTAATTTTAGGAAAGGGTTAATCTATGGCAGTAAATAGATATGATGATACTAGGGCATGGTATGCAATTTCGACCTACTCTGGCTATGAAGACAAGGTGGCTGATTCCATTAATCAGCGTGTAAATACGGTTGAAATGGCCGATAAGATTTTTGAAGCCATTGTTCCTAAAGAGAAACAAATCGAGATCAAGAACGGTAAACGTAAAATTGTTGATCGCAAAATCTTACAAGGCTATGTACTGGTAGATATGAAGTTATCGGATGAAACATGGTATATCATTCGCAACACGCCGGGTGTAACTGGTTTTATTGGTACGGGCACGCAGCCTACTCCAGTTTCTGAAAAGGAGATTGCCAAAATCAAAAAACGTATGGGCGTAGAAGATCCAAAATTCTCTGTAAAATATGAAGTAGGTGAAGTTGTTTCAATTACCGATGGACCATTTAAAGGCTTTGACGGTGCCATCTCTGAGATTGATGCCGCTAAGGGCAAGCTAAAGGTAATGGTCTCGATGTTTGGGCGTGAAACCCCAGTTGAGCTCGATGCTTTACAGGTAAAACAATTAAACTAATAACAGTCAAAGGCTTTGTTGCATAATTCATTTTGTCTCGGGAGCTTCGCGATGTGATAATGAATTTTATCACATCGCTCCGCCCCTACGGCGGCAAGAATCTGCCTACGGCAGATTTTGCCTTTATGTCCCTCGACATTAATGAATTATACAACAAGGCACTAAGTATGTTTTTATTGATTTTTAGTTGATTTCTTGGTATAATTATCAAGTTACGCACTAGAAAGGGTATTATTTATTATGGCAGAGAAAAAAGTAATTGGTAATTTGAAGTTACGTATCCCAGCCGGTAGGGCTACAGCTGGACCTCCAGTAGGTTCGACGCTTGGTCAGTGGGGCCTTAATATGATGGATTTCATCAATCCATTCAATGAGGCGACCAAAGATTTGATGGGTAAAAACGTAATTGTTCATATTCGTGTATTTGAAGATAGAACCTTTGACTGGAAGTCACTTGGTCAACCAGTCGATGATTTAATCCGTGAGGCTATCAAGATTGATAAAGGTTCTGGTAAACCAAATGTCGATAAAGTTGGTAAGATTACCAAAGCACAGCTAAAAGAAATTGCTGAAAAGAAAATGGACCAGCTTAACGCAATCAATATAGAGGGTGCTATCAAAATAGTAGCAGGTACAGCTCGTTCAATGGGTGTAGAAGTTGTAGACTAATAATTGTCAGAAAAACAAAAAGTCAAGCCTTAAGCTTGACTTTTTTTGTGAGGTGTGTTATAATGTTTACATTATGCCACGAGGAGGGTTGAAAATGGCAAAGGAACCTTATGATGCATATCTAGAGCTGAACCGACGAGGTTTAGTCGAAAAAGCAATGCGAATCTACAGGATACATAGTGAAACTTACCATGGTCTGGTAGACAAGTATTGCGACCTGTTGGCTCAAAAAAGGATTTTGGGGATTCGTCCCCTAAATGCTATCCCAAAGAGTCAACTTAGGGAATTTCCCGTTGTGGAGTTTCTTGATGCCGCAGATGAAAGCGAGGCGAGAATGATGTTGGATCCATTACCTATTATGGAGATTTACCGCATCATCGCCGTATCGGAACTCGCAGTTGATTCCTACATCTATAACACTTTAGTGAATCGGGTGAGGGAGTTCGACTACGAAGTGAGAAATCACGGCAAAAGAAATTTTGCGGGAGTAGATCCTAATTATAGGCACCAGGCCTAATTTAGAATTGTTCCCAATACCGCCCCCATTGTGGGGGCTTTTTTCTGCTTGCTTATTATTAAATAATCTGATATAATAGTTTAAATTAATAATTGTGGGAGGGTAGAGCCCATTTGCACCACAGAAAGGAACAATATGGCCGAAGAAGAGGTCAAAAACTTAGAAAAAACCGAAACTACTGAAGAGGTAGTTGAAGAAACAAAAGAAACAGCTGAGCCAGAGAAATTCGCTAAAGCCGGCAAGAAATCCAAGAAGCATATAGAAGAAGTTAAGGCCGAAGAAGAGCGCCAAGAACGAAAGGCTGAGCGAGCCAAACTCGAGGCGGCTGGCGTAAAGCCAAAGGGTGCCACTCCAATTACTCGTCCACGTATTGAGCGCCGTGGAAAGAAATATCAGGAAATGGCAAAGCTTGTCGAAAAAAATAAGCTTTATTCGCTAAAGGACGCAATCGACCTTGCTATTAAATCAAATCCTGCTAAATTTGACGCAAGCGTAGAGATTCACACTAGACTCGGTGTTGATCCTCGCCAAGCTGATCAGAACATCCGTACCACGCTTGTTCTTCCAAATGGTAATGGTAAGACCGTACGTGTTGCCGTATTCGCACCAGAAGACGTTTGTAAATCTGCGAAAGCTGCCGGCGCTGATATTGCCGAAGATGCTGAATTTCTAAAAAGACTCGAGAAGGGAACTATTGATTTCGATGTTCTTATCTCAACTCCTCAGTATATGCCAAAGCTTGGTAAATTTGCTAGACTACTTGGCCCTAAGGGCTTGATGCCAAATCCTAAGGCTGGTACTGTCACAATGAACGTTGACAAGGCCGTCAAGGAATCCAAAGCTGGTAAAGTAGAATATCGTGTAGACAAGCAAGCTATTGTCCATATTGGTGTTGGAAAGGTTTCATTTGGTGTTGATAAACTCGTCGAAAACGCAAATGCCTTCTTTGATTCATTGAAATCTCAGAAACCTGCATCACTAAAGGGCTCTTATGTGAAATCGGTTTTCATTACTACCACCATGGGACCTTCTATACAGATTGAAAACCTATATAATTAATGCATTAAATATGGGAGTTTTCGAAGCATTTTGAAATCGCCCGATAAAAATTACAACAGTCGCGGATGAGTATCCTATACTGAAATACAGGGACGAATCGCCCGACCTGTTGTATTTTTTATGCGGCGTGCATTTCAACGCTGAGAAAAACCCATATTTAATGCTTATTGTATATAGTTTTCATATGATATAATGATTTCATGGAAGCGATACAAGGTTTAGAATTATACGAATTATTAATCTTTATTGCAATTGGTATTGCGGTATTGTTCTTTGGCTATCGTATCAAAAAAATCGCATTTTTTATCATTTGGTTCTTACTTGGATTTAATTTGATGAGGCTTCTTATGCCTACAATCAATCAAGCTGTACCACAAATTGCAAATGATGCACTTTATCAAAATTTACTACCAATAGGTGGTGGTATCATACTTGCTATGATGGGGTTTTCAATCGAAAAGCTCTGTGTGGCCGGTATTGTCTTCATCTTAGTAATTCTCATTACAATTCAATACTTTGGCTCCGATCTTCCTACGATTGCAATTGGAGCCGTAATCGGAGCAATCGTGGCAGCCTTTGCTGTTGCTATGATTAAACCGGCGATCATTATCGCAACATCCCTAGCTGGCTCTTATGCACTAACTTTGACTATCTTTGCATTCTTTACTACACTTAACTTCGAGCTATTATATTGGCCATTTTTAATTGCGATTGCGGCAATCGGTGCTGTATTCCAGTTTAGTAACACTAAAAAACTCGGTTAAAAAACTACCCCTCACGAGGGGTAGTTTTTTGATTCATAACAATTAGCTAGCAGTTTATTAAGCGAGCTCGACAGTAGCGCCAGCTTCTTCGAGAGCTTTCTTCATTGCCTCAGCATCAGCTTTGGCGACTTTTTCTTTGACAGTTGCAGGAGCACCGTCGACGATAGCCTTAGCTTCGCCAAGACCTAGTCCAGTAGCTTCCTTAACAGCCTTGATGACGGCGATTTTTTGTGCGCCTGCATCTTTCAAGACAACATCATATTCTGATTTGCCCTCATCTGCAGCGGCGCCTGCATCAGCAGCAGGACCAGCAGCAACGGCAACAGCAGCAGCAGCTGGCTCGATGCCGTATTCGTCCTTAAGGACGTTCTTTAATTCGTTTACTTCGAGAACGGTAAGACCTACCAATTCTTCAGCAAGTTTTTTAATATCTTTTGCCATTTTAATTCTCCTTTAATTATTCTCTCGATGGGTCCTACCGACTTTTCTTTCCCCCAAATCCAGCTGGTTTAGGGGTCCCCCAGAAAAATCGTCGCCCGTCGATGTAATGGTTACTGATTAATATGGGCTTCCAATCCAGAAACAATACCAGACAACCCGCCGGAAAGACCGGAAATCGAGTCGGTGACTGGAGAAAGAAGCTGTGCGACAACCTGAGCAATAAGTTCGTTTTTGCTTGGCATAGCAGCCAGAGATTTGACTTCATCTTCAGACAAAGCATTGCCGAGATCACTAAAACCACCAGCCAAATTTAGGGCTGAATGTTTTTTAGCGAATTCTGCCAAAACTTTTGCTGGAGCAACCTCGTCGTCATCCGAGATAGCATATAACAGCTGACCGGTAAGACCAGTAGTATCGGTATCTTTATAAACTGCTATCTGCCCCATTGCTACACGCACAAGGCGGTTTTTGACTACCTTGATTTTAACACCTGCTTCGCGAGCATTTTTTCGAAGCTCTTGGAGCTCAGCTACAGTCAAGCCTTGATATTTAGCATAAACTGTAGATTTGGCATTAGTGAGAAGCTCTGTAAGATCAGTAACCAATGTGTTCTTTTTATCCTTTGAAATTGCCATAAAAAGTTCCTTTGGTTAGTTGTTATTCGGCTAGCTAATTGTTAAATAACGTCACCAAATAAATACAAGAATTTGCCTCGGTGGCATAATTAAGGAATACTCCCGCCACTTTCTTTGGTAACTAAATTCATTATATCACACTTTGCTAAAATCGGCAACTAGGGCTATAATTAGTACTATGAGTGATTTTGACTATTTGGGTGAGGGGGATGTTTATCTAGATGCTGCTTGCCAATCACTGCGCCCAAGACAAGTGATACAAGCTGTGGAGGATTATTACACAAAACACAATTCTTGCGGAGAACGCGTTAAATATCGTTGGGGTGTCATAACTGACGAAAAGGTGGAATCTACGAGAAAAAAAG
>CAMOIR010000002.1 GCA_946616455.1 uncultured Candidatus Saccharibacteria bacterium | reverse complement strand
TTAAAGGTAAAGCTAACGTCTACGGAGGATTGGTAGGTGAGGGCGGAGGTAAGACCAACCAAGGCAAGTGCTGGAATAATTAAAGATGATGATACTAGCACCGACGCTAAAAAACGACGGCTCTTTTGATTTGAAAATAAAACTAGATTACTACTCATGGTTTTATTCTATCATGCTAATGTCATACATGATAGACTTGATTTTTCATGAAGATTATGTCGTTTTATGTTATAATTATTCTATGAAAACTGTGTATATTGGCATGAGCGGTGGAGTAGACTCTAGCGTGTCTGCGTTACTTTTGAAGGAGCAAGGCTACCGCGTAGTTGGTGTATACATGAAAAACTGGTCTAAAGATCTTCCTGGGATGAAATGCCCTTGGGCTGAAGATCTCGCTGATGCTAAACGTGTTGCCGTGAAACTAGGAATTGATTTCGAAGTATGGGATTTTGAAGAAGCTTATCGTCAGAAGGTAGTAGATTATATGCTGTCGGAATTTCGGAAGGGTAACACGCCAAATCCAGACATTATTTGTAACCAAGAAATCAAATTTAAACTGTTTTACGAAAAAGCGGTGGACGCCGGAGCAGATTATATTGCGACTGGACACTACGCAAGAACATCAAATTCTAAAGATAATGCTGGCTTGATTCCAAACCCAGAGTTGGACTCTAGTCCATTATTACTACGTGCTCTTGATGAAAATAAGGATCAGACCTATTTTCTTTATCGGATTTCCGAGGATGCTTTGGCACATACGATTTTTCCGATAGGTGATATGTTGAAACCTGAGGTAAAAAAGCTCGCAGAGAAAAATGGCCTCCATAATGCTTACAAAAAAGAGTCTATGGGGGTATGTTTTGTGGGGGAAGTAGGGATGAAGGATTTTTTGAAGGAGTATATTGATATGGAGCTAGGCGAGATTCGTGAAATCGAAAATGACAAAGTACTCGGATATCATGAAGGCGCTGTATTCTATACGATTGGACAAAGACATGGACTATATTTAGATGGTGAAAAAGGCGTAGTGAACGATGGTATGCCGTATTATGTCGTCAAAAAAGATATAAAAAACAATATTGTATACGTATCAAAAAATCTAAACAATGAAGCAATTTGGACAAAAGAATTAAAACTAAAAGAGCTTTTTTTGCGTACAGAAGTCCCTTCTAATGCCATTATTTCCGTCCGTCTAAGGCACCGTGCGCCGCTGGTTACCGCAAGGTTTGATGGTCAGAAACTGTATTTTGATGAGGAAATTAAACGTCCGGCTAGTGGACAATCGGCTGTCTTATATAATGGCGAGGTGTGCCTTGGTGGCGGTATTATAGTATGAAAAATACCCCACGAATAGTGGGGTATTTTTTACTGCTTTTATTAGGCATTAATCATCAATAGGTTCGCAAATAGCAAAGTTGCAGCTAGAAAGCTCATTGAAACAATGAAAAAAGTGTTAGACTTTTGACTTTGCTGACTTTTTTGGCATTTGCCACAGCGAGAGCTACCTTTGCTGGAGGTGCATTTTTTCGCAGTTTTGGTCGCAGTTTTCTTTTTTGCTTGTGCCATATTACTCCTTTTTGTGTTAGTTGATAAAGCTTGTGGTTATTTTATCATACTGTTTTTGAAAAATCAAGCATAAAATGCTATAATCCCTAACATGAATGCAAATGAAATTAGACAAAAATTCTTAGAGTTTCAGGTACAGCGTGGGCACAAGGTGATTGCTCCTGCACCACTTGTACTCGAGGGCGATCCAACAACCCTTTTTACCGGTTCTGGGATGCAGCCACTCCTACCATACCTTCTTGGTAAGAAACACCCAGAAGGAACGAGATTATGTGACTCTCAGCCTTCAATGCGGTTGCAGGATATTGAAGACGTAGGCGATCCGAGACACACTACTGTGTTTGAGATGCTCGGTAACTGGTCATTAGGAGATTATTTTAAAGAAGAACAGATTAGAGGTTTTTTTGAGTTTTTGACTAAAGAAATCGGACTCGATCCTTCACGAATTTACGTAACGTGTTTTATTGGAAACGAAGAATATGGAATTCCCAAGGATGAAGAAGCAGCAAATATCTGGCAAAAGGTATTTGAAGAAGCCGGTATTGAAGCGAAAATTGTCGAAATCGGTTCGGCAAAAACTGGTGACAAACGCGGTATTAAACCCGGAGAAAGAATATTCTTTTATGATGATCACGAAAACTGGTGGTCAAGAGGTGGTGGATGTGATTCGACGCCGATTGGTGATCCTTGTGGGCCAGATTCTGAAGTATTCTATGATTTTGGTGCAGAATTGCAGGACGAGGCAAAATATGGCAAGGCTCACCCAGCATCAGATGGCGCACGTTTTATGGAAATCGGTAACCAAGTGTTCATGCAATACCGCAGATTAGAAGATGGTTCATTTGAAGAATTAGAGAACAAAAATGTAGACTTTGGTGGAGGACTAGAACGTATTGCGGCAGCTTCTATTGGTTCATTTGATGTGTTTAAAATATCCCTTATGAAGCCGATTATTGATAAACTTGAAAAGATTTCTGGCAAAACTTATGACAATAATACCGACGAAATGCGTGTAATCGCCGACCACATTCGTGGTGCCTATCTACTCGCAGCAGAAGGCTTAGTACCATCAAATAAAACTCAGGGTTATGCGATGAGGAGGTTATTGCGCCGAGCAATTCTACGTGCTCTAGACCTTGGGATTTCCTCGAATTTCTTAGCCGAAATTGTACCGATTGTGGCAGAAAATTATGCAGAACTGCCTGATTCGATTCTGACTCATAGGGAAGTGGCACTCGAAGTGATGCTTCGTGAAGAGAATGCATTCCGAAAAACTTTGAATAAAGGCTTAAGGGAGCTGCACAAGATGGCGTTTTCATCTCATCGGTCGCCACTAGCCACCGACACTAAGTCTCATACCACCGAGCACCAAGATGCGACGAATCGAGACAAGAATGCTGTTTTGACTGGTCAAGCTTTGTTTAAGCTTCAGGATACTTATGGATTTCCGATGGAATTGTCTGTCGAAGAGTGTTTCCGTCAGGGAATTGAACTCACTCCAAACTATCGTGAAGAATTTGAAAGTGCGTTAAAAGAGCAGCGGGAGAGATCACAGACGGCTTCAAAAGGAATGTTTAAAGGAGGCCTGGAAGACCACGGAGAGCAGACTGTTAAATACCACACTGCCACACACTTACTACTAGCGGCATTACAGAAGTTAATATCTCCAGACATTATACAGAAAGGTTCAAACACTACTGCGGAGCGTTTGCGATTTGATTTTAATCTTGACCATAAAATGACCGACGAAGAAAAAAAGGCCGTGGAAGACCAAGTAAATGAATGGATTAAAGCTGATTTACCAGTAGTATTTGACGAGTATGACAAAGAGTACGCACGTGATACTTTGAAAGCACATGGGCAATTCTGGGATAAATACCCGGATAAATTAAAAGTCTACACAATTGGAGATTTTGAAAAACCAGTTTCACGCGAGGTATGTGGCGGACCACATGTTGAACATACTGGTACGATTGGACATTTTGTAATCAAAAAAGAAGAATCATCATCGGCTGGAGTGAGACGTATTAAAGCAGTACTAGAGTAAAGTAGTTTCTGGATTAATGATAAAGAATGATTACTATTGGCCGGATGTGAGATATAAAGATTTAACTAAGAGTTTAACCAAAGGATGAAAAAGGCACCCAGGAGGGTGCCTTTAGGGTGTGTGGTTGCACCTGGAAAGGTGCCTTTAGAGGGTAGGGTTATTTTGAAAAATGGAATCCGTATTCCACCATCGTTTTTTTGAGCTGCTTGGCATTATTGAAATGAATACTAGTTATGCCTGCCAACCTAGCTGCGGTGGTGTTATACATGTTGTCGTCAACCAAGATTAATTCATCTGCCGGAACATCGATTACCCACAGTAACTGTTTAAAAAATCTTTCATCTTTTTTGAGTTTTCCAATTTCGCATGACCAAAACTCTCTTGTCACTGAACGGAAAAGGTCTGGATGATAACTTTTTACTTCCTCGATTCGCTCAAGGATGTAATCTGAGACAATGTGGATTTCTGGAGCTTCACCAAATACAATCTCGCTTGCATGTTTTAATGAACGAGGCGAAGCAACGATGCTTCGATATACGTCCAATGTGTCTGGTATGCTCTTTTTGATGTTTTCGGTAAAAAACTGCTTAACTTCTTGCACTCCAAACGGCCAATGATTAGTTCGAAGAAGTATCCTACAATACTCATCTTCGGTCATACGACCACGCATCAGCTCGCAGAAGTCAAGATTGCTTTCGGCAAAACGACGCATAAACCTATTGGCAGTTTCAGCATCATAGTGTTTTGTTACGACCTCATTCAACCCATGCACACCCCTAACAAGAACGTCTGACAAATCGGTCAAAATAACCATTATTTTATCCCTCCTTTTTTGTCAGAATACTATCATTATAGCATATTTTGCTATTTTTGTAAAAGTTTACTGATTTTGGCTTTTAGCTTGTTTTCTTCTGGTGCACCAGCTAGCGTATCCATACCTACTCTAAGAAGGCCTAAGGCAGTAGCAAATGAATGGTCAAGCTTGGTTTGATCATTGATAATGAGGTTGGGTAGGTCCATTACATCCATTAGATGAATTATAGGCCGCCTTGAAAAAGGCAAATCTTTGTACCATTCAGAAACCGCAAGCTCTTCTTGCAATAAGGATAACCCTGCACCGCCGCCGCATAGAATAATATTACGTGGCAAGCGACTGGTGGCCTCGAATTCTTCTAGGGCAACTTCAACACCAGTAAGCCAGACTGAAATATTGCGAGAAAGAGCTGTCTCTACTTTGGATTTGACTCGATCATCTAAATTACCTGTGTCGAAGTCTAATTTGTAGTTTTCAGCAGTTTCGGTATCTACGCCTAAAGATTCGGCAATCTGGTGTGTAAAACTACGGCCACCAATGGAGAACATTTTGGTACCCTCTACGCCACCGTCTTCAACCACGGCAATATCCGTAGTGCCGCCCCCAATATCCATTACAATCCCAGAAAAATTTGACTCCAGGTCGTCACCCAAACATGCACGACAAACCGCAAATGGCTCAACTGCAACAGTTAATAAATCTAGGTTGAGCTCGGCACAAACTTTTTCGATAGCGGCAACATGAATTAAGGGCGCGAATGCAGTATAAAATTGAATAACAAGATCTGAACCCTTGAAACCGATGGGATTGGAAATTTTGTAGCCATCGATTAAAAGCGAAACAATGGCAGAATTAATTAGTCTAACCTCGACATTATCATTGCCAGTTTCTAGGGCGACGGTTTTCTTGGCGACTTCACCGGATTTTTGCTGGACTTTTTTGATAATCTCTTGCATTTCGGAATTTGTGATTGGTTTATTGGGGTTTTTACGTGAACAGCGCACGGTGGTCGTGTTGCCTTTTATTAGTTCACCAGCAACCCCAACAACGGTTAGTTCAGCACGTTCTCCGGCTTCTTCCTCGACATCAACAAGAGCTTCCTCACAGACAGCTACGACTGCTGGAATATCAGCAATTGCTCCATTATACATGTTTCCTTCAGTTTGCTTGGCCTTGCCAACCCCCAAAACCTCAAGATTACCTTTTTTATCTGGTTTAGCTAAGACGGCTTTAACATATTCGGTACCAATATCTAGACCTAAGATTGTGCTCATGGTTCTATTATAACACAGTCTGAGCTTTTCTTTCGAAAAAGAAAGGCTGGTATGTTTATGCAGGAAGGTTTAGTTTTGTTCTATGACTTGATATTTGCCAGCTGGAAGATTACTGAGTTCATATTTTCCGAAATTAGTACGATGAAGTCTAGTGACTTTATAGCCAAGAGCTAAAAAAGTGCGACGAATTTGACGGTTACGGCCCTCAGTCAGCGTCACTAAATAGACAATGGGGGATACTTGCTCTTTCTTTAAAACTTTAAAACGGCTAGGCCCATCATCAAGCATAACGCCGTAGTCGGAGATTATTTGTTGGTGTAATGGTTCTAAAGGTCTATCGAGCTCAACTTCGTAGACTTTGGTTTTGCGAAACTTGGGGTGAGTCATTTGGTAGGCAAAATCACCATCATTGGTAAGCAGAATCAAACCTGATGAATCTTTGTCGAGTCTGCCAACGGTTTTTAGATGATGGTATTTCTTGGGTAAAATATCGTAAATGGTTGGGGAAGAACCTTGAGACCTTCTAGAACAAACATACCCTACTGGTTTATTGAAAGCTAGGTAGGTATATTTTGTTTCAAATGGTATAGTTTTGTTATTATAGCATACTTTTGGTAGTTTGTCAATATCAACATCTGTTAGTTGCGGTATTCTGGCACCTAGAATAGCGGTTTTGCCGTCTATCGTAATTTTGCCAGCAGCTATCAACTCGTCTGCTTCACGACGCGATACGCCAAGTCTTTCGGCGAGAAATTTATTAAGCCTGATTGTTTGGTCCATAGTTTGCCTGAGGTTGGGATGGTTCGACAGATGGCGTAACGGGGGATGCAGTGAGCGAGGAGGCATCTACTGGAGGCGCAATGGCGGCTCCTTGGGTAGGGGTAGGAGTTGGAGCCTGGTTGGACGACGATGTCGTCGGTGCTACGGTTTCCGTAGCAGGTGCTTGTGCAACTTTGTCACCTAAAACATCATGTATGGTATTTACTACATCTTCAATACCAACTTGAGATTTAACAAGATACCTATCAGCGCCAAGCCTTTCACCTCTTAGTCTTTGGTCGTCGCCTGAAAGGGCCGTCATCATTACTACTTTAATATCTTTGGTTTCTGGCGTAGAGCGCAAAATGTCTAGCATATCAAAACCAGAAATCTTTGGCATCATAACATCAGACAGAATAAGATCCGGCTTTTCCTTGACGGCTACTGCGAGAGCTTCTTCGCCATCCCCAGCAGATACAACATCATAGCCTTCTGCGGTAATTCTAATACTGTATATTTCGCGTAGATTTGCGTCATCTTCTACCACCATTACTTTGCTCATTTTGTTTCTCCGTTTAGTTTAATATCGATTTGGTTTGGTTGCGTTACTAGCTTTGGTGCTGCCGGTGGGGCAGATGCTAAGGTAGGAACAGGATCCGGGGGAGGCATGGGAATTGGAGCTGACACTTGGGCAGGTGCTTGCGTAGGTGTTGTGGCTATTTGGGTTGGTGCTGGGGCTACAGGAGTTGATGCTGAGTTTTGAACAGAGCCAGGAACTGGAGTAGACGCCTGAGTTGAAGTGGGCACCGTGGCTGGTGCAGGAGCAGTGGCAGACGTAGAAGAAGGCGCAGAAGTAGGCAAAGGAGTAGAAGAAGGCACAGAAGTAGGCAAAGGAGTAGAAGAGATGGGTGCAGTAGCAGCGGGTGCAGGAGAAGGCATGGAAGTAGGAGGGGTAGACGGAGCAGCAGATAATGTGTTTTGTTCTTGCATCATTTGATTATTGAATGCAATCATGCGTTTTTCGTATTCTTCGTTACTGAGTCTCGGCAAGGACACGTAGAAGGTAGAGCCATCACCAAAGGCAGATTCGGCCCATACTTTGCCGCCCATCGACTCAACGCGTTGTTTTACTATGTAAAGCCCCAATCCGGTGCCGCCAATCGTGCGCGTGTCAGAATTGTCAGAACGATAGAATTTCTGGAAGATATGAGTCAAATCATCAGCAGAAATACCTATGCCGGTATCAGTAACATTAATGAGGACTCGATCACCATCACCACGTACATTGACGTAAACTGAGCCACCAGAAGGAGTGTATTTAAGGGCGTTATCAATAAGATTGCTTAAAATCTCTTGCATGAAATCCGTATCAACATAACCATATACTACCTGGCCGAGTTGTCTACCACCGCCGAATGATTGTTCTTCTGAGCCGAATGTATAAGTAATCTTAAGCTCCTGTGCTTTGGAAATATAATTATTGAAAATAGTTTTGGTGAGGCTAACCATCTCGGCTGGACGGAACTTAGGTTTAATGTGGCCATCATCTAGTTTGGTAACATCCAAAAGATCCTGGAAAAGTTTTCCAAGATGTTTTGAGGCGGCTTGGGCTGCTTCAAGATAACCTCTAGCACGCTCATCGATAGTGGCAGTTTGCGGATTGACAGCTAGGGAAAGATAGCCATCAATCGTAGCAACTGGAGTACGCATCTCATGTGATGCTGTAGATATGAATTCTGCTTGCTCACCTTCTTCTTTAAGTTCTTTTGAAATATCACGAAAAACAATGACGCGATCTTGCGATAATCCATCAACCGATAGGACTGAAAGCGAAATGGGGATATGCTTATCGGATTTGTTTGCGATTAGAACACATTGATGGCCATCTAAAGCTTGGTTGGATTGAATAGCTTGGATGAGAGGATTCTCTTGATCGGATAAAGCGTTTCCATCTTTGGATTCTAGCCTGATAATGAGACCGTAATCCAAACCAAGGGCTTGTTTATCCGACTGACAGTCGGTCATTCTGATGGCTGCTGGATTAATGAATTTAATTACGCCATTTTTATCAATGATAATAATACCGTCATGGATGGTATTAAGGGCGACTTCTGCAAGTTTGTTGTCTTTGGCGGAATCAGTCGCTTTGTCATTTGTTGATTTTTTACGTTTAAATAATTCCATCTACTAATAATTTTAACACAAGCTCAACAAAATGTGGTATATTTTATATATGAATAAAGACGTGATTTATATTGAGCCAGATGATGACATTACTGACATCATCACGAAAATCGAAAACTCAAAGTCAAAAATCGTGGCTTTGGTGCCACCGAAAAAAGCTGGTGTCTTTAGAAGTGTAGTGAATATCAAGCTGATTGCTAAGACAGGAATGAGTGCAAGCAAAAACGTAGTCCTAGTCACTGCCGACCCTTCGATTAGCAAGCTCGCTGCAGCCACCAAGTTACCTGTAGCAAAAAATTTACAGTCTGCACCTTCAATCCCTACAATTGAGTCTGATATAGAAACGGTTTCCAGGGAGACGCTAAACAATGATGATGAATATGATGATTCGGAAAATGAAGAGAGTGAGGAGTCGGAACCTGGTTCGGACGAAGAAGGAGCCGAGACAAAGGATAATGAAACTGAAGACAATACCGAGGATGATGCCGATGAAGAGGACGAGAATGGTGAAGAAGAAGATGATGATAAGGAGGATAAAGAAGAGGAAAAACCTGTCGCTAAAAAGAAAAGCAATAAGAAAGATCACTCCGCCATCAAAAGTGGGTTGGTTGGGTGGTTTACAGGCAACAAAAAGCGTTCAATCGCTTTAGTAGTCTGTGGCGTGGCGTTAATTGGTGTCTTAGTATGGGCATTTGTAATCGCTCCAGCCGTCACAATCACTGTCGGCATCAAGACAACGGCTAATAATTTTTCCGAGCCAATCACATTTACGACCAATTTGAGCGAAGAAAATGCCGATATTGGGAAATTTTATTTAGAAGAAAAGAAAGTAGAAACAAAAGAAGAGGTTGAATTCGAAGCTACTGGCAAAAAAAATGTTGGCGAAAAGGCCCACGGTGAAGTAATGGTACTAGCCAAATTGTCCTATCGAGGCGGTACAAAAGTCGTGCAGGCTGGTGATACTTTTACAAATAATGGTTTAACTTATATTGCAAATCGTAGTGTAACGATGTCTTATGACGGAGATGATGATAGTGTTTGTGCCAATATTGACAGTTCTACCACCAGGGAGGAATTTAAAACTAAAGGGTGTCATATTTATGCCAAAATCGAGGTAACCGCTGAGGCGCCAGGTGCTAAATATAATATTGCTGCCACTGATGTTGGTTGGAATACTACAGCAGACGTGAGCGTCTATACAGATAAGCCAATGACCGGAGGTTCAGATGAGGAAATTCTGATTGTACAGCAATCAGATATAGATAATGCTAAATCGCAGCTTGCTGGTGCAAATCTTGAAGAAAGTAAGGCAAAACTCTTAGAACAATTGGGTGAGAATGCTATGATTATTGATTCGAGCATGAAGCAGTCTACTTCTGATGCCGAGTCTACGCCGAAGGTGGGCGAAGAAGTAAAAGATGGAGTTAAACCTACATTAAAGGCTGTTACCGTGACTTCGGTATTCGTAATAGATAAGACTAAGGTTGAAGAGTTTATTACCAAAAAGGCAAATGTAAGCGATTCCCAAAAAATATATGAAATCAAGAATCCATTTATTGAGAACTTCGCTCAAACTAGCGATGGATACACTGGTAAGCTCAAAACATCCTACAATACTGGCCCAAAAATCACCGAAAACTCTGTAGTCGAAAAGTCTATGGGTAAAGGACTAGGTGAAGTCCAGCACGATTTGAAAGATATTGATGGTGTCACTTCGGTTACAATTGATAAATCATTCCCTTGGGTAACCTCTGTGCCAGGTGATTCTAATAAAATTACTGTAATTTTAGAGGTTAAGGACCAAGAAGGAAATTCTATCAATCAAAAAAATGATGATGAAAATGAAGACGAAGATAAAGATAAACAAGAATCATCTGATGAGAAAAAAGAATAATATCAATTAAAATTATTTGTAAAGAGAGGGTTAATGCGAGTTTTAGGGCTAGATGTGGGCGAAAAACGTATTGGCGTAGCCAAGGCTGATTCTTCTACACGTATTGCGATACCAATAGGGTATATTAACGTGGATGGCTCAGAATGGCAGGAAATCGCCAAATTAGCCAGAATTAATAGCACAAATCTTTTTGTGTTAGGTTTACCAAGAAGTAATTCTGGTAACGAGACGGCACAGTCTCTTTATGTGAGAAACTTTGCTAAGGTTATGACAGAAAAAATCCCTGGGGCTAGAATTAAGTTCCAAGACGAATCCCTTACATCCGTTGTAGCAGAAGAACGCCTAAAGCAACGTAACAAAGGGTATGAAAAAGGTGAAATCGATGCAGAAGCTGCTTCTATAATCCTCCAGGATTTTATGGAGGGCTTAAGCAACACGTCAAGCCTACAAGAAAAAAATAGCAGCGAGTCTTCTAGCCAAGAAGTATCCGGTGTTCATGGAATGGTTAATGGGATGCGCTCGGCAGTTTTGGACGCGGGAGAAACAGTTTCTTCTCTTACAAAAAAGGAAGCAGACAAGGTAAAACTTAATACAAAAAAGGTAAAACACAGAATGAAAACAGCAACAAAACTTATTACAGGCCTAATAATTCTCGTAGTAATTGGATTACTAGCTACTGGTGGAGTATTGTGGTATAAAGACATAAAAGCAAAGGAGCGTGCTGAAGAATACGCTCGACAAGAGGCTGCAATGACGGCTAGTACTTTTGATTTTACAATTCGTCCTGGTGAAACAATTTATGATATCAAAAAGCATCTTTTAGAGCTAGATCGCAATACCAATCCAGAAAGCGAAGAAAAACTCGCAAACTACACCGAAACTGAAATTGACAGTGCTTTTAAGGCACAGTATAACTATAGTTTTTTAAAAAACCGACCAGAGAGAGCTACTTTGGAGGGGTTTTTATATCCGGAAACCCACAATTTTTATAGCGATAGTACGGTGAGCGAAATTTTGGAGGTATTTCTCAGCGAAATGGATAAAGTTGTAAAGGAGAATGATCTAGAAAAGAGGTATTCCAACTTGGGACTTTCACTATTTGAGGGAATTACTCTTGCTTCCATAGTACAAAAAGAAGCTTCACCCCCAGATCAACCCACTGTAGCTCAAGTTTTTTTATCACGTTTATCTAATGGTATGCTTCTAGGGAGCGATGTGACGGTATCATATGCGCTAGATACGGTTGATCCTAGTCGGACTATTTATACTGATAATATGGCAGCATTACAGGTAGATTCTTGTTATAATACGAGAATATATAGTGGGTTGCCATGTGGACCAATCGCAAATCCTGGACTCTCTGCGTTACTTGCTGTAGCGGAGCCAAGTGATACGGCTTATCTTTACTTCTTGACAGGAGACGATGGTATGATGTATTATGGTTATACAGAGTCTGAGCATAACCAGAACATTTACAGCCATTGCCAGAAGCTCTGTAACGTTTCGTTATGAGAAAAAAAAGAACACGAAGAAATAATAGCTATAAGCACCTAAGACAGGTTTTGCCGTACTTTTTGGTGGGATTTTTGACTTTGCTACTCGTATTCTTGGGTTCAATTGATAAAAAAACTTCAGAGGTCAATCTTAGCTTGGATTCTTTTGCAGCCAATGATTTCAATATATCTGTAGATCAGCTTTCAGAACTATACGTAGTAGCAGATTTATCCGATGCTCTTGGTTTAGCTAGTGCAACAGACGTGGCTTCAAACTATGTCATTACTACCACAATGTATGATTCTGGGCAGACTTCAACTGCAGGTAAGCTCGAGAAACCAAGCCTCACAAACATTGCCGCATCACGTGGTGTAGTTGAATATACCGTAAAAGACGGTGAAAACATTGATACGATTGCTTCAAAATACGGTGTGTCTTCAGACCAGTTGCGTTGGTCAAATAATCTTAAAACTACTGATGTTGCCGCTGGTACATTGCTTTACATCCCCAGTACTCCAGGTATAGTATATACCGTAAAATCGGATGATACGGTAGAGTCGATTGTTGAGAAGTACGGTTCAAATGCTGAAGAAATAATTGCCTTGAACGATTTAGAGGTTTCAGGATTGTCTGAGGGGGCTAAAATTATTATTAAAGATGGTTCTTTGCCAGAAACCGAACGCCCGGAATATGTTCCTCCTGTAGTAACTCGTCCAACCTATACTAGTACGTATACCTACCTTGGTAATACCTCTGAACGTCAAAACATTCAAGTAGTTGGTTATTATTCTATCGGCTATGGTCAATGTGTGGATTGGGCTTCCCATATGCGTCCAGATTTAGTCGCAATAGGTGTCATGGGTAACGCAAACTATTGGGATGATTCAGCTAGAAATCATGGTGTACTAGTGGACCATACGCCATCTGCTGGTGCGATTTTTCAAACCGACTCTGGTTGGGTAGGCCATGTAGGATATGTTGAATCCGTTAATCCTGATGGCTCGATTGTTGTTACCGAAATGAACTATGGATATGTACCTGGTCGCGTGATTCGTGCTACGATTCCTGCTGGATACGTCGGCAACTTTAACTATATCCATTAATAGATGTATCAAGAACGGAGTTAAATTGACTTAATTATGGAGTGGTGTTTTTTGTAATGATTAAAGTAATAATAGGGGTTGCCCCTCTTGAAAATCTTACCAATCTTCTACTAGAGTAAACTCTTTGCCTGCAATCTCGATAATAGAATCTGGCAAAGCCCCTTGAGTGGTAAGTTCCGCTCTGATACCGAGTTTTTTCATGATGTCACGGAGACGATTAACAGATGCATAATTGTTTAGGTCAGTACGACGGGCGAATTTTTCGATTTTCTCGCCAGTCACTCTAAACTTACCATCATCCAACTTTTCTACCTGCCAAGTGTCTTTCAGTTCCTTAGGAGATAGAGAGATCGTAGGAATTGCAGTTTGCCTATTCAGCTCGCGCTTCGCTTCGCTTCGGGTAAAATCTTCGTCGATCAATCGAGGCTGCGCCGAAATTACAGTTTCGTACTCGCCTCGACTGATCTCCTCAGATTTTACTCTGGCTCGCTCTATGCTCGCTTCATAGGCGAACTTCAATTCCCGCAGCAAGTTTTCTAGCCCCTGATGAGCTTGGGAGGAAATGGCAAAAATCTTGGCATCTGGGTTTTTAGAGAGAATTGAAGCGGTTTGCATATCAATTATTTCTTGGTCAACACCTTCGCATTTAGTCAATGCAACAATTTCTGGGCGCTCGGCAAGATTAGAGTATTTTACTAGTTCATTACGGATTGTTTGATAAGCTTCACCGGCGTCGTCATTATAAATGTCCACCAAGTGCAACAAAACAGATGTACGCTCCACATGGCGTAAAAAATCATGACCAAGCCCTTTGCCCTCAGAGGCACCTTCGATAAGACCTGGGATATCTGCGATCAATAAATCTTTGCCATCAATCGTGGCGACACCGAGATTTGGAGTGATGGTGGTAAATGGATAATCGGCAATTTCTGGTTTTGCGTTTGAAACAACGGAAAGAAAGGTGGATTTGCCAGCATTTGGTAATCCGACTAGGCCAACATCGGCCATGGTTTTTAGCTCTAATTCGGCTTCAAATTCTTCACCTGGTTCTCCTACTTCGGCAATGAGTGGTGCTTGACGAGTGCTTGATTTAAAGTGAGCGTTACCAAAGCCACCAGAGCCGCCTCTTGCAACGATAGCCTCTTCGCCGTCCTTTGTTAGATCGGCGATTAGAATCCTTGGAGATTCATTCTGTAGCGTATTCGACGTGCGATCGTCTTCGCTGGTTTTGTAAACAGCTGTACCGATTGGAACGTCGACAATGAGGTCTTTACCAGAACGGCCGGCAGAACGTTGGCCAGAGCCATTTTTGCCATCTTCGGCAGTCAAGATTGGTGTAAAACGAAAATCTATCAAAGTATTGGTGTTGCGGTCGGCACGAAAGACGATGTCGCCACCTTTGCCACCGTCGCCGCCATCAGGGCCGCCCTTAGGGATATAAATCTCATGGCGAAAAGAAACGGCACCATTACCGCCCTTACCGGCTTTTAAGCTAACTTTGGCCTTATCTACAAACATGCTTATATTATAGCACACCACTCTTATTTGCAAAATATCTATAAATATTTATATGGTATTGACTTATTATACTGTTTATGCTATAATGTATATTATATATCAGTTGCAAATTTTTACATCTGATAGGACTTTAATATTTGAAGAAGGGAAGTGCTAAAATTGAAGGAAAGAAAGTATGAGTTTACTGGTAAAACTAAAGTACGAAGCCACTTAGAATGGGCTTTTCAAAGCATACTTGACAACTATGACTGTACCGACGAATCCATAGAAGAACCTAAAAAAGAGGTTACTCTTTACCAAATTAGAGCGTTAAGAAGCTTTGGAAACGTAAAAGCTGGCGATCTTGGTGGATATATTCTATGTGAGGAAAACCTTTCTCACGAAGGGTCGTGTTGGGTTTATCCTGGTTCCGAAGTAATGGGAATGAAAACCAGGATCTTCAATAGTGCCAGTATTGTAGATTCCGTCATCGACGGAGATTGCAAGATTCATGGTAACTCCTATGTTTGTGAATGCGAAATTGACAGCTATGGCGGTACAGATATTTCTGGGTCAGCATCTGTCGTGGGAACGAAAATTGTGTATGACACCAAAATAGAAGGAAATAGTAGAATTTGGAATTCACGTATTAATGGTGGCCATTTTTCTGGCAATGTTTGGGTGGAAAATTCTGATATAGCTACTGATTCGGATGATTCTAGTGGATTGTTTTCCGGCAACGCCAGAATCATCAATTCGCGTACTTATGATGATGTCAGTATTCGTGGAAATGCGGTTGTCGAAAACTGTGCTATTGAGTTTGCTGTTATCAGTGGGACAGCTTTCGTCTCCGACACGTTTATTTCCGGTTTGATGGATGAGCGTGTAAAGATTGATAAGTAGCCCCCCCTTCGTCCCCAAGCCCCACAAAAAACCGTGGGGCTTTTTTATGAAAAAACAATAAGCATATTATAACATATTTTTGAAATAAAAAAACTCTTGACATTCGCCTGCTTATGCTTTATTATAAGCTTAAGCTGGTACGCTTCACAGGGGTTCCACTGATTTAGTGGAGTGTGGAGACTTACATTAAAAACAAAAACAGCGGATTAAAACAAAACAATGTGCCCCAAGGGTGGGCGCGGATCAGCGTAAGGTAGACGAAGCAATTCGTCTACTTTTTTGTCTGTACTTTATGGCGTTTTTTGTTTATAATACTAGTATAAGGAGGTTTATGGACCAAAATGAATTAATAGAAAATATCGAAGATGAAATACTAAATAGTCTTCCGGAAGAAGCGTTAGAGAGGCTCGCCGCTATTTCCGAAAAAGGAGATTTTCCAAATAACGAAGTACGTGAAGTGTTGAAGGAATATGGTATAGACGCAAACGATGTCGCAAAGAAAATAGTGGAGAAAGGAGAACAAGAAAATGCATAATGAAGGAAATAAAGCTGCTTTTACCCCTCATGAGGAAGGAGAAGACGCACCTTCCTGGATAGAAATTAAATCCCAAAGATCGGATGAAAGAAGACAAAATGAGCAAATCGGTAGAGTTGCGCTTGAAAATGAAGCACCAGCGGAACGCTTAAACGAGTTGAAAGAAAGAGCTAAAAGAGTCTTGAGACCAATAGCCGTGGCCGCCGCTGTCTTGGTTATTAGTGGTGCCGCCTTACATTCATGTGGTGGCGAGCATGCCGCTCCTACTCCAAAAAGCGAAACAGAGTGGAGCTCCGGTATTGAAAGAACAGTGGGTGGAGCAAGTAATCTTCAACTTATTTACAGGGAAGATGGTGGCAGCGAATTAGATTTCGATAATGGTATTGTTGGGGAGGATTTTGTACACTATTATATGGCCTACGATAATAGCAACTCATATGTCGTAGAAGGTAAAGCTACGAAACATGGTGGAAAATATGCAACATATGAGGCAGAGGAAGGTTACGGCTTAGACCCAGACGTCGTAAAACAAATATTGGATGTTGATCTTGCAAGCAGAATGGAGTAACTAAATACTTAGATGATTAAATTCACAATTATTACGTTGTTTCAAGAAGCCTTGGAGCCATATCTCAAGTCTTCAATGATGTGGAAGGCTACCGAGAAGGGTTTAGCCAAGTTTGATTTTGTTAATCTAAGGGATTTTGGGCTTGGTCCACACAAATCCGTCGATGATGCGCCTTATGGTGGCGGAGACGGAATGCTGCTGCGCTGCGAACCAGTATTTGCGGCAATAGAAAACGTCAAGGCAAAAGATCCGTCAGCTAAGGTCATTTTACCTACTCCGGTAGGTGAGATATGGACACAAGAAATCGCAAGAAGGTTTGTGTCTGATGCTCATTATATTATTTTATGTCCACATTACGAAGGATATGATGAGAGAATACTGTCAATTGTAGACTATAAAATATCCCTTGGAAAATACGTTTTGACTGGTGGGGAGCTGCCGGCGCTAATCATTATCGATTCGGTAGTACGTTTAGTACCAGGCGTGCTTGGAGGTGAGACCTCTGCCGAGATAGAAAGTTTTTCGAAAGGAAATAACCTTGAATATCCACAATATACTCGGCCAGAGGAATTCCGAGGAATGAGGGTGCCAGATATACTACTCTCCGGAAATCACGGCGAAATAGCAAAATGGCGAGAGGAACATAGTGGAACTGTCTAAACCAGTTGAAACTTTAACTGGTATTGGGCCAAAAACAGCAGAAATATTAAAAAAATACGGTATTCGTACGGTAAAGGATTTTTTGTATACTTTGCCAAGAGATTATGAAACCTATGACACCCCAACCAGTATAGCCAAAATAAGGCCAGGTAAAGTTGTAATTAGGGGAAAAATAGATGCTTTAACTTCTAGACGCGCACGACGTCGCAACCTTTCAGTGACGGAAGGCGTTGTAAGAGATGAAACCGGAATGGTGAAAGTGGTTTGGTTCAATCAAAGCTATCGATTGAAGCAGTTTAGCAAAGACAAGGAATACTACTTTACTGGGAATTACGAGCTTCGAAATGGCCGTTATAGCTTAGTCTCGCCTTCCGCGGCCGAAGTGGCCGATATTGACCTTAGAATCGGTCTTAGCCCCATATACGTAGCTCATGGAGCGTTAAAATCCCATGATTTTCGACGTTTATTTAATAATTCAAGAGATAAATTTAATCAGATACCTGATTTGTTGCCTTCGGTAAAGAGTGGTACTCGCAAAAAAGCTTTGTTCTACGCCCATTTTCCGAATTCTCTAGATATAGCGAACAAAGCGAGAGAATATCTGGCCTATGAGGAACTATTCGAGTTAATCCTGGCGGCAAAACTGAATCGTCGTGAAAATGATAAACTACGAGCAAAGGCTATACCATTTAACCAAGAAGGGATCAGGAACTTCGTACAAAAACTACCATTTAAATTAACCAATGCCCAACGAAGAGCTGCTTGGGATATTTTTAAAAACATGGAAAAACCTGTCCCTATGAATAGGCTCCTTCAAGGTGATGTGGGATCAGGTAAAACTATGGTAGCAGCGCTAGCTGCGCTTGAGGTGATTTTGGCTGGTGGACAAGTGGCATTTCTTGCACCAACTGCAATTCTTGCTACGCAGCATTTTGATAGTTTATCAAAAATCTTAGAAGGATTTGGCGTTCACACAGCTCTACTCACTGGTGCTACTAAGAAAAAACCTGAGTTAAAAAAGCAAATTCTAAACAAAGAAATTAATCTTGTAATAGGTACTCATGCACTACTAACAGATGATACGGAATTTGCCAATTTGCAGCTTGTAATTATCGATGAGCAACACCGATTTGGAGTAGAACAGAGGCAAAAACTCCTTTTGAAATCTCCCCATGGTCTGGCACCACACTTACTTTCGATGACTGCCACTCCTATACCACGCTCCTTGCAGTTAACGGTTTTTGGCGACCTAGATGTTTCGATCCTAAACGAAATGCCACGTGGTCGCCAGCCGATAGAAACTAAAATTTTAGCAGAGATAGAAACCACCGAAATGTTATATCCCAAAATGGATGAAATAATGAAACTTTCGCCGGACAAAAAGGGGACTGGCAAAAAAATGCATGGGCAGCAAATCTATTGGATTTGTAAAGCCATAGACGATGGTACAGTAGTACCAAATCAAAATGGCGCTGCGAGTCCTCAAGATATTACTTCCGTAAAAAAGCGTACTAGAAGGCTAAGGGAGGTCTTTCCAGATAAATGTATTGAGTTCCTACATGGCAAAATGAAACCAGCCGAAAAAGATGCAATTATGGAGCGATTCAGTAATGGCGAAATAGATATTTTGGTGTCAACCACGGTAGTAGAAGTAGGTGTAGATGTACCAAATGCAACGCTGATTGTAATTGAAAACGCAGAGTCATACGGCCTAGCACAGCTTCATCAGCTACGCGGAAGAGTAGGGAGAGGTGCGTCTAAGGCTTATTGCTATCTACTCACCTCTGGAGATATGAGACCGTCAAGAAGACTACTTGAACTGGAAAAATCAAATGATGGTTTTTATCTGTCAGAGGTAGATTTGAAACTGCGTGGCCCTGGCGAGATCTATGGTGCCCTGCAACATGGTGCTTTGGACCTCAGAATTGCTTCTCTTGCAGATACTAAACTAATCTCTCGCGCCCAGAAAGATGTCACGGAATTCTTGCAGGCTCCTGATGATATGATAAAATATAAGGAGTTAATGAGTGGCATTACTAAATATCAACAGATTACGACACTAAATTAGCTTTAGTTATTCCGAATAATAGAGTAGAGATGGGAGGGAAAATGAATAGAACTGTCAAAATCACGTCTGGGAAGTTTCGTGGACGCATACTAGAAACTCCAGGTGGAGATACGCATCCAATGGGCGAAAGGGAACGCTTGGCACTTTTTAATATGATTTCGAGATACTTGCCTGGAGCAACTGTACTTGACGCCTTTGCTGGGAGCGGCGCTCTCGGATTCGAGGCTCTTTCTAGGGGTGCCAAGGAAGTGCTGTTTGTAGATAGCAGCTCAAAAGCCGAAAACTGCATTATCGACAATATGATGAGCCTTGGGTATTTTGCTATTTTGAATAGTAGACCAAGATTGGCACGCGACATGATTAGATATGCCGAGGAAAGTGGGTTTTTGCGCCAAGAAAAAGCCGACGTAGTTAGAAAAAAGATCTTGGCCTTCAAGACGAATTTGCGCTTTGATTTAATACTAGCCGATCCACCTTACGATCACTTTGACTTATTAGAAATAAAACACCTAGTGCAGTTTTTAAAAGTTGGGGGGACTTTTGTGCTGTCTCACCCTGGGGAAGCGCCAGAAATACCACACCTTAAGCTGCAAAAGACCAGAAAATATGCCGGTGCCACAATTTCTATTTTTGTCAAGGAGTAGCCTTGTCTTGATTTATTGCAAAAATATGATTTAAATATACTTGCGTTTATATGCGAAGTGTGTTATAATTAGCTAAAGGAGTTTATTATGTATTATCAAGAGGATGTCGAAAAAAAGGAACGAAGAAAGATTATAGCTGTTTCTGTTTTTGCGGCTATTATAATCTTGCTTTTAATTGTGGCAATTATTGTGGTTGCTACCAAGAAGACTACCAAAAGTAATATTGGTGGTGAACAAAATGGGACAGTTGCTGTTGTAGACAATAATAACGATTCTGACAATTCTACCGATAAGACAACTGAATCTAGCCCAAAGAAAAATGATTCAAGTAAAGTAATGGTAAGTGATATCACGTTAGAAAAAACTAGTACTTCTTCCGACACAAAAGCTACAGAATCTACCCAGGTTCAAGCTCAGTCATCTGATATGCCAGACACTGGCCCAGAAGATGCTTTGCCGGTTGCTTTGATTCTTGGTACTTTGACGACTTATGGGTTGTCTAGCGTACTAGCCAAGCGTGAAGCTTAATATGGGAATATAAGTCCGACGACTGATTTATACAAAAGCGAGACTTAAAGGGGATTGTAGTCTCGCTTTTTTGGGTTTAATATGATATAATCAGAATACGCCCGAGTGGTGAAATTGGTATACACGTATGCCTTAGGAGCATATGCCATTTGGTGTGCAGGTTCAAGTCCTGTCTCGGGCACCATCATAGTACAAAATTCTGGATTTTCGCGCGTAAGCGCTTTTTTTATTGTCGTATTCATACGAGGGTTCTCTTTGATTTGTCTAATATAGCACGCAGCAATAAGATCCGCGAGATTGTTTCGTAGAAAGTCTAGATATGTTGTGGTTTTGTTATTTTACTCGAACTTATTTGTTGCTTTTGACGCACTGTTTTACTGCTATCTCCAATTCTTTGCGACATAAGTATCATTACTATGATGCATAATCGCCTGACGGACTACATCTCTGTCAGCGTATTTCCTAGCAGCCATTTCATCTGAGTTGGTTTGCGCTTTTTCGGTAGCTAGTTCAATAGCTTTTGTGAAATAAGTATCCATCGCGATGATTTGTTTCTTGGCCTTTTCTAGCTCCTCGGGGCGCATCCATTTTGTCTCTTCGGCATCCATATGCTCTAGCATAAAACGAATATCAGATGCCTGCTCATGACATTCGAATAACGTGCACCATTTTGCGCGTCGTTCGGCGTTTTTATACTCTGTTCTTTTCTTTTGATAGGCCGCCTCGCCATACTTTTTTCGATATTCATCGGTTGGCATTCCGGAAGATAAGGTGTCGGCGATATCGGTTGAATATCCGACAATAAAGCGCGGCATAACATCGATTCGTCCTTTTTCGTAAATCGGATCCCACGGATTATTCTTATCTTCGTAATATTTGGCTGATGCAAAACCAGGAATTTTAAGCCCAAATCTATATTTAAGCGGTAATGGACGAGTTCTTAGCGTGCTTCGCCCAAGGTGATCTTTTTCTATATAGCTATTACCGAATTCGGAAACCCCCTCTGGTACAGTCTTTTTCTTTCCGTAGACGTGCTTCCATCTGAATTTTTGTGCCATTTTTTCATTATCGGTATTATAGGTTAGATCAATTGCGAACGGCATCGTTTCGTGTCCGGTTATTTCGTTCCCAATCATGCCGATTACATCAATATGATTAAAAGTATCATCAATATCAGAAGTAGGGAATGTGACTAGGGCCAAATAATCTGAGTCGTCGCCATAAGCTTCTTCCTCACCGAACCAGTCTCCTCGTTCTACCATATCCGTAAAGGTCTTCTCGAGGAGTTTAGCATCTGAGCGTTCTCCACCTATTTTAAAATCTGGAGTATGTCTATAATCATCAAGCTGTTTGACGTCGCTTCTTACATCTTCCGCAGGGTATGTTCGCCCCTCAAAATCTCGCGGATTTGGCGTCAGCTCCGCTAGGGTGTTTTCTACGCGCTCGTAGTTAGAAACCGTCTTGACTTGATTGGGATTTAACATTAGAATACCTCCAGATCAACAATCATTGTAATTATTATATCATAAAAAAGACTCGCCGAGTGGGCGAGCCGCAGGAGTTTCTCTTAATCGTTCTTGTCCTCATTCGGGAAAAATTCTTCACAGATCCATCTAAGGACGCCAACGACAAGTCGTTCCTGATAGTTGTGGTTCGAGGAAGCAACCTTAATCTCGATGATTCCTCTTTCAAAGAGGTATTCGTCAGTAACGACATACATTGTGCCATGCGATTTCGCCTCGACGACATCTTTTAGTTTGTTCCACTTATCCGTGGAGAAGAAGTTCTGATACTTAGCCGCCGAATAGCGAATTTCTACGCCGGTAGGACGGCCTATAACAGGAGCCTCCTGAGCTGAAAAGATGAATCGTTTGTGTGCTTTATTCCAGCTAAAAATGAAGTCGTCAAGTACCTGCTTCATGAAAACCACCCCCTTTCTGAAAATGTACCTTCTTATCGAATCTGTTTTATTATAGCACAAACGCTATGATTTGTCAATATAGCGACATTATCTCATAACCTTTGCAATATAAAATGATGACATATTGCTATCAAATTAAGTTGATTCTATACCAATATCAATATCACTTGATAAAGGTAAAACTATCTATGTTAAAGAAATAAGATAGCTAACAGGCTTTACTTTTAAAAATATAAGTGAACCATCTGTGCCACTTGGAACAGTTTTTTATTAAACAAGCGTAGGGAAGTATTGACAAAAATTAATTAGTATGATATAATAGGGCGTAATAAAATTTGTGGGAAGGGGTGAGGCAGCTCGAGGCGAAAGCCCTGAGGATAATGCGAAGCCCCAGTCGGTTATGCAAACTTCAGCTTCGAATACCTGATAGCAATACGTGAACCTACCACGAGTCCGTCAACCCTTCCTTTCTTAAAATAATGCTCTTATTTTAAGAGCAAAAAGTCCCCGGCAGCCAGTCGGGGCTTTTTGCTAGTAGAATAAACCCAAGCGAATTCGTAAAGTTGCAATAGATACGATTTCTTCATGCTTTTCGAGTAGTGCGCTTTTTTATTAGTCCTGTGACAGAAGACTAAATTATGCCAACTAATAATAGATGTGATACGAAAATACAAACTGATCAATGCTCTTTAAAAAAGCCACGACAAATGTCGTGGCTAGGTGTTAGGAGCCATGGATGCGATTGTGATCATATAATTCGCAAATCATTGGAGCATAAACTGCAGTAAGTTTTTCTGCCTCTTTCTTGACTTCGCGACTCACGATCGGTTCTTTAATCCAGTTTCTATACACGGTGATACTTCCTTCTCTACCTTTTTTGCTGCAAAGGTACCAATGTGGTGTTCTTTCGCGACTGCATTCATCCTTACTGGTTTCGATCTCCATGTAGTATCCATGAGTCTCCAGCTCCACCCTTAATGTTCTAGGACTAGGCATATTTCACCCCTCCTTGTTTTTTTGTAACAGTAAAACTGTCCTTTTTTATTATACTATAAAATCTTTATTTTGCAAATCTTACTAGCTATCGCATAACCATTGGCGAATTGTCTTTTAATCAAAATCTGAACATTATACAGAATAATCAAAGAGTACATCACGAAGCACCTCACAGATCATCTTTCGTAATGACAGGAAAAATCAGCTAACTATAAAAATGTGCTACAATAATACCAAAAGGAGGTAAATGGAATTTGTTAGATTAAAATATGCCAACAATAAACTGATTGATGCTAATATCAAGGAGCACCAGGATGTCATCAATGAATATGTCGAAAAGAAGGGGTATGAATATGTCGGATTTATTCCAGTCCTGTTTGGGCCAAACGGCAAAATGCTGGAGCTTGATTTGATTTTTAGAAAACCCCACGATGAGATAGAAACTACGGATAGCCATGGTTTATTAAAAGCAAAAGCTTAAAAATCAGTTTTTACGATATAAAGTGTGATATAATCGTTAGCAGGATGGGTAAAATTGCAAAATACTTGAATCAGTTAGTAGTTGGTAATGTTTTTGATGAACAAGAGGTGTTGGATTATTATTCGACAGATAATTCTGCGCTTAAAATTAAACCCCGTTTCGTAGCTTTTCCCGAATCTACGGATGACATACAGAAACTGTTGAAATTTTTCAATCAACTAACTGCGAAAGAGATTAATGTCCCGATTACGATTAGAGGTTCTGGCTCAGATGACACTGGTGCATGTTTAGGTAGTGGACTTATTATTTCAACCAAAAAGCTAAATCGCATGCTAGAAATCGACCCCCGTGGTCGACTTGTACGAGTGCAATCCGGTATTACGCTTAAGGAACTAAATACTGCTTTGTCTGTAAGTGGGCTTACCATACCAATTGATGGCAAAGATAATGAAACAATTGGTGGCCTTATTTCAAATTGTCCGACCGACAAAAGTGCCGGCAAGTATGGTGGAATCATTAATTTCGTAGATAGGATTGAAGTAGTCTTAGCTAACGGTGAATGCATCGCAACAAATCGTTTCCGAAGGTACGCTGTCGCCAAAAAAGCCGTTGAAAAAACGTTGGAGGGCGAAATATACCGAAAACTTCCGAAAATCATAGACACCAACGAAAAGACTATTCAGGACATTGAGAAAAGAGCCAAAGATATGTCTGGCTATCCTAAGATTGTAGAGGTATATAAACGTGATGTTCTAGATTTAATGCCATTATTCTTTGGTGCTCAGGGTACACTAGGTGTTATTTCAGAAGTAATACTACGCGCCGTACCACTAAAAAGTAAGCCCGTAAGAATCGTTGCTACATTTAAGGATTTCAAAAAGGCTAAAAAGTTTTTAGACTTTATGGATGAACTAACTCCGAAAAGGCTTGAACTCTACGATCTAAAAATTATCATGAGAGCCAAGGCTACTGGTAAGAATTTAGACGGCGTCATCAAAAAACTTGAAGACGGTTATGTTGTATTTGTTAGTTTTGACGAAAAAGGAAACAATAACCTTAAAAAAGTAATGGCAAGGCGAGACGAATTCCCACGTAACGCCAGGTTCTTGTTTGAATCAGACGAGAATCGTAGCATTATTGACGAATTGGAGAATTCGCTGACGACTTATTTAACTTATGTAAAAGATGGGGAACGCGTGCCAATTTTGACGAATTTCTACTTACCAGCTTGGAATATTGAAAGCTTCCTAGATGATCTCAAAGTTTTAGGTGAAAAGTTGCAACTCGATTTAGCACTTTATGGATCATATGCATCTTCTATTTATCATTTGAGACCAATTTTTAATCTAGAAGACGATTCTTTTAATAAAAAAGCTACTACCTTCTTAAAGGCGGGCGCTTATATTATAGGACGACAGGGTGGACAGCTGGCCGGAGGTACACCTGAGGGTAGGCTAAAAGCTGTGGTCACTAATGCCGATATGCCAGAAGCCGAAGTAAAACTATACAATGAAATCAAGAATCTTTTTGATAAAAATGGCATTCTTAACCCAGAGATCAAACTAGGGGCTAGTTCGAAATATACCTTAACCCACTTTAGGTCTACGAATTCCCCAAAAATTATGTTATAATAAGTAAAATTAGTAGGAGTTTTTATGAAAACAAAGTTTAAGAAGTTGTCTGATTCGCGTGTGGAACTCACAGTTACACTAGACGCCGATGATTTAAAGACAGCAGCAAAAAAGGCATTAGAAAAACTAGCTAAGGAAGTTAAGGTCGAAGGATTTAGAAAAGGCAAAGTACCAACAGAGGTGGCCAAAAAGTTTATTCCTGAAAATGATTTGAATACAGAGACAATAGATATAGCCGTCAGGACAACGGTGATTGAAGCTTTCAAAAAAGAGGAAAAGAATCCCCTAGTACTCCCGAGTGTAAATGTGACAAAATATGTACCTGGAGAGATGGCAGAATATACTGCAACGGCAGACATTATTCCGGAGGTAAAACTTGGTAACTATAAGAAGCTTGGTGTCAAAAAGCCAGAAATTAAGGTCGGCGAAAAAGATATAGAGGAAGTACTAGATAACCTTTCCAATTCATTTGCCGAAAAAAGCGTAGTAAAAAGGGCTGCCAAGTTGACCGATGAGGTTATTATAGATTTTGTCGGAAAAAAGGATGGTGAAGCTTTCAAAGGTGGTTCAGCCAAAGATTATAAATTAGTGCTTGGCTCAAAGACATTTATTCCAGGTTTCGAGGATGGTATTATTGGACACGAATCCGGCGATAAATTTGACCTTAAACTCACGTTCCCTAAAGATTACGGTGTTAAGGACTTAGCGGGTGCAAAAACCGTATTTGAAGTACTAGTAAAACAGGTAAATGAAGTTAAAAAAGCTCCTATCGATGATGAATTAGCAAAAAAATGTGGTCCATTCAAAACTATTGAGGAGCTCAAAAAGGACATCAAGAAGAATCTTGAAATACAAAACCAGCATAAGCTCGAAGACAAGTACAAAGATGACCTCATCAATGCTATTGTAAAAGCTTCTACTATTCCTGCACCAGAAATATTGATTGATGATCAGGTTCGAGCCATCAAGGATGATATGTCTCGTAACGCCGCTTCTCAAGGTATGACTTTTGAAGATTTCTTAAAAGCCAACAATGAGACATTGGAAAATTGGGAAAAGGAAGCGCGTAAAATTGCCGAGTCAAGAGTAAAAGCCTCTCTGGCGCTGCAAAATATCGCTCTAGCAGAAAAGATTACCGTATCGGATGACCTAGTAGCAGCTAAACTCGCTGAACTTCGCGATGTTTACAAAAAATCTCCTGAGGCTTTGAAATCCCTAAAAGATCCAAATGTCAAAATGGACATTAAAAATCGCATGATAATCGAAGCCACAATTGATTTTCTAGTTAAAGCAAACGAGAAATAGCCTAATAAGCATTTCATTTTGACGGTTTACTATTTTGATTAAGTGTGGTATAATTTAGGGAAGAGTTTCAACTGGTTTGCGATTGCTGTAAGTAAACTGGTAAATATTAGACACTATACGTAGGGTTTAGGTGGGTTTTATGTACTATAAAACACTATATATAGTGCGGTGGTTTTTACCACAAAATTATATATTAAATTAAGAGGGAAATTTTAATGCCAACTATCAATCAGTTGATTCGCAAGCCTCGCAAGAAGCAAGCGAAAAAATCAAAATCTCCAGCACTTGGATCCATTATTAATACTCTAAAGACTAAGCGCTATGAGACTGCTGCACCGCTTAAGCGTGGTGTATGTATTAAGGTTACTACAAAGACGCCAAAGAAGCCAAACTCCGCTATGCGAAAAGTCGCTCGTGTGAGACTAACTAATGGTCAAGAAGTATGGGCTTACATTGGTGGTGAAGGACACAACTTGCAGGAACATGCCGTAGTATTAGTACGTGGTGGTCGTGTGCCAGATCTTCCTGGTGTACGTTATCACATTGTACGCGGAACGCTGGATCTTCAAGGTGTACAAGGCCGCAAGCAAGGTCGCTCAAAATACGGCGCCAAAAAGGAGGGTAAGTAATTATGCCACGTAAAACCACTAAATCTTTGCAAAGAAAAGTAAACCCAGACCGTAAGTATCAGTCTGTCTTAGTGCAAAGACTAATTAATAAATCTATGCTAAACGGCAAAAAACAAGTTGCAGAACGTGCGGTCTATGCTGCAATTGAAGGTGCAGCTAGAAAGCTTAAATCTGAAAATCCAGTCGAAGTGCTAGAAAAAGCCATCGTTAACGTGTCACCAGATTTTGAGGTTAAATCTCGTCGTGTGGGTGGTGCTAACTATCAGATTCCATTCCCAATCGCTGGACACAGACAACTACATTTTGCATTTTCATGGTTAGTGCAATCAGCGCGTGCTCGCAGTGGTATGCCATATGCAAAGCGCTTGGAAGCCGAAATTGTTGACGCTTACAACGAAACCGGTGCTGCCTTCAAGAAAAAAGAAGATTGCCATCGTATGGCAGAAGCCAACAGAGCTTTTGCTCATTTTGCACGCTAAAAGCATATTTGTCCAAAAGTAAAGAGTCTATTTTTGTGAGTATTTGACAAACCCAGTTATTTTTTACAACCTTTCCTCATCCGAGGCGAGTAAAGTCGCCGAGCGAGCGCTTGCGCGAACGAGCTGGCGACTTGATCGAGACGAGGATTGAGCGAAATGTTGTAAAAAATAACATGGCGTGAAGTCAATCACGAACAAAAATAGGCTCTTTTTTTTGATTATATTGCTTTTTGTAATAGCAATAAAATGGGCTCTTTTTTAAAAGTGTGTGCTATAATAGACATAAGTAGAATTAGGAGGTAAAAATGGTAAAGGTTGCAATTAACGGCTTTGGAAGAATTGGCCGTAATGCACTTAAAATATTATTAGACAGACGTGACGTACAGGTTGTTGCTATAAACGATATTACTGACGCAAAAACTCTTGCTCATCTTTTGAAGCACGATTCTTCTTATGGTACTTATGACAAGAAAGTATCTGCAACAGAAAACTCTATTATTGTAAATACAAGAGAAATTCCAGTAATTGCCGAAAAAGAGCCTGCTAAATTACCATGGAAGGAATTAAGTGTCGACGTGGTAATTGAATGTACTGGTCTTTTTACAAAACCAGAAGACGCCCGCAAACACATCAATGCCGGTGCTAAACGAGTTGTTATTTCTGCACCAGCTAAAGGCGAAGGTGCAAAAACTGTAGTACTTGGTGTTAATGAAGAGGTTGTGACCGAGGATGACGCGATTCTTTCGAATGCTTCGTGCACCACTAACTGTATTGCTCCAATCATGAAAGTGCTAGAGGATGAATTTGGAATCGAAAAAGCCATGATGACTACTGTACATTCCTATACTGGCTCCCAGCGAATCCTAGATGCACCAGCCAAGGATTTGCGTGAAGCACGTTCTGCAGCCGAAAATATTGTACCAACAACTACTGGCGCATCAAAAGCTGCAGCCCTTGCTATCCCTAGTCTCAAAGACAGATTCAATGGCTTATCAATACGTGTTCCTACTCCGGTCGTATCGCTTTCAGATATTACTGCAATTATTCGTCGTAACACCACCAAAGAAGAATTAGCTAGGGTATTCAAAAAAGCATCTAAAGAACTCTATTATGAAGGCATTATTGGTGTAACTGAGGAAGAATTGGTTTCGTCTGATTTTATCGGTGATCCGCATTCCTGCGTTGTTGATTTGCCGCTACTGGACGTAGTGGGTGGTAATATGATCAAGGTAGTGGCATGGTATGATAACGAATGGGGTTACTCTAACCGCCTAGTTGAACTTGCAGTAGACTTTGGGAAGGGAATTTAATGGAAATTCATATAGGCGCAGACTATCGCGGATTTGAGAAAAAAAAGGAAATCATAGATTTTTTGACCAAGAAGGGCTATAACGTGATTGATGAGGGCGCCTATGAATACTCCGAAGGTGATGATTTTAACGATCCAGCAATTAGGGTAGCCAAGGCGGTACGTGAGAATACTGGATCATTTGGAATTTTGATTTGTGATTCAGCCCATGGCGTAACAGCACAAGCAAATAGATTTAAAGGTATCCGGGCTGCTCATTGTGACTCTAAAGAATCTGCTATTTTGGCACGTGAGCATGATGACGCTAATATCCTCTGCCTTTCGGCGCATTTTTTGGATAATAATGATATGTCTGATATTGTTTCTACTTTTCTAGAAACAGTTTTCGAGCCATTAGAACGTCGAGTAAGACGCATCAATCGTTTAGACGAAAGGGAAGATTATGATTAGAACGGTTTCAATCGTACCTGCAATTTTAACCGACAACAAAAAACAATATCGGTCTTTAATTGAGAGAATCAACGCTTTTACTAGAAGAGTACAAATCGATATTGCTGACACCACATTCACGCCAAATAATTCCATTGATATCACAAATGTCTGGTGGCCAAAAGGCTGGCAGACTGATCTTCATGTAATGATGGCGAATCCGTCTTTTCAACTTGATACTATTTTAAAGCTTTCACCATCTCTTTGTATTCTTCATGCAGAAGCCAATGAGGATTTAATGCCTTCTTTTGAACGATTGAAGGAGGCTGGTATTAAAACTGGCGTAGCACTTCTTCCTGGTACTTTTCCTGGCAATGCAAAAAGATATATTGACGTAGTAGACCATGTTTTGGTTTTTGCCGGAAAACTGGGTGGTCAAGGTGGGCAGGCAGATATGATGCAAACCGAAAAAATACCTTTGATACGAAGCATGAAACCCGAGGTAGAAATAGGCTGGGATGGTGGAGCTAACATTACAAATGTGCGAGCGTTGGCGCATGCAGACCTTGATGTCATAAATGTCGGTTCAGCTATTTGCAATGCTGAAAACCCTGCGGCCATTTTTCAGCAACTGGTCGCAGAAATTGACAAGAATGGAGTAGTTTTATAATGGCAAGAATAGTTTCGCTTGGATCAGCTTTACAAGATATTTATTTAGTAGATCATGATGATTTGACACCTACAGCAATTGGCGAGTCGGCGATTTTCGGAAAGGTCTTAGTCGGTTCCAAAGTGGATATTGACAAAATATATTATGAGGTTGGTGGAGGGGGAGTCAACTCAGCAATTACTTTTGCTAGACATGGACACGAAGTGATTTTTCTAGGAAATATTGCGAGAGATGCAGCTGGTTTTGCAATTGTCAAAAAGCTTGATGATGAGGGCGTTGATACTAGTTATATCAACGCTTTGGAACGTAAAGCTACTGGCACTTCAGTGATTCTTTTGGATTCCAAAAGTGGTGAGAGAACCATTTTGACGCATAGAGGAGCATCTGAACAGTTCGGTAATTTTTCAGAAAAAGAATTAGATTTAATTAAGCCAGACTGGTTATATATTACCACTTTAAGAGGTGACCTTGATACTATTAAACGCTTTGCTAAAAAAGCTAAATCTATGGACATAAAAATAATGTTTAATCCTGGCGTAAGGGAATTAGAAAACATAGATGAGCTAACAAATGCTTTAAAATATATCGATATTCTAAACGTCAATAAGGAAGAAGCTGCTAGGATTGTCAATGGGAACACTTTAAATGAATTACTCTACCGACTGAACAATTACGTAAATACCGTAATAATTACAGATGGGCCAATGGGTGGCATTGCCAGCAATAGCAAGGAAGTATTTCGTTTTGGTATCTATGAGGATAAGAAGGTTAAGGATGCGACTGGGGCCGGAGATGCTTTTGGTTCTGGCTTCTTGGCACATTTTGCCGCTAAAAAATCATTTAAAGATTCGCTGATTTTTGCTTCGGCTAATTCTACTTCGGTAGTGTCAAAAATAGGAGCAAATAAAGCCATACTATCCAGCAAGGAATCATTGCATCCAATGCCAATTCAAAAAATCTAAGAAGGAGAGAAAAAATGCTAAGTAGTGCTGAAGAAATATTAAAACAACTAACAATTGAGGATTTGGAGAGAGCAAATGCTTACGCAAAGGATTTGACTCAAGGACTCCGGATAGTAAGATCATTTCCACAGGGTGTGACTATTTTTGGATCCGCTAGATTACCTCAAGATAATAAATACTGTCAAATGGCTTACGAGCTTGGTGGATTGCTTGCTCAAAACGGACACGCCGTAGTGACAGGTGGCGGTCCTGGTATCATGGAGGCCGCCTCGCATGGCTCCTATGAAATTGGTGGTAGAACAATTGGCCTCAATATTACTTTAAGTCATGAACAGTTCCCAAATCCCTATCTTACTGATTGTGTTACATTTGAGTACTTCTTTGCACGCAAGGTATCACTTGCAATGTCGGCAAAAGTCTTCGTATTCTTTCCAGGTGGATTTGGTACTATGGATGAACTATCCGAAATTCTTTGCTTAATGCAGGAAAACAAAATGCCAAAGATGCCAGTCTTTTTAGTAGGGAAGGCTTTTTGGAAAAATTTTGATAAAATCATTCGCAATATGGTCGAGCTAAAGCTTATCGCTGCCAATGATACAAATATTTTCACAATAACTGATGATTTAAACGAAATCGTCAAGGCTGCTAATAAAATTGGTCATCCAAAAATTTCCGAAAACTTTTATGATGGTTTTCGTGAGGCTAGTTATTTCGAAAAAGGACTACAGCCCAAAATGGACTCATAGACCCGCTTAGGTAGAAAGTTACCTTTTAAAATGGATTCATAAATCCGTTTTAAAAGGTAACTAAGAATTTAAAATGGTTTCGCGAGTCCGAGGCGAGAATTAGTCTCAGAAATACGGATAAGCTCATTATATTTAGCAATACGTTCAGAACGAGAAAGCGAGCCGGTCTTGATCTGTCCAGTGTTTAGGCCCACAGCCAAGTGAGCAATTGACACATCTTCAGTTTCACCAGAACGATGAGACATAACCGTCCTATAGCCAGCTCCTTTTGCCATTAGCACCGCGTTGATGGTTTCTGTGAGAGTACCAATCTGATTTGGTTTGATCAAAATCGCATTGGCTATGCCTTCACGAATGCCTTTTTCTAGATATTCTACATTTGTAACAAACAAATCATCACCTACCAGTTGGATACGATCACCTAACCGTTCAGTCATTATTTGCCAATTCTTCCAGTCATCTTCAGCTAAACCATCCTCAATAGATACAACTGGGTAATTATCTATAATCCAAGTGTACCAGTTGATAAGATCATCTGCCGATTTCCAGTCGCCATTGGTTTTTAAGACATAGTGATCCTTGTCAAAGAATTCACTTGCGGCAATATCCATCGCTATCGCGACATCTTCGCCTAGTTTATATCCGGCTTTCTCTATGGCGATCCTGATACATTCTAAAGGTTCATTGTTACCCTCTCTTACTCTTGGAGCGTAGCCGCCCTCATCACCAACTGTGGTAGGATAATCACGCTCTTTTAGAACTTCTTTTAGGGCATGGAAGACTTCAGCGCCATAGCGAATAGCTTCGGCAATATTATCAGCTCCTTTAGGTATAATCATATATTCCTGGAAATCAGTCGACCAGGACGCATGTGCACCACCATTCATAACATTCATCATCGGCATAGGGATAGACATTTCTTCAGTCGTACCGGCAAGCTCGGCAACGTATTGGTAAAATGGCATTCTACTAGCTCTGGCATTTGCCTTGGCGTTTGCAAGCGAAACCGCCAGAATAGCATTTGCGCCTAGATTTGATTTATTCTCAGTACCATCCAGTTCCACCATGATTTGATCGACAGTTTTTTGATCTGAAGTGTTACCGACCAATACATCGTTAATCGAAGAGTTGATATTCCAAACAGTTTTTAAAACTCCTTTTCCACCGAAGCGACTTTTGTCGCCATCACGTAACTCTAAGGCTTCTCTCGAGCCGGTAGAAGCACCTGATGGTACAATCGCCCTACCAAAGCCACCGTTTTCTAAAAAAACTTCGGCTTCAACCGTAGGATTACCGCGAGAGTCTAATACTTGTCTTGCTTTTATTTTTGAGATTATGCTTTTTTCCATATATTTATTATATACTATTTTAAAATTTTATGTTAGAATAAACATAAGTATTATTAATTAAGGAGTTATTTTTATGAACGAAAGCCCCGAGGAAACACCAAATCCTTTAAATCCAACTCCGGAATTTAAGGATAATTTGGATACTCTCGACGCAAATCCGGCGGAGCCCATCCAAGAAGCACCGGCTTCGGTGAGGCATCCGATGCCTACTATTGATGGAGTAAGACCAATACGGCAACGATCAGCCGAAGCACGTTTTAATCAGCCTAATGAGCAGTTAGGATCAGTTGACGAAACACACACCACAGAATCGTTTGGACAAGCTGGACCGATCGATTTGATGGGTCCAATTGGTCCAGTTGATGATGTGACACCTACAGATTCTGCATCTGTGCCTACGGATCCAATGGCGAGACCAATGGAGAAGGCGGCTATGCCAGAGCAACAGCCCGTCAAGAAAAAGAAGACTGGCTTGATTGCTACAATTATTGCGATTGTTATAGTTTCGATTTGTGGTGGCGTAGCAGCAGCAATAATTGCTATGAACGCAAACAAAGTCGACCCCGTTGCGGCAGCCATGCAGAAGCTAATGAGTAATCAAACCCCAAGCAATGTAGGATTTGATGGAGTTATCAGTTTGACAACTAATGATAGCAATAGTATGGTAAAGAAGCTAAACGTTGACTTAAAATCCAGTATTGTTGTTAATTCCTTGATTAATACTTCTGCCGCAAAACTTACTGCAACCATGTCTAATGATAGCAATTTATCACTTAATTTTGATGAAGCTTATGCCGCAAATGGTGATTTATATCTAAAGATTGATGGTCTAGCCAATGCGCTTAGGACCTATTCTACGCCTACATTGCAAACCAACAATACAACTGAGGTTGATTGCGAAGTCGACGAATTTGGCGAGTCGAATTGCTTAACTGAAGAAGTAGACTGTATTGATGGTGAAGATTGCGAAACACTCTATACTCAGATTGATACAGACGTAGATATGTCTGATTTAGGCGAGCCAGTACAAACCGATTGGAGTATTATGGGCTACATGTCAAATTTTGCAGGCAAAGTTGATCAATTTGACGGCAAGTGGCTTAAAATATCTACAGATGAATTAAACGCTCTGTCAGGTGAAATCAGCAATTCGGCAGCAACTTGTGTTACAAACCTAATCTCTGGTATTAACACAAATAGCAACAGTGCAGCGGAATTGTATAATAGATATCCATTTATTATCTCATCAAAAGATAATATTCCTATATCCAGTAAAGGGAACCAGGTCTACAAAGTCAATATTGACAGCAAGAACTTTGCAGATTACATTAATTCAATTCAAAATACCAAACTTCTTGAAGATGTCTATGACTGTATGGGATGGGAAAACAATATCCATGTTGACAAATCTGATGTAGATAAACTATTTAGTAATGCTCCAGATGTGTATGTAGAAATAGACGACAACTATAATTTTACACGATTATATATGGAGAAAGAACAGGATAACTACGTAGATTGCGACTGCGCAGAGGATGAGGTTTGCGATTGTCTCTCTCCGGCTAATAATAACTCTAAAACAACGTTATTAGTTGATTTAGCTATTTCATATCCGGCCAATGTCACAGTCACTGAGCCTGTCGATGCCTTAGACTTTTCAGAGGTAATGCAGTCATTATTCCTGGATGCACTCGAATATAATGAACAACAAAGATTCGATTTTTAATTAAGTATTCTTGACATTATTATTAAAGTGTGTTATAATTAAGGTATGAATGAGGCCTTGAAACAAAAACTAAGTAAGCTCCCGGTGTCACCGGGGGTTTACTTTCATAAAAATAAATCTGGGGAGATTATATACGTAGGTAAAGCCGCTGTGCTTAAAAACCGTGTCCGGCAGTACTTCCAAAAATCACACAAGGATACCAAAACTGAGGCTTTAGTAAAAGAGATCTTTGACACGGACTGGATTGAAGTAGACACCGAAATGGATGCATTGTTTCTTGAATCGGAGATGATTAAGCGTTATATGCCAAAATGGAACATCCTACTTCGCGATGACAAAACTGTCTCATATGTACGCATTACCATGAATGAGGAAGTGCCTTATATCTCATTTACTAGAACGCCAATGGACGATAAGGCCACCTATATAGGCCCATTTTATGGAAAATCATCTGTCGAAAAGGCTATTAGACTTCTTAGGAGAGTTTTTCCGTATTATATTAAGCCATATGACGGCCATAAGACACTTGATACGGATATGGGTTTGACGCCTGGAATAGAAGTTGGTCTGACAACAGCTAAGGACTACAAGCGAAATTTACGCAAACTAATTCGTTATATAGAGGGCGATCGCAAAAAACTGCTAAATGATTTAGAAAAAACCATGTACGATGAGGCTTCAAAGGGGAATTATGAACTAGCCTCCGAAGCAAGGAATCAATTGTATGGTTTGAAGGAATTAAAAAAGAAAATCGTGTTCTCGGATAAAGAATTTTTAGATATTTCATCCGATCAAGCTTTGAGGCAACTACAAAATGTACTAAATTTACCAAATCCACCACGCAGAATAGAAGGATACGATATATCTCATCAGGCTGGCAAGGACACAGTTGGGAGCATGGTGGTGTTTATCAATGGGGTGGCAGCAAGAAGCGAATATCGTAAATTCAAAATACGTACGTCTAAAAGCGACGATTTAAAAAGCATGACAGAAATGATTTCTAGGCGTTTAAAACACCGTGAATGGGATTTTCCTGATTTAATCATTTTGGATGGTGGCATTACGCAAGTTAATGCAATTTTGCCACTTGTGGAACCATATAATATTCCGTTAGTTGGAAGAAATAAATCAGGAGACCATTCAAGAAATGCTGAGGCAAAATTAGTGATTCCAAAACAAGTCAAACCACAAATACCCCAGAGTAAGACGACACAAGATTATGCATCTTCTACTGAAAGTAAATCACATGGAAACAACCAAGGACTAGAAAGCTTAGATTTACCTAGTAACTCCCATATTGCACGGTTAATTGCGCGAATCGATGAAGAGGCGCATCGTTTTGCGATTACATATCATTCTTTACTCAAACGAAAAAACATGCTAAAATAGATTAAGGAGTTATAAACTATGGAATTTGGAAATTTTCTAGAAATCGTTATATTTGTTTCGGCTTTTCTGTCTGTCATCTTAATACTTTTGCAACAGCGTGGTGCCTCACTTGGTGCAGGTTTTGGTAGCTCTGGGGAATTATATACAACTAGACGTGGACTAGAAAAATCACTATTTATTACCACTATAATATGTTGTGTTGTGTTTGTGACGTCGATTTTGGGACTTTTAATCATTCCATCTTAATATGAAAAGAACTAGAAAAAAGCGTGGGCAAAGAATAATAAAAAAGGTCTCTCGGGCCTCAATTAAGGTTAGCGAAGAGGGAAAAGAACACGTTAAAGAAAACCTGATCAAAAGATTTTCGCATATTGCTAATATTAAACTTTTAATCCTGGAATGGAGCATGTTGGTGCTTGCGATTATCATGCTGGCCGTAACTCAGGCATTTTGGTTTAGTGATTCTTACTCAGAAAATGTTTTTGTTTCCGGTGGTACTTATATAGAAGCTACTCTTGGAGATGTAGATTCAATGAATCCGCTTTTTGCAAGCACGAGCAGCGAAAAAGTTCTAAGTAAATTGATGTTCGCCACCATCTCGACGATAGACCGCTCTGGACATGTCGGAATAGGACTTGCGAAATCAATTATGCCAAGCGAAGATGGTAAAGTTTGGACAGTTACGGTAAGAGACGATTTAAAATGGTCAGACGGTGAACCCGTTACAAGTGAAGACGTTTTATTTACCGTAAATCTTATTAAGAATCCGGCCGTAGCTTCTACTTATAATGCGAATTTAGCTAACGTCAAGGTATCGCTAGATGATGATGGCAAAGTAGTTTTTACGCTCCCTTCATCCTATGCTGATTTTGATTCTGCATTAAACATTCCTGTTGTTCCAAAACATATACTAGAAAATACAGACCCTAAAACTCTGGTGGAAGATAGTTTTTCTACTACCCCTATCACTTCTGGTGCTTTTACTTTTAATGCCATCCAATCTGGTGCAAGTGCCAAGGAAAAAGTATACTATTTATCCAATAATCCTGAATACTATAAAGGTAACCCCATGCTAAACAGCTTTGCCATACATACTTATGAAGATAAAGAATCAATCATTAAGGCTCTAAATGATGGCTCTGTGACAGCTACGGCAGAGCTGTCAGCTATAGATAGAAATAGTGTTTCTTCTGGCCAGTTAATCGAGAAGGCTTCCAGCCTGAACTCTGGGGCATTTGTGTTTTTTAACACGGCCAGTGAAGTTTTAAAGAACAAAGACTTGAGAATCGCAATAAGAGAAGGGATCAATGTGGGGGCGATTAGGAATGAAGCACCAGATACCAAAGCTTTGGATTATCCTCTATTGTCATCACAAATTGCCTTAAGTAATTATCCAAGCTTGCCAGCCTACAATTTTGAGTCCGCTAAGGCAAAGGTTTCTGAAATCTTAAATGGCGAGAGTCCGAATGTAAATATCGCAACGGTTAATTCTGGCTTCTTGCCGAATGTAACACACACTTTGGCAGACGAACTAAAAAAACTTGGGTTTAATACTAATGTGATTGTTTATGATGAAAACCAAGACTTTATCACCAACGTTATTTCAAAAAGAATGTATGATATTTTAGTGTATGAGATTGAGCTTGGTGCAGATCCTGATCTTTTACCATATTATCATTCTTCACAAGCATCGAGCTCTGGGCTAAACTTATCAAACTATCGAGACGCCTTGGTGGATGATTTACTACTTGGAGCTAGAGATACCTTAGACGAAGATTTACGCAAAAAGAAATATGAGGCATTTCTTGAATACTGGGTAAATAATGTTCCAGCGATTGCTTTGTATCAACCAAACTTGGTTTATTATTACAATAAGAATGCCCGCACGTTCAATAATGATGTGAAGTTGGTGACACCGATTGACAGATTCTCTGACATCACTGATTGGGCAACGGTGAAAGAAACCAGAAATAAAACACCATAATAGACATCACTCGTTTACCTAAACACCAACTGTCAAATAAAAAAGCCCGTAGGGCTTATTTTACTTACTGGTGCGCCTGACTAGACTAGACTTTTGCTGACGCAAAAGTCTTCCGGCGGGCGTCGGTTCGGAAAAACTAAAATAAATTTTAGATTTTCCCTCACCTCCTACGCCGGTCGAACTGACGTTCTCGTCTAGTCATGATACATTATAGGAATAAAAATAGGACCCTTCGGGTCTATTTTTATTCCTATGGTGCGC
>CAMOIR010000001.1 GCA_946616455.1 uncultured Candidatus Saccharibacteria bacterium | reverse complement strand
AGGAAATAATGCGGAGTTTACTATTATCTCAATTTCTACAGTTGTAGCTCTTGCTAGCTTACTCCTTATCAGTCTTATGCCAAAATTCTTCCGTAAAAAGATTGATTTTGGTAAATAATACCAGATTCTATAGGAAAAAATAGATTGGGTTATACCCAATCTATTTTTATAAATAGAGGCTACACATGTTGCGATTTTTCTGAGATATTACAGTATACTTGATTTTTTTGTGGTTTTGTGCTATAATAGTAGAGTTGTGTAGGCCACAAGAAAAAGGAGGGTGAAAAATGGGCGACACAGTGAACGTTATAGTTGGAAACTATAGAGATAGTGTAAATTGGAGTGATACAGCTACGATCTTGAAGTGGGCAACTGCTCAAACCTTTGACCTCGATCGCTACTTCGAGGAGGTCGTTGATCATGTATCAAAAGACGCTTACCGACATATCTTTGCTAGTAATGGAAACGTGATCAAGGTTTCGTATCCCAGAGTTTACAAAAAGATCTGCGGAATCGTCAAATACGAAACGTCCAAGGCTCTTTCTAGGGCCGAAAGATACAACCTTGTCTTTTCTCCAACTGGCGAAAGAATGCCTGAAAACAATAGGTGCAAGTCATTTATATTTCTCTCGCCAAAAGTGATGCTGGTAAGTCAGAACCTCGGAATGCCGATCGATAAGTATATCTTTTGGTATAAGAGGGAGGCGTACAAAGTACTCGCCGAGTGGTCCGGAGTCCCGGTAAAAGAGCAAAAGAGAGTATATAAACTCCTCGTGCAATTCATCTTGAAGGAGATTTCTGGCACCGATACCGACGGCAATACTAAAGCCGAATAGTTTCCAGAACCCCAAACATCAGTTTGGGGTTTTCTTTTTGAAAATACTGTGCTAGAATAGGGGAAATACGTTTTGTTTTTGAGCGTGGAGCTTTTAAACGACAAATAATAAATGTAAAAGGAGTATATGGCTACTGGAATCAAGAGCTTGGCTGATATGCGAAATATTGGTATTATCGCACATATCGATGCTGGCAAAACCACAACCTCCGAAGCGATTTTATATCGTACCGGATTAAAACACAAAATTGACTTAGTTAAAGGTGGCACAGGCGGTGCCGACACTGACTGGATGGAGCAGGAAAAGGAGCGTGGTATCACGATTACTTCTGCTGCTGTAACCGTCTACTGGAAGAATCACCAAATTAATATCATTGATACACCAGGACACATTGACTTTACAGCCGAGGTAGAGAGGTCCCTTCGCGTACTTGATGGTGCCGTAGTGGTATTCGATGGCAAAATGGGCGTAGAGGCGCAGTCTGAAACAGTTTGGCGCCAGGCCACAAAATATGGTATTCCACGTATTTGCTTTGTCAATAAAATCAACCAAATTGGTGGTGACTTTTATAAATCTTTGGATTCAATCCATAAACGTTTATCCAAAAACGCTGTAGCAATTCATCTCCCTATTGGCTTTGAAAAAGACATTTGTGGTGTAGTAGACCTTGTTGATATGAAAGCCTACACTTACAAAGATTACGCCGATCACGAATTAACTGTAGGTGAAATTCCAGCTGATATGATTGAAAAAGCTAAAAATGCTCGCTCAATGCTAGTTGAAGAAGCCGTCCAGGCTGATGAAGCCTTGATGGATAAGTATTTCAACGAGGGCGAAGATGCTATTACAATAGAAGAGCTTAAGGCTGCTCTGCGCAAGCGTGTACTTGATGGTGACTTTTTCTTAGTCACTGGCGGCGATGGTCGTGGTGTAATTGTGGAAAAAGTTCTAGATCTTATGACAGATTATTTGCCTTCACCGCTAGACCGCGATCAAGGTCAAACTGTTGGTACTGATCCGAAAACTGGTGATCAAATTATTCGTAAAGCAGATGACTCAGAGCCACTTACTGCACTTGCATTCAAGATTGCTACTGATCCTTTTGTGGGCAAACTAATCTTTATACGTGTTTATGCCGGCAAGCTTAAATCTGGCGATACAGTACTGAATGTATCCACTGGCGACAAAGAGCGAATTGGACGCTTAGTGAGGATGCACGCTAATGACCGTAAGGATATTTCCGAAATTGGCGCAGGCGATATTGCTGCTGTTGTAGGTCTAAAAAACTGTACTACTGGTACAACTTTATGTAGTCCAGCACACCCGATTCTTTTGGAGTCAATTGAATTCCCAGATCCACCAGTTTCTATTGCCGTAGAGCCAAAGACTAAAGCTGACCAAGAAAAAATGGGAATTGGCTTATCAAAGATGGCTGAAGAAGATCCAACCTTCCGTGTACATACAGATGAAGAAACTGGCCAAACAATTATTTCTGGTATGGGTGAGTTGCATCTAGAAATTATCATCGATCGCTTGAAGCGTGAGCATGGCGTAGAGGCCAACACTGGTGCACCACAAGTAGCTTATCGTGAAACGATTCGTGGCACTGCAGAGGCACAAGGTAAACATATCAAGCAGTCTGGTGGTCGCGGTCAATATGGTGATGTATGGATCAAGTTTGAGCCAAATGAACCAGGGAAGGGCTTTGAATTTATCGACCAGATTAAGGGTGGTGTAGTTCCACAAGAATACCGTAAACCAGTCCAAAAAGGTGTCGAAGATACTTTGGCTGGCGGTGTTATTGCTGGCTATCCAGTCGTAGATGTCAAAGCTACTCTATACGATGGTTCTTACCACGATGTGGATTCATCAGAACTAGCCTTCACTTTGGCTGGTAGCCTAGCTACGCGTGAAGGTATCAAGAAAGCAAACCCAGTACTACTTGAGCCAGTAATGAAAATGGAAATTACCACTCCAGAAGATTTTATGGGCGACGTAATTGGTGATATCAATTCTAGGAGAGGTCGCATCGATGAGATGGAAGATTTAAATGGCGGCGCGAAACTTATCAAAGCATTTTGCCCTCTAGCCAACCTCTTTGGTTACACCGGCGATTTGCGTGGTATGACGCAAGGGCGTGCTGCTTCTTCGATGGAGCTATATGCATACGAAGAAGTTCCACCAAATGTTGCTCAAGAAATAATCGAAAAGAGAAATTCAAAATAGAACAACACGAAAAGACCCCCTGATGAGATATTCAGGGGGTTTGTGGTGATGAATTATCTATTATACTTATCGTTTAGAATTACTATTGCTAAAAACAGCAGCACTGTAATAACCATGCCAAGAACCCATATGAACAATACAAGAGGGATGGAAATAGCGATCACACCAAACAACGATAAGACAATAGAAATGATTCCTAGCCAGAAAATTACAATGAACGACAGAAAAAATACGATCATAAGCGCAGTAAAAAGCAAAATATCACCAACCTTTCTAAAGTGCCAAACTCTCGTTTCAGTTTACTATGCCATATTATACCATATTTTTATGATTTCAAAAATACCCTTTACAAGTTTTAGAAAATAGTCTAAAATAGTATTGTAGAGATTTGGAGCTGGTTTTTTATTAGTGCTCCAGACGTAATAATAAAAAGGAGATTGAATGGCAAATTTTGACCGTTCCAAGCCACACATCAATGTGGGTACCATGGGTCACGTCGACCATGGTAAAACTACTTTAACAGCTGCGATTACTAGCGTTCTTGCAAAGAGATTGCCTTCGGACGTTAATAAACCAGTTGCTTATGATCAAATCGATAATGCACCTGAGGAAAAAGCTCGCGGTATCACTATCGCAACTTCACACCAGGAGTATGAATCCGAAAAGCGTCACTATGCACACGTCGATATGCCAGGTCACGCTGACTACATTAAGAATATGATTACCGGTGCTGCGCAGGTAGATGGTGCTATCCTCGTAGTCGCCGCAAACGATGGTCCTTTACCACAGACTCGTGAGCACGTACTTTTGGCTCACCAGGTAAACGTACCAAAGATTATCGTTTTCTTAAACAAAATGGATCTTGCTGATCCAGAACTTGTTGAGCTCGTCGAGATGGATGTCCGCGAACTCCTCAACAAGTATGGTTTCGATGGCGACAATGCTCCTATCATTAAGGGTTCAGCCACCAAGGCTCTCGAAGGTGATAAGGAAAATGAAGATGCTATCATGGAACTCGTCACTGCGATGGATGAGTACTTTGACATCCCTGAGCACGATTTGGATAAACCATTCTTGATGCCAATTGAGGACGTCTTCTCAATTAAGGGCCGTGGTACTGTTGCTACTGGTCGTATTGAGCAGGGTGTAGTCAAGTTGAATGATGAAGTTGAGATTGTTGGTCTTCGGGATACTCAGAAGTCAGTTGTAACTGGTATCGAAGCCTTCCACAAGACTCTCGATCAAGGTCAAGCTGGCGATAACGCAGGTTTACTCCTTCGTGGTATTGAACGTGACCAAATCGAGCGTGGTCAGGTAATTGCTAAGCCTGGTACTATCACTCCTCATACTGAATTTGAGGCACAGGTTTATATCTTGAAGAAAGAGGAAGGTGGTCGTCACACTCCATTCTCCAAGGGTTACAAGCCACAGTTCTACTTCCGTACTACCGATGTAACTGGTGAAGTTGAGCTTCCAGCCGACAAGGAAATCGTCATGCCTGGCGATCAGGTCACCTTCAATGTCAAGTTGTTGGCTCCTGTCGCTATGAACGAACAAGATCGTTTCGCTATCCGCGAAGGTGGCAAGACTGTCGGTTCTGGCGTGATTACCAAGGTTATCAAGTAGTTATATACTGTTAACAAAAGGAAGGATTGGAGTTTGACTCCAATCCTTTTTTGTAACTTTACCGATTTTTTTGTTCATTATTGTTCTGCGATACACTTAATTATTGTCAAACTTTTTTTTCGTAAGAAGTGAAGTTACTGGAAGTCCTTCTTTAACTTGATTGATAGTGACAGCCGTAATATCATCTATGATTACAGCACCGATAAACTAGGCGTTGTTGGTTTTAGTGATTGAATCTTGATTTTTTCAGTAAAGAGTGCTATAATATAAAAGACAAACAGTTAATCAATAATCTAGCTCTAAAAACTTATCGACAAACCATCTAAGTGTTTATCTAAGATTATAGAGCAGGAAGGAAACAATGACAGAAAAAAAGAACGAAGGCCTTAAAATTAGAATTCGCCTAAAGGCTTACGATCACCGCGTAATCGATCAAAGTGCAAAACAAATCGTTGATACTGCGATTAGAACTGGCGCTACAATCAGTGGCCCTATTCCGTTACCAACTAAGCGTAGTACGTTTACTGTAGTAAAATCTCCACATGTATATAAAACAGGTGGCGAAGCTTTCGAAATGAAGGTACATAAACGCCTGATTGACATTTCAAATGCTACTCCTAAGACAATCGAAAGTCTACAAAACCTTGCTTTGCCAGCTGGGGTTGATGCCGAAATAAAGATGTAGAGCTCGCCCTATTTAGTGCGTCCATTTTTTGGTGTGCTTTGACGGGTAAACTAAAAAAGAGTATAATGGTATTATGAGTTTTGCTAGTTTTAAAAAGCGTTTCTATTTTAATATAGCGAATTATTTTCGGCATTTTGCGAACATTGCTTTTAAGAGGTGGAACCCACGAGTTATCGCCGTAACCGGTTCAGCCGGCAAGACCACCATGATGACAATGATTGAGCATGAAATGGGGAAAAAGGCACATTATTCTCATGATGCCAATTCTGCATTCGGGATTCCGTTTGATATTTTAGGACTTAAAGGTATCCGTGGGTCAAAACTTAAATGGGTTTGGTTAATCATTATGGCACCATTTAAGGGATTGTTTCATCATCATAAAGAAGCATTTTACGTTGTAGAAATTGACGGCGAAAGACCACATGAAGCCGAATTCCTGGCAAAATGGTTGAAGCCCGAGGTTACTATTTGGGTATCTATTGGCCTATCCCATGCAGTGCAGTTCGAAAAAGAGGTAGAAAATGGCAAATATAAGGATGTAAGTGAGGCTATCACTGCTGAGTTTGCGAACCTTCCGGAAAATACCCAAAAAAGAGTTTATATAGATGCAGACTCAGATTTAATGGTTCAGGCGACTAAGGGAATAAACGCCAAAGTGATTCCTATTAAGAAGAATGAAATTAAGAAATATGTGGTCTATCCAGATTCCACTGATTTTACTTATGGTGACACGACTTTTCATTTTAGCCACCCTGAACCACGAGATATAGCGTTCAATTTGTTTGTGGTACAAGATTTAATGAAGTATCTAAAACTTAAATTTAACCCTGATTTTTCAGATATAAAGGTAGCTCCAGGTCGATGTTCTTTCTTTAAAGGCAAAAAAGGCATTAATATAATTGACAGTAGTTATAATGCTCATATGATTTCTATGACTTCAGTTCTCGACATGGTAAAAAGAATGCACGCAGAACATAAATGGCTAGTGATAGGCGACATTGTGGATCAAGGTTCATTAGAGGAAGAAGAGCATAAAAAACTTGCTAGATTGATTGCCGAGGTTAAGCCAGATAAGGTAATACTCGTAGGAAGGCGAACCAAAAAATACACCGCACCAGAACTCAAAAAAATGGGTGTTTCTGCGGTCGCAACGTTAGACCCCAAAAAGGCCCTGGCTTACATAGAAAAGACTATTACAGGCCGAGAGACGATTGTGTTTAAAGGGAGTCAGTATCTAGAGTGGATTATTGAAAAATTGCTTGCAAACAAGGAAGATGCAAAAAAACTATGTAGACGAGAAAAAGCCGCCGTAATGCGACGAAAAAGTTGGGGATTAGATTCATGACAAAAAACCAGAAGCCATCGCAAACTAAAACTTCCATAAAACGCCCTACCGCTGATCTATATATTATACATGGGTGGTCGTATACGGTTGAGCCATGGAAGGAGACTCTGGCTCTCATGAAGGGTAAGGGTATAAACGTTAAGATGTTGAATGTGCCAGGACTAACTGATCCTTCGAATAATGTCTTCACGATTGATGATTATGTTAAATGGGCAAACAAAAATATTCCAGATGGAGCGATTGCCCTTGGTCATTCAAATGGTGGACGTATCCTTTTGAATCTTTGCGAGAAAAAGCCCAACAAACTAAAAACTTTGATTCTTTTAGATAGTGCTGGAATATACGAACCATCACTCAAGAAGAAAATTGTTGGATTGCTTGCCAAAATCGGCAAACCATTCAAAAAAATTCCTATCGTAGAAAAGATATTCCATCGGATAACTGGCACAACTGACTATTCTACGGCCCCAGAAAACATGAAACAAACCTTGGTGAATATGTTGGAATCAGATAAGGATTTGAAATTTTCGAATATTACCGTGCCAACTCTTATCCTGTGGGGCAAAAAGGATACCACCACACCACCAAGACAAGGAACAATGTTATACGAAAAGCTTCCGAATGCTGATTTGAAATTCTTCAAGAATTGGACTCATGCTCCTTATATTTCTAATCCTAACGAACTCGCAAAAGTCTTAATAAATATAGTGGAAAGAATTAAAAAGTGAAACGATTATTTTTGGGACTAGCGGCCAATTATTCTAGAGAAGATCGGTTGACACAACTTTTTGCACGAGGTAGGGAAGAAGATCGTGCTGACTTGAGAAGTTTTCTTAGTCGTAAATATAGAGGAGAAGCAATTTTGGCTCGAAATGGAAGATCGTCACTAGCTTTGGCTCTAAAGGCCTATTTTAGCCCTGGAGATGCAATAATCGTAAATGGATTTACTTGTTATGCCGTCTATGAAGCCGTAGTGGCGGCTGGTCTAAGGCCGGTTTTTGTCGATATAAATAAGGTTGATTTGAATTTTACGGCAGATATCATAAAACAGACTTTGGAGAGAAATGAGACTAGAGGCAATCAGAAGCTCAATATTAGAGGGATTATTATTCAGAACACCTTAGGCAACACAGTAGACATTAACGCAATCGAGAGTATTGCTAATAAATATAAGCTTTTAGTAATCGAAGATTTGGCGCATTGTGCAGGAGCTAAATATGATGACGGGAGAGAAGTGGGGACAGTTGGGGTGGCTACGGCTCTGTCTTTTGGCAAAGAAAAGTCCATTGACACTATTGCTGGAGGAGCTGTCATTTTACGAAGCAAACCCCATAACCAAATCGAAGCGCCTAAAAAGGCTCCGAAATTATCGGATTACCTTAGATCCAGACTATATCCTACGTTTGGTGCCATGGCTAGAAGACTTATGGGGTTACATCTCGGTGGTGCCCTAATACGTTTTTTAGTAAAGATTCATTGGATTGAGAAATCTGCTGATAGCCGACTCGATTTAAAGCGCACATTGGCAAAATTTGAAGCGAGACGTGCCTTAATGCAGTTTAAAGAAAATAGCCATCGTAATATAAAACCAATACGTGAATTTAGACTCGTAAACAGCCGCGACAAATTACTAAAAGAATTACGGTCGGCAGGTTGCTATTTTGATGGTTTTTGGTATGAAAAGCCAGTATCGCCATCACGTTATTACCAGAAAACCCATTTCCCAGAGAAGGAGTGCCCCAATGCTGTATATGTTTCCCAACATATCATCAATATTCCTCAATATTATAGTAAAAAAGAATTACAGAAAGCAAATGCCATTATTGATAAATATACAATAAAGGAGGGTGAAGAATGAGTTGGCAAGAAACCATAAAAAGATTTCCGGAAGCAAATTTTTTGCAGTCGCCTAACTATCAAAAAATGAACGAACTACTAAAACATAAAGTAATAGTTGAAAATTTTGATAAACGCGCCCACGCTCTTATGGTGGTAAGAAATGCAAAACGGGGAAAATATCTTGAGATTGCCTGTGGACCACTTATGGATTATAGTGACAAAGAACTCGTAAAGAGTGTTTTTTCACAGATCAGAACTATTGCCGAGAAGGAAAAATGCGTGTTTGTTAGGATGCGTCCCCAGATTTTGGCTAGCGATAAAAATGTGAAACTATTAGAGGAGCTTGGCCTCAAAGAATCACCAATGCATCTTGCTGCTGAACACACTGTAATGATTGATTTGACTAAGCCTAAAGAGCAACTACTAGCCGAGATGCGTAGGCAAACACGCTATGAAGTTAGAAGAGCCGACAAAATAGGCATAACTGTTGAAAAGTCTCGCTCAGAAGAAGTTTTTAAAGAATTTCATCAGGTTCAGGCTGAAACCGCAAAGCGACAAAACTTCGTACCGCCAGACTTAAAAACATTGCTCGCCGAGAGAGAAGCTTTTGGAAATAGCGCTAATATATACGTAGCAAAAACTACCGATGGAGAAAAGATTGCTTATGGTTTAATCATTAAGGAAGGTCTCGAAGGTGATTATTACGAAGCAGCCTCAACGCTACTTAACAGAAAACTGCCTGGAGCCTATGCGCTATTGTGGCAAGTAATACATGATTTAAAGGACGAAGGCTACCAAAGATTTAATCTTTGGGGGATTGCTCCACAAGGTCAGCCAAACCACAGATATGCCGGTGTTACAACGTTCAAAACGGGTTTTGGTGGTGAAGTTGTCGAATACGTGCCAGCCCACGACATGGTGATTTCGCAAATTGGATATCTCAAAGATTTAATCGTAGAGAAAGCACGCAAAAAAAGGAGGCACTTATGATTGATGCGGATAACCGCGAAGAATGGGATAAGTTTATTAAAGAGCACGAAGAGGCAAATTTTTTACAGTCATGGGATTTTTATGAATTTCATAAATCTAGAGGTAAAAAAATTGTCCGCCGCATCCTTGTCGAGAATGGGAAAATTGTAGGAGCTTATGCTGGCGTAATTGAGACTGCAAAACGTGGTACTTACATGGCTATTGCTGGCGGACCAATCATGGATTGGGACAACAAAAAACTCGTTAAATCCGTATTCGACGACATTAAGGCACAGGGGGTACAGGGTAAATGTGACTTCATAAGAGTGCGTCCTCAATTAGAATTATCAGATTATTCTATGGAGCTAATGAAGGAATTAGGCCTCAAAAAAGCCCCCATGTATTTATCCGTAGAGTATGCTGGGATAATTGATTTAAGAAAAAATGAAGCGGAAGTACTCGCTGGCGCCTCTCAAGGTTTTAGGCGTAAGCTCCGTAAAGCCGAAAAAAATGATATCGAGGTGAGTGCTGATGCCGATGATGCTTCGATTAAAGAATTCTGCAGGTTAGAAAAGCTCCATTCAGAAAGGCAAAAATATGTGGCTTTTTCTTCTGATTTTCTCAGAAAGCAATTCGATGCTTTCAGAAAGCATGACGAAGTATTGATATATACCGCAAAAAAGGATGGGGAAACGCTAGCACAAAACTTTATGATTTTTTATGGCAAGGAAGCAAGTTACCATTATGGTGTTTCTTCTGATCTTGGGACAAAATACTCTGCTGCTCCTCTTTTACACCTTAAGGCTATGGAAGAAGCACGAAAACGTGGTTGTAAAAGATACAATTTATGGGGAATCGTTGGTATAGATGAAAAAGAACATCGTTTCTATGGGGTGTCTGAATTTAAACGCTCTTTTGGCTGCGAGGAGTATAAATACACACCAGCACATGATTTAGTATTAAGACCAAAAAGGTATCAGGTTACAAAGTTAGTGGAAAAAATACGCAAAAGAATTCGTCATGTCTAAAAGTGTGATATAATAAGCATAAGTAACATAAAGGATAATAGGACAATATGGCACACATAAATAGAAGATTCATAGATAAGCATTGGTCGGTTTTCTTACTTAGAGGGCTACTTGCAGCAATTTTTGGTTGTTTTATTCTGTTTGGTGGGATGACCGAAATTAGTAATACTTTGCAGGTAAATGATAAAGTTTCAAATACAATTGTAATAATCGGCGTCTTTTTACTTATAATGGGAGTTGTTGATGCAGTAGGTGCATTGTATAGTTCGAGTAAAAAACGTGGATGGTTTAATGCCGTAGTTGATTCTGTAGTTGATATTGTGGCAGCTATAACCTTACTGTTTTTTGCGAGCAATAATATAGTTTTTAGCGTAATCGCGTTATCTGTTTACACTATTACTTCTGGCGTCATCGATGTCTTTCATGGATTTTTATCCACTGTGGATCCAACCGATCGTTTTATCAGAATACTCGCTGGGGTTTGTGGCTGTGTAATTGGCGTGACGATTTTTAATTCTGGTAGCTTTGAAATCACTACATTCTTAAGATTCTTTGGTGCATATATGTTAATTGTAGGAGTAACTAGCCTGATTTATGGCGTACATAACCGTTCACAGGAAATTGAAGATAAAGTAGCACGAAAGGCTAGCGCCAAAAAGAAGAAATAATTCTTGACAAAAAAACGAGGCCTCTAGGCCTCTTTTTTGGTGGGCAAAGAGGGACGTCATTTTTTGCTTCGCAAAAAAACTCCCGCAGGGCGTCGCCTTAAAAAGTCCAAAACAAGTCCTGGACTTTTGCTCGGCTCCTACTGCGTTTGAACCCTACGGGCCCAAGCCCCTCCTCGTTCTAGCACAGAAAATACCAGAGCTAAAGCTCTGGTATTTTCTGTGGTGGGCAAAGAGGGACTTGAACCCTCACGACCTTACGGCCAGCAGATTTTGAGTCTACCGCGTCTACCAGTTCCGCCATTCGCCCAATTTTTAAAAACATATATGTCAAAATCTTGACTACTACGTTTTCATTATACCATAAAAAGCACTAATATGCTATAATTAGGATATGAATTCTGAAAACGGTGGGCAGTCGTCGAATGAACTACAGAGACAAACAGCAGCAGCAATAGCCAGGAAGAAAGTTCTGGCGTCTTTTGCTGAATCCGCGAAAAAGGCCGAAAAGGATTCCAGGGAAACCGCTTCGCATTTAAAAGAAGAAGTTATCAGCCCAAAAATCAACTCCGAATCTTGGCGAAAGTACCATTCCGCGTGGCAGGATTATTATCAAAAGTACTACAGTGAATACTATTCTAAGGCTGCTCAAGATTACATTTCAAAGGAAAGGTTGAAGGATGCTAGAGCAAAGGCTGAGGAAGAAGAAATACTAGATTCTCTCTCTAAGGCAAATGCAAAAATAAGAAAGGGGGTAGGATTGGCTCTCAAAAATGGTATTTCACCTGAAGAGAACGCCTCTCAAAACTCCGAAACACTCCAGGATGATAATAGTTTTATACAAGGAAATCTACGAAAAATCATCAGAAAAAAGGCCACCGAAAATGTAAAAAAATCACGCAGAAGAAGGCATTTAATACCGCTTTTGGCCGGTATTTCAGTTGTATTGATTGTTTTGTTTTTGCAGTATAACAGGCTGATTTTTGCACCGATTATGGCATACGTATCACCAGGAAATGCACCGGCATCTGGCATAGATTCGATTGATCCAACCATTACGCAAACCGTTTCTGCAGAACCTAGGCTTATTATCCCAAAACTAAACATCGATGTTCCAATAAGATTTGAGGTGGCATTATCTGATGTAATGTCAGCCATGAATAACGGTGTAGCACATTATCGAATCGCCGGTGCTAGCGCTTATCCAGGTGAAGTAGGAAATTTTGTAATAACTGGTCATTCTGCGGGTGACATTTATAGTTCAAATCCATACAAATATATTTTTTCTGGGTTGGAGAGACTAGAAGATGGCGACTTGATTTATGTAAATTATAATTCCATACGTTATACCTATAGGGTAATAAAGAAGGAAGTCATAGACCCCTCAAACGTCGCTGCGCTTGTGGTGGATACCAATAAGCCCCTAATTACATTAGTGACTTGCACGCCCTTGGGCACCTCTAGGCAGCGTCTACTCGTAACTGGCGAACAGATATCTCCAAATGTCGAGAATGCATTAGAAACTGAAAGCAGTCCAGTAGTCGATCAAAACCAAGGAGAAGTATTGCCATCCAATGAACCTTCCTTCTTTGAGGGAATATGGGGGTGGTTGACTGGAAATTAATGATTATCTTTCAACTAGCCATTCTCTCACTAAAGAGCCGTCACTGATGTAATAAAGCCATTTGTTATCAGTAATAAAAACAGGGAAATGAGACGAGACGTTTTTTGACAATATTCGGTGATTTAATCCATCAAAATCATATACTCCAAGCTCGCCATCCTCAATAGAATAAATCATGGCACCATCCAACCATCCATACTTATCAGAATTAAGAGACCACTCCGTTAAGCTCATCGCCTCTAAATCCAGGGTGGACAAATTGACACCAGAAGACAAGAAGACATATTTACCATTTTTGTCGGCTTTCATTTCTTCTGGTTTAAAACTTAGTTTAAATTCCGAATAGTCGTCGTATGCCTCTTTTTGATGAATGGATAAAGTCTGCCCTTCTAACACGGCAATGATTTGACCATCGTAGAACTTACTCATAGCGACTTTACTGGGTTCTGCCATTGTGGCATACTCTTTCACCTCATCGTCGCCATCCTTGAGAGTACCTATATAGTATTCTTGTAAACCATTACTAGATTGTTTCATGGCGGAAAAGATTACTTCTGACCCTAAGCAGTCATAGCTTACTACATTGCTCACCAAAACAGTGGAGATAGTTTTACCTGGTACGTTGATTCTTTGCAAATCTCCATTTTTTTCTGCGAGTAATGTATTTGCAGAGTAATCAATAATAGTAAGTTTATCAAAACTGCTACCAAACTGCTTAGTAATATCTACGCTCTTAGCCGGCTCTTTGATATTAAAGAGAATCCATTTGTCTTCGTTTTCGCCTTTAATATGAAAAAGTGCGTGAGTATCGTCTCTTGCCCATTCAATGCTTACTATATTCCCCTTAAGGAGACCGATTTGTGAATCTTCCGTCGTGGCTGTGCTGGGAAAGGCTTCGGCAATATTTAGTTTCCTCATTTCTGGTTCTTCAGTATCGAGTTGAATAATTCTCCACTCGGTGGTGTTATCGGTAAGCAAAATAAACCGATGACTGAATGGCAAAGTAGCAACAATTGTGCCGCTGATATCAGCAATCTCTTCGGTATAGCGATTGTTTAAAAACAACCTAGGATAATCAAGTTTATAGACTAATCCTTCCGAGATACTAATGGTTTTTGTCCAAGTATCGTAACCATCTTTAGCTAGAGTAACAGTATGCTTGCCACTAGGTAATACTTTCGACGTATTGGTTTTTTGTAACCACGAAGTTGTATCGTCTATGATAACATCTGCACCAGTTGGGCTCGATGATATCTGAAGAAGACCTTGACGTTCTACAGTAAAGTCTGATTTTAACCAATATCCTGACACGATGAATGCTAGGACGATTACCATTATGATAATACTTATTACCATTAGAGCTTCTGATGCAATCACTTTCATGCTCTGAAGTCGTTTTTTCTTTTCTAAGTCCATATTTATATTATATAACAAAACAAGAATAATCATAAAAAGTCTGATTTTGCTCTTGCTTTTTATTTTGATAAAGGTTATTATAGTAATAAGAATAAGCGAGGCGATAATGAAACGAGACGACGATAACAATATGGCTGTAAACATACAGCGCAAAGTACAATCTTCTACTACACTTAATAGGAGATATGTAAAACGTCCAGAAAAAAGAGTTGATTTTGCTGTGCCAATTAAAAGAAGCGTTAAGATTACTCATTTTAGCACACCGACTTTAGAAAATCGCCAAGTTAATCAAGGAACAGAAGCTATTGCAGCTGCGATACCACACCCTAAACAAATCAGTGCGAATCAAAAGTTGCAAGAGCGAAAGGATGCTTTAAATTTGGAGCGAACTAGCCGACAAGTATCAGCAAAAGAATTAAAGGAGCGTGCTATCCAAAAAGCTTTACAAGCTGCAGCAAAGCAGTCTCCACAGCAACAAGAGGAATTATCAAAGAGTAAAATTCATTTTGGTTTCGGAAGGGTAGTACTTGCTTTATCATGTGCTGCCGCAGTCGTCTTTGCAATTATGTATTTTGTGAACCAGAGTATGCCTGATTTATCTCTTAAAGTGACTGCGATGCAATCTGGGATTGAGGCATCTTATCCAAAGTTTGTACCTAGAGATTACGATTTGTCTAGTATTGTTTCAGAACAAGGTAAAATTGTCATGACCTTTATGGGTGCCGACAATAATTCATTTAACTTAACAGAAGAAAAATCATCATGGGACTCCGATGCGCTTCTAAATAATTATGTACGCTCAGAGTTTGGCGAAAACACTGCAGTAGTCCGCGAGCAAGGCTTGACTATTTACATTGATGGCAGCAGAGCAACTTGGGTGAATGGTGGTATTCTGTATAAAATCGAGGCTAAAGATGGTTCTCTTACCAAAAAACAATTAGGCTCTATCGCTCTTTCCTTGTAAATGATTAGATGAAACTAGCTACGGAGTTTAGTCTTGCCAGTGAAGTATTTTTGCCAAGTACGGCTAAAGTAAGTGGCAATGCTGGGCTAAATGGTGCAAAACTAACCGATATACGAATGAGACTAAATAAAACAGCTGGCTTAGAGCTAGTTTCCTGCAATAATTCATTGAGTGCATTTTGGAGATTATCTTCTGACCATTCTTCAATACGCTGAAGCTTTGCAATAGAAGTCTTTAATAATTGTTCTAGCTCCGATTCTGAAAGATTTTTGAGATATTTGTTTTTAGCTAAATAATCTAAATCTATTCTTGGGTCTTCAAAGAAATAGGTTGTCATCGTAGATAAATCAGATAGAGTTTTTAGGCGATCATAAATAATTGAAAGTACCTTGATTCTATAATTATCCTCATAGGTTGAAGCAGATTCTGGCCAAAAGGTTCTTGTTCTCAGGTAAAGAGCCTCTACGCCACGCTCGTCAACAATTTTACGAATCCATTGGCCATTTAGCCAAAGAAGTTTAGTCTCATCATAACGTGCACCAGAGTTTTGAATGCGGTCTAACGAAAAGCTTTTTATAAGCTCTTCTAAGGTGTATATTTCTTTTTCGGTGCCATCATTCCACCCTAAACACGCAAGATAATTTAGCATTGCCTCTGCTAATACCCCATCGTCTCTGTATTCAGTGACTGATTTTGCACCATCTCTTTTGCCCAGTTTTTTGTTGCCAGTTGGAGCTAAGATGTGTGGAAGAGAAACTAGCTTAGGCCTCGTGAGGCCTAATGCTTCGTAGATAGCAAGATAATTTGGCGTACTGGATAAGTATTCTACACCACGCATAACATGTGTCACCCCCATTTCGGCATCATCTACGATATGAGCAAAATTATATGTAGGAAAACCGTCTTTTTTGATTAAGATAATATCATCTTGGACTTCAGGACCAGCCTCCATGTCACCCATTACCTCATCGTGCCATTTATAAATTGTGGGTTCCGACTTAAATCTAAGCGGAAGACCTGGCTTCCAGACAGGCGTATCCGATGGGCGATAATGCCGATAGAGAAATGGGGTTTTATCTTCACTGCATTGTTTACGGTACTTATCGATTTGTTCTGGTGATGTAGGGTCAGCATAGGCGCGGCCAGAATCAATTAGTTTTTGGGCCCATTTAAGATAAATATCCTTTCTCTCGCTCTGAAAGTATGGTCCATGGTTGCCACCAATGATGGGCCCTTCATCCCATTTTAAACCTAACCATTCTAGCGTATCCTCAATTAGTTCAGTTGCACCATCTACGTACCGAGCCCGATCGGTGTCTTCAATACGCAGGATGAACTTACCATCGTTTTTCTTAGCTAATAAAAATGGATAGATAGCTGATCTTACATTACCAATGTGAATATAGCCAGTAGGGCTTGGTGCAAATCTTGTAACTGTTTCCATAGATATAATTATACTACTATTTAGGCTAGAAGAGAGAAATTAGTCTTCAATCTCATCTTCTTCGTCTTGTTTGCGTCTAGCAGTAATAACAAAGATTATACTCGAGAAGGCAGCAAGAGAGGCGGCAGCAGAAAGACCGGTGACGAGTGGTGAAACACTCGAGACATTATAGCTATATTCATTAACTACACCTAGAGGATAAGACGAAGTAATATCTCCTTCATTTATTTGAGTAGTAACTGTTTCGGTGGCTGAATCTCCACTTCCACTAGTATTACTACGGGTATAGACAGTGGCTCCATTGGTGGTACGACCAATCGTAGTACCGGTACCAGTGTATGTAGGTTGATTGTCGGCAATATTGGTGTCAGTATTTGGTGTAACTGGGTTGTCTGGAGTAATTGGGTTATCATTGGAAATAGTATCAGTTACTACACTAATAATGACCGTACCAGAATATGTACCGGCTGCTTTAGTAGCATCAGCCTTAGCACCAAAATAGACAGTCTGTGAGCCGCTGGTTGTACCGGAAGCAGCTGAAATTAATGTGATTGGAGTAGCACTTGTATTTACAAGAGGAAAATAGTTACTATTATCATTACCAGCAAGAGTTTCTCCGTATGTATTACCATTAAGAGTATACGTACCCTGAGCGACACCACCCAACGTGTATTCTCCTAGCGAATAACCCCAGTAATTAGCAGGGAAACTAGACCTCGTAAAGCTTGTAGATAAAGTAGGAATAATTTCGGTATTTAATGAATTATTGGTCAGGTTTGTGGTGGAATCAGAAAACATGGATGCAGTGAAGCCATTTGAATTGTTTGACGTAACACTAACATTGACTTCATTTCGCAAAAATTCGTTGATATTACCGCTCGCCCATATTTCTGGCGTAGTGATAGAAACAGAAAGCGATTCTGTTACATTGGCCGTAAAATTGGCATCTTGTTCAGTTGTCGCATTTACAGTTGTCAGTGGTAAAACTGACGATATTGCTATTAAAAGTGATGTGTTTGTGATGACCTTTTTTGTAAACATAACCTCATTATAACATAAGTTTTTTATTTTGTGCTAAAATTATAAAAAAAGTAATGTTTTTTTTAAAAAATAATGGAGTAACAGATAATGAGCGATGATTTTTCAACAGAATTAAACAAAGAAATGATTAATCAAGTCAATAAAAAAAAGAAAATCAAAAATGACGCTACTCCTAGAAAACAATGTTTATTCTTTTTAATCTCTGGATGTATAGCCCTTTGTGGTGGTGTAATTTGTCTAGCTATTGGTTTATTAAATAGTGGGCAGGAAATAAAACAAATCAACTATGATTCCATCCATACAGAAAAGAATAACAATAATGACACCTATAGCCTCCTGAGTGGAATTAGCATATCGGAGGATCAGCTTAACATGCCGACTTATTGTATCCAAATTCCAAACGGACTTGATGGCGCCAGACCACAGGTTGGTTTAACGGAGGCAGGAGTGGTTTTTGAAGCTGTGGCCGAAGCTGGAATTACAAGATTTGCGGCCATCTTTCAAAACCCTAAAAGTGCCATTATTGGGCCAATTAGGTCACTTAGAATATACTATTTAGAGTGGGACACCCCATTTGATTGCACAATCGTGCACGCCGGTGGATCTAGCGATGCACTTGCTGCACTTACCGCAGGCGGCTATAGAGATTTGACAGAAGACTATACTTACATGTATCGTGGAACGCACGGTAATAGACTTTGGAATAATCTGTTTACAACTTCTGATTACCTAAATCAGTTTAGTTCCAATCGTGGGTATACTAGTTCTGATGTAAAAGGCTTTAAACATATGACGCCAGAGGAATCGCAAAAACAGAGAATAGAAAAACTAGCAACAAATAAACTAAATATCACAAAACCAACTACAGACAACACCAGTGCTATGGAAGCAAAAACAACTTCGATTAGTCTTAACTTTGGGAACATACCGGCTTACAATGTAAACTACACATATGATATTGAGTCAAATACGTATAGGCGCAGCTATGCAAATGGTAGTGATCATAATGTTTATAAATGCCCTGATGAAAACCTCGGCGAAAAGAACCCAGAGGATTACTGTGAATTAGTGCAAATGAAACCCTCCACCGTTGTTGCTATAGTAGTAAACGAAAGGCGTGCCTCTGATGATTATCATGAAGATATCTCTACTATAGGATCTGGGGATGCATATATTTTTCAAAATGGTATCGCCATAGAAGGAAGATGGCAAAAGGCAACAAAGAACGATCAAATAAAATTCACAGATAACCAGGGAAATGAGGTAGCACTTGCGCCTGGACAAGCTTTTGTCTCAGCAATACCGGATTACGGCAGTATTGAATATTAGTGGCTCTTATGGTAGAATATAGATAGTAAAACATTGTTGTTTTCTGTGGTCTCGTCGTCTAGCGGTCCAGGACTCCTGGTTCTCATCCAGGCAATCGCGGGTTCGAATCCCGCCGAGATCACCATTAGAGTTAAAAGACGCCATCTCGGCGTTTTTTCGTGCTCGCTCGTCGATAGACGCACTTCGCACGAAGAAAACACCAATTTAGCGTCTTTTAATCTCTAATGGACAGGTCGGAGATGGGATGAGAACCCGCAGGGTTCGCTCGTGGTAAGAGCCGAGTAAATGTCCAAAGCAGGCTTTGGACATTTCGAGGAGACGCCCCACGAATTGATTTGTGTGCCAGCACAAATCAAAATCCCGCTAAGATCGCCATACAATGTACTATCCTTTATAGATGACTCTTTTTATGGTATAATATGTTTTATGAGTAAACTCCCTATTGTTGCGTTAATTGGTCAGACAAATGCTGGTAAATCTAGTATTTTAAATCGCATGGTGCGCAGGAATGTTGCAATTGTGGCACGAGAAGAAGGAACAACCCGTGATAATGTAGTTGCCACCATTGATGATTCGTTTGTACTAATTGACACGGCTGGACTGAAAGATCCCAATGATGAGTTCGAAGCCTCCATCCAGAATCAGATTGCTGACGCAATTGAGGTTGCTGATGCAATACTCGTAACGTTAGATTCTTCTAAATATTTTGATCACAAGGATGCCCAAATCTGCAAGAATGCATTACGTTCTAAAAAGCCCGTGTATCTTGTATTGAATAAATGTGACCTCAAAGAATCTTTGCCCATAACAGAATTTCGAGCCCTTGGAATTGCACCAGAAAACACTTATTATGTTTCAGCAACCACTGGTGAGGGAATTAGGAGTTTAAAAAACACCCTACCAAAAGGAAAAGCAGAAAAGGATAACGATGTGTTGAAGATTGCATTAATTGGACGACCAAATGTAGGCAAATCTTCACTTTTTAACGCTTTAGGAAAAAAACAACAGGCAATCGTCAGTTCGAGACAGGGAACAACGAGGGATATCAATCGTGTCCAGATAAAGTATAAAGGTAGAGATCTTGAAATACTAGACACGGCCGGTCTTAGGAAACCGGGCAAACGCGAAGTTGGTATTGAGAAATTCTCGGCTATTAGATCGCTTGCCGCAATTGAAGAAGCGGATATCTGCTGTCTCCTGATAGATGCAACAGAGCCTCACAACAAGCTCGAGCAAGCACTAGCGGGGCAGATCGTTGAGGCTGGCAAAGGAATAATGTTTATCGTTACTAAATCAGACTTGCTTGAAAATGCTGAGCCAACAAATTATTATGGCGAAGAGAATATCAAGAACCGTACTAGTGCAGACTTTCTCTTAGATGGGTTGGAGAAGGATTATGATTTTTTGCCATATGCGCCGGTATTAATTACGAGTGCCGTTACGGGGAAAAATATCACCAACCTATTTGAGTTAGCTCTCCAAATCAATGAAGCACAAAATACCACTATAAAAACTTCTGATTTAAATAAAGTTCTAAATGAAGCCATTGTTAGTCATCCGCCAGCAGGACTTAAGAATACTCGTCCAAAGCCAAAATATATCGTCCAAACTGACACTTGTCCGCCGTGGTTTGTAGTGCATGGACACGATTTAGGATTACTACATTGGTCTTGGAAACGATTCCTGGAACGTAAGATTAGAGAGAAGTATCCATTTGTTGGGACACCAATTAAGTTTTCGTTCCACAGCGAAGATTAGTTTTATCTTAGCGCCTTTGGTTATTTTGTGATATAATATAGATAGGTGGGAGCTCGAAGGTTGCTCTCATTTTTGTATAATACCTTTGCACTTTTAGAAGGAGGGTGTATTCTATGCGAAATTTGCGTCAAATTTTTGTTGTCGACACCAATATATTGGTAGATTACGTCGACATCATTCCAGGAGGTACTGAGTACAACACAGGTGAGCCTACGATTGACCTTTCCGGAGCTCATATCGTAATACCTGAGGCTGTAATACAGGAACTTTCTAGCTTCAAAAACGAAAAGACTGATCGCGGTGCAGCTGCGAGAACGGTCCTCAGAAGATTGCGTGATTTAGGAAATGGAACTAATCCCAATATTAATGACACTTATCTGATGGATGCTCCGATTTATATGCCGGAGAGAAATCAGATGTTTTCGACTTTGCCACTTCATAAAGATTTTCACAAATGTCTGCCTTTTGATCCTTTGGATGATGATATGGATGGCCAGATTATTCTGACAACGCTTGCGGCAATGTACAATAATGCCAATTATCCAATTGATGGTACTATCGCAAGGCATAAGATTCAGTTAATAAGCAACAACAATGTGACACTGCTTACGAATGATAATGGTTTGGCAATTCGTGCAAGGCTAAGAGGCATCAGGACAAGACGCTATGGGTACAAGTATTCGGAGCCGTATACCGGTAGAAGAGATGTCGTGGTACCCAGAGAACTCTTTGATGAGTTTTATTATGTCCAGAGAGTCGACCGAATACTTTGGGAGAAAATGATGCCGTCACAGCCTAGATTGATTGCTAACGAATTCATCGTTATGCACCTTGAAGACGAAAACGATTATCCTTCGGATTTTGATGCAAGGAACGATCCGTTTTTTTCTTACATCGGACGGTATGATGCGTTTGAGGAAGCTATTGTAAAACTAAGATACGTCAAAAATTTCCCTATACGTCTGCACAATGCCGGACAAGCGATCTATGCAGAAGCCTTAATGAACCCAGATATCGCAGCTGTCATTTGCACCGGCGTAGCTGGTTCTGGTAAGACTTATATGGCTACGGTGTATGGCTACAACGCCTGCAAAAAAGGTGATTTTATTGGCGTAACAGTGATTCCTTGTGATTCGAAAAGCAAACTTGGTGCTCTTCCTGGTGACCTGGATGAAAAAATGGACCCCGAAGTACAGCCGATCAAAAACGCGTTGCGGAACTATCTCTTAAACGAGGATCCTAAATTTAGGAAGGAATTAGAAAATTTCCAGAAATTTGGCACGGACGACAAGCCAAAGAACGGCAATCATCACGTCGAAAATGAAACTGCCTGCAAAAAGTCCATTAAAGCGAGATTAAAAGATCGGGTAGACATGATGTGGGATAATTTCTTCTCCAATATTCCGATTGAGCACGCACGTGGACGGGACTTTTCTTATGAGTTAGCCATTTATGATGAGTTTCAGGATCAGAACGTTAGCCAGGCTGACACATTGATCAAACGCCTTGGTGCCGATGGTAAGATTATTATCACTGGTGATATTGGACAAATCCATGTTCCCTATATCGACCAGTCGAGTAGTGGACTAACTTACGCTTCAAGACAGTTGATGGACAGCCCAATGGTAGCGCAAGTGCATTTTATTGAGGAAGAAGTGATTCGGCATCCATTAGTCAAAATGTTGACCATGAGACAGAAAGAAAATGAAAAGCATTGAAGTAACACTTACACCTTACAACTCTGCCCCCTATTATAGGGGGCATTTTATTCTAAAAGCTGCATATTTGATATAATAGAGCTATGAAATTAATTGTTGGACTAGGAAACCCAGAGAATAAATATAATTTTACGCGACACAATACTGGTTTTTTGGTGCTAGATTATTATTTTAAAACCAAAACAATGTCTTGGAATGACACGCCTAAATTGGGTGCTTTGTGGAGTAAAGAGGAAAATGCGATTTTTATAAAGCCTCAGGATTATTATAATGATTCTGGAATTGCGGTAGCAAACTTTGCGAGATACTATAAAGTACCAATCTCGGACATTCTAGTAATATGCGATAATTTTGACCTGGAATTTGGAAAAATAAGGCTGCGCCATGAGGGTTTAGCTGGTGGAAACAATGGACTAAAGTCCATAGATAAAGCTTTGAAAACAAACGAATATCCGAGATTAAGAATTGGTACAGGGAATGACGCTCTAAGGAAAAAAATGGGTGATGTGGATTTTGTGCTTTCGAAGTTTACTCCAGAAGAAAAACAACAACTTCCACTAATACTAAACGCTGCTGCAAATAGAATTGATGAGTTCTTAGACTAAAGCCCAATTATTAAATCCAAGTGAACGAACCCGTCCTTTGATTTCTAGGATTGTAATTGTTTCGTTAAATAATTCTGGGGGAAGGTGTGTCTCTTTAGCGATATCTTCACCCATCCTTTTACCACCGGCGATGGATTGGATTATTTTCGTCTCCACATCAGTATCACCGAATAGTTTCTGTTGGTAAAGTCTTTTGTTGCGTCTTAGATAGTCCTCTGGGAATAATTCACGCAATATGTCGTCTGTTTCAGTGAGCGGAATTGCACCCTGTTTAATTAGTTTATTACAGCCTTGTGAGTAGGGGCTTGTAATATTACCCGGTACTGCAAATACCTCTTTGCCTTGAGCCAAAGCATGCGTTGCGGTGTTTAACGAACCGGATCTTTCAGCCGCTTCAACCACCACTACAGCGTCTGAGAGTCCAGAGATAATACGATTACGCTCTAAAAAACTTGTTTTCGCAAAAACTGTTGAACCCGGTGCGTACTCTGAAATGATTGCACCGTTTTGCTCAACTATTCTTTTGGCGGTCCGAATATGAGCTTTTGGACAAATATCGTCAATGGGGGTTCCAAGTACTGCTATCGTAGTCCCACCAGCATCAAGACATCCTTGATGACTAATCGTGTCAATCCCGTAAGCTAAACCAGATATAATTATTACACCCTTCTTTGCCAGTTCAAATGCTAAACGATAGGCAATCTCTTCACCATATTTAGTGTTATGACGAGAGCCCACAATAGCAACTGCTTTTGGGCGCATCTGTTTACCATTTTTTGACACATTTTCTGGAATTTTACCACGAAAATACAATGTTTTTGGCATAAGCACAATAGAGCTTAACACCTCTGTAAAATTGTTCTCTAGGGGTGAAATTTGATTGATTTTTGCAAAAAAGTGTGCAAAAGGTGTTGACATATTTTTCCTCCTGTGATATAATTAACGCAGTTGGTGCTTGAAAAAGCGCCACACCGCACCTAAATAAGTTATAATTTCAGCTATACTACTCCTAGTGTAGCAGAAATTGCGAGCTTTTGAAACCCTTTCGGGCTTTAAATTTCTTCATGGTTTAAAGTTTTATAAGTATTACCTCCACTTTGAAAGGACACTTTCGAAGGCTTAGCAATCCCTCTAACCGGCGGGCCCCAATTTGTGTGAGGTGGGTTACGCTTCCGGGGTTCTCCCGGTATAGAAAGAGAAGCGTTAGAGGGCCAAAAACCCATGAGGTGATGCCCACCCTTACCTCATGGGTTTTTTGTTGTTTTAACCTTGCTACTTCATTTAACTCATGCTAAAATCAGGGTATGAATAGTGAAAGAATAGAAACTAATTCGAATAATGATAATGGTTGGGCTAGCCTGGGGAATTTGCCCAAGTTTAACGTTGATACAAGTAATTGGACAGAAACAAAAAGCGGTATCGTAATACCTGGTGCTAAGGAAGCGCCTAGAACTGATTCAATCATTACACCATCTTCAAATATTGAGGCGAATAATGTCACCCCGACACCAATTGAAGTACAAAATGATCCAATGACAGTAATCGAAGTAAACGATGGTTCCATAAATGAAATAGAGCAGGATAATACTCAGATAGATGACAATGAAAGATTAACTGAGCCCAAACAGACCACTGGACAGATAGATGACAATGAAAGATTAACTGAGCCCAAACAGACCACTGAGCAAATAGACGACAGTAGAAAACCAACCAAATCATTTAGTGACGAAATAAGCTACGAGGAAGCTGAAGCAATCATTCGCAGAGATGAAGAAAAAGATATTACACCGAAGAAAAATACTGAGTCAACAGAAGCAGTCCAGGCACCAGAAGAAGTTCCAGTATTTACAGAAGAAACCTTCACCCAATCAACCGATCGGGCTGATGAGCTAAAGAAAGATCCCGATTATTTTACTTTTTTGACTAGTGCAGAACAAGGAGTCGCAGTTAAGAAGGATGAAGCAATACGGTATTACGAGACCAAGATGAGAGAAACAAAGAGTGATGATGAAATTTGGAAATTAAAACGAATGAAAGATGAGATTCTGATTAGTGGGCAGTTTACCGATGAAGACAAGACTAAAGTAAGAGTATTTTCCGAATCCCCTGAGATCCAGAGTAAAATGATTAACTACGAAATTAGAAAAAATCAAAGGCTTCTTAAAAAAGCTGAGGATGCCGTTAAGCGTTGCATGGAAGAATGTACTCACTATAATTCAATGAATGTTATATCGAAATTTTTAAATAGGGACAAAATCCATGATGCAGAATATCGATTAGAAAATGCAATAAAGAGAAAAGAGACGGTTGAAAGTGATATTTACAGACTAGAAGCTGAATTGTACGAGATGGATTACCCAAATGAATCCGACGACGAAAACATCGTGAGAATTCCAGAAGATAAAACAACCACCGAAAAAGTTAATCAAGTTGCTTAGATCAAAGATTTGACGACTGTGATATTATATATATTATGGCAAAAAACCTCGTAATAGTAGAAAGTCCAGCAAAAGCCCATACTATTGAAAAGTACCTAGGCTCCGATTTTAAGGTATTAGCTTCGGTTGGACACATTCGTAAAGACACAAAAGTGGATAGGAATACTTTTGATGTCACCTACGAAATAGATCCTGGACATAAATCGATTATTGCAGAACTAAAGAAAGAAGCTAAAAACGCTGACAAGATATGGCTCGCAACCGATGAAGACCGCGAAGGTGAATCGATTTCTTGGCATCTTAGTGAAGTATTGAAACTACCTAAGGATACGGCACGAATTACATTTCATGAAATCACAAAACCAGCTCTGGAAAATGCCATCAAAAACCCACGCAAAGTAGACATGGATATGGTGTCTAGCCAGCAAGCAAGACAAACCCTAGATATGCTCGTAGGGTTCGATTTATCTGATATTGTGAGACGCAAGGTACCTGGTGCGATTTCGGCTGGACGAGTACAGTCTCCAGCGTTAAGACTGATAGTAGAACGAGAGAAAGATATTGAAAAATTCGACTCGAAATATAGCTTCAAATTAACTGGAAATTTTTTGACAACTTCTAGCGCAGTTTCTTCCAAAAAAATCACGCCACTTAGCGATATCACTTTTATCGCTAAGGGTGAAGTTGTAATTTTTGACGGCTTTTTGCGCGTTTATGGAAAAACCAAAGATTTAGAATTGCCCAAAGTAGCAAAGGATGACCTGCTTCTATTAACGGAAGCCACCGCAAAACAGACCTTTGCAAAACCACCAGCAAGATATACTGAGGGTTCATTAGTCAAGAAGCTTGAGGAGCTAGGGATAGGAAGACCTTCTACTTACGCTTCAATCATGACTGCCATTCAGGCACGAAAATACGTCGAGAAGGGTGAGTCAGAGGGGCAAGAACGCGACGTAATAGAGCTGTCCACAATAGCCAGCGAGCCATCAGCTACCGATTCGTTTATCGCAAATTATGACGGAAAACCACTAGAGGATGAAGCTCAAGCAAGAGAGCTACTTGAAAGACTATCAAAATCCCAATTTATAGTCCAAGATGTAGAGGAAACAGAGGGTACAAAAGCTAATCCTACGCCTTTTACGACGGCTGCTTTACAGATTGAAGCTAACAGCAAGTTGGGGTTTTCATCACGCACCACGATGAGTGCGGCACAAGGACTATATCAGGCAGGCCTAATTACTTACCACAGGACAGACTCCCTCAATCTATCGTCTCAAGCCATAGGTTCAATTGCAAAATACATCGAGACGGAATTTGGTAAAAATTATTTAAAAACTAGACATTTTAAGACTAAAGATGCTTCAGCACAGGAAGCTCATGAGGCAATTCGCCCAACAGACGTATTTCGCACTACGGCTGGAAAAAATGAGTACGAAAAAAAGCTTTACCAATTGATTTGGTCACGAACTGTGGCAACACAGATGGCAAATGCAAAAGTCGCAAAAACCACCATTCGCATCGCCGCAATCGATAGCGAAGCGTTATCCAATAATACAACTAAACCAGTAAAAAGAGCGGTCGTAAAAGAAAAATACGGAGCAAATAAAGGGAAACTCATACCTACACCTATTGGTGAGTTAGTGTCTGGCTTTCTGACTGATAACTTCAAAAATATAGTTGACTATAAATTTACGGCAAACATTGAAAAAGATTTGGATTTAGTAGCAGAAGCAAAGCTAGAACGTGTTAAAATGCTTCGAGACTTCTATGGACCATTCCACGATACAGTATTGCGGGCAAATGGCGTTGAGAGATATAATAACGCAAGACTACTTGGACACCATCCTGAGACCGGCCAGCCGATTTATGCTAAGGTAGGGAAGACTGGTGGCTTTATCCAACTTGGCGACAATAGTGGTTCTAAATCCAAAAAAACCGATGAGAATAGGCCACGCTTTGCACCTTTGCCAAAACGAAAATCCGTAAATACGGTTACGTTGGAGCAAGCACTAAAACAACTGGAACTTCCAGCCCTGCCACGTTCACTCGGCAAAGCACCTGATGGAACAGAACTAATTGCCGCAAGTGGACCGTTTGGTCCATACCTTAAAGCTGGTAAGTATAATATTCCAATGAAGGATTTTGACCCATATTACATAACATTAGAAGATGCACTTAGTTTGTATCAAAAAAAGATTGATTCGATGATTTCGGATTGGGGAGAGATCCAAATAATTATCGGAGCATATGGTCCATATATTAAAGGACCAGGACGTCGAAATAATATAAAGATACCAAAAGAAATGGATCCAAAATCCATCACACTTGAACAAGCAGAAGAAATGTTGGCTAATAAGCCAAAGTCAACCAGGCGCGGTGTTCGCGGTGGACGCAAGAAATCATCTACCAAAAAGACAAAAACCACCACAAAAAAGCAGAAAAAAGCCACTAAAGCCAAGTAATATTTAGACATATTAACATGATTTTGTTTATGCTTATATAAACTTTTTTTAAAATTGTAAAAAGTATGTTACAATAATGGTAGGAAAGATTGAAATTGATAGTTGACATTCCGACAAAGATATGGTATTATAATAAAAATAGCAATAATAACAGGAGTGAAGTAGGGGAATAAAAGAATGAACCAAAATGCGGAAATTCTCAAAAATGCAATAAAAGGAAGTTTAAATATCGTTGAGCAAGACCGCGAGAAAGAAATTATTTCACGAAGATTTGGGTTGAAAGGTAGCAGGGAAACACTTGAGCAAATTGGCGAGATGTTGTCAATTACTAGGGAACGAGTCCGTCAGCTCGAAAAGGCAATTTTAATTCGTTTACAAATCACAGCCGAAGACAATAAAATACCTGAGCTGTTGGCCGCAGAAAAAATATTAGTTCGCAATTTAACTGAAATGGGTCGTGTGGCAAAGATTTCCGATTTGGCCGATAAGGTCTACGAGAAAAAAGCTTCTACTTCTGAAAAATCTGGCATTTACTTCATCGCTACATTTTCAAAGAATTTGACTGTTATAGAGGAAAGTGACAAATATCACACAGCGATTGGTATTGCTGAATACGGTGATACTAGGACCGTAAAAGAGAGAATTGATAAAATTGTTGAGATTATCAAAAACAACAAAAAGCCGATGACTTTGGATGAATTAGACGAAGCTTTGGATTACGAGCATCCAAGCTACATTAAAGCAACAGCATCAATTTCAAAGCAGCTAGCAACGTTAAATGATATCTGGGGACTGGCAAAATGGCCATCAGTGAATCCAAAAAATATTCGTGATAAGATTTTTGTAATATTGGAGTCACATAAAGAACCGATGCATTTTTCGGCAATCGCAAAAGAGATTAAGGAGTCAAACTTTAAGCGCAAAAACGTCACGATGCAAGCTATACATAATGAGCTAATAAAGGATCCAAGATTTATTCTAATAGGAAGGGGCATTTATGCGCTTTCGTCATGGGGATACAAAAAGGGAACCATTGCCGACATTATTAAATCTATCCTAGAAAAATCGGGAGAACCAATGACGAGAGAAGAGATCGTTAAACAAGTTCTAAAAACCCGTAAAGTAAAGGAGACCACTATTTTACTAAATCTGCAAAACAAGAAGTTGTTTAAAAAAGTCGAGAAGAACTTATACACAGTTGCAGACCAACCTAATTAAAAATGTAGTTTTGTGATACAATATTCTTATGGAAAACATAATCCACTTTGTTTTAATGCCAATATTCTGGATCCCCGTCGTAGGAGTCTTGGCATTTTTGACTTACCGTAATTATAAGAAACTGAATACGCTCAAAGTGTTAAATGTTGATTCGGTATTACTGATGCTCGAAATACCGCGTGCTAATGACAAAAAAGAACTAGCGGCAGAGCAGTTATTTGCCTCACTTCATGGTATTTTGCGCGACAAACAGGAGTTAAAAAACTCTGGTGGCGTACAAGAACATTTATCATTCGAGATTGTATCAACAGCTGGGCAAATACGGTTTTATGTTTGGACGCCTAAGGTGTTACAAAGCTTTGTCGAAGGGCAAATTTACTCACAATATCCAACAGTCCAAATCTACAAGATGAATGAAGATTATGTGGATGAACGTAGTAAATACCCAGTCGCATATTCTACAGAACTCGGATTAGTTGATAATGATGCTTTACCGATTAAAACCTTTGATAGTTTTGAGGTAGATCCACTAGCAGGTATTACCGGTACTTTGGCAAAACTAAGTCCGGACCAATCTGAAGAGCTTTGGATTCAAATACTTGCACGTCCAATACCGGATAACTGGCACAAGGCTACAACCGACAAATGGATTCAAAGAGTAAAGACTGGCAGAAGGTCTCTTTTTGCTGGAACTGGCATCGATTGGACTTGGCTAGTAGAAGTACTGGGTGCTTTGTTTAGACCTCCGGCAGGTGGCACTAAATCCGACGTCACAGTTGAGCTATCTGAGCGTACAAAGACACGTATAGCAAAAGCAGAAGAAAAAGCTACCAAACTCGGATATGAAGTAAAAATCCGTTTAGCTTATCTTGGCCAAAACCAAACTGATGCCAAACTAAATATGCAGGCGCTTGTTGGTACATTTAAGCAGTATAATTCTACCAATTTGAACGGTTTTAGACAGTTAGGTGGAAGCTTTAATAAAGAAGATTTGGCCGCTTATAAGATGAGGCAGTTTTCTGATCATGGTTTTATTCTAAACATATCAGAGTTGGCTTCAGTTTATCATTTACCGCACACTTCAGTAGAAACGCCAAATATCGTCTGGGCCACATCAAAGACAGCGGAGCCACCAGCCAAGCTGCCAGTACTTACGGGGGACGCAAAGAATGATGAAAATGTTTCAGCGTTTGGACTGACGAATTTTCGCGGTATCAACCATCAGTTTGGTTTACTGCGACGTGATAGGTCTCGTCATGTTTATATAATAGGTCAAACTGGGGCAGGAAAGAGTGGGATGCTCGAGCTGTTGGCCTTGTCTGATGTGTTTTACAACCAGGGATATTGTATTATTGATCCACATGGGGATTTCGCGATTGATAATTTGCGTTTTATTCCAGAATCAAGAATTAAGGATGTAGTGTATTTCAACCCAGCAGACACTGCTTTCCCTATTGCATTTAACCCATTAGAGATTTCTGATCCCGCAAGAAAACCCAATATTTGCTCTGAGGTAATTGGCGTTCTCAAGCGAATGTTTGGTGATTCTTGGGGCCCTAGACTTGAGCATATCTTGAGATACACGCTTCTGGCGCTGCTTGATCGTCCAAATACTACCCTGCTTGATATTTCAAGGTTATTAACGGATAAAGAGTTTCGTAAAGAAACATTGGAATATTGCAAAGATGTAACGGTTTTACAGTTCTGGAAGCATGAATTTGGCCAATGGAACGAAAAACAGGTCAATGAATCAATTGCTCCAGTCCTTAATAAAGTTGGTGCTTTCACGGCTAATCCTATTATCCGCAATATTATTGGGCAACCAAAATCTTCATTTGATATTCGCAAAATAATGGACGAAGGTAAGATATTGGTTGTTAATTTATCAAAGGGACTAATCGGTGAGGATAATGCCTCTATTCTTGGCTCTTTCTTAGTTACGAAGGTGCAGCTTGCCGCTATGTCACGATCTGATATACCAGACGTAGCTAATAGGCGTCCGTTCTACCTTTATGTCGATGAGTTTCAAAACTTTGCAACAGATTCATTCTCAGTTATTTTGTCCGAAGCACGTAAATATGGGCTAAATCTAACCGTAGCAAACCAATATGTGGCCCAGATGACCGATTCGGTGCGTGATGCAGTATTCGGCAACGTTGGCACAACTATTTCGTTTAGAGTAAGTGCAGACGATGCTCCGATGCTTGTGAAGCAATTTGAACCAATATTTGAAGAGTCTGACATTATTCAACTCAATAACCGCCATTTTGTTATTTCAATGATTATTAACGGAGAAAAGGTACCCGCCTTCTCTGCCACCACACTTTCGATTCCAGATACACCAAAGGACAATTTTGATGCTATTATCGCTCATTCACGCGAGTACTATGCCAGACCAAGACTAGAAGTAGAAAAAGAGATACGGGATACAATCGAACAGTCGGAAAAATTCAAGCAAGATTTAGCTGATTCTGGACGAAAAGACGAACCGAAGCTAATCATCGATACATCGAAAGAGTTTGTAATCCGTCCGATAAATCGATCTAAACCCGCCAATAATACCGAACATAAACCGAACTTAAAAGTCGCTAGCCCACAGGCTGAAATGCGCCGTTCCAATATTAGTCCCAATACCGCCGAAGGTAAAACGAGCCTTGGCCTAAAAGATTTAGCAAATCTAGTCGAAACAAGGAAAGATGAAAATATAGGGAAAAACGAAAAAGGGAAAGTCGAAGCTAAAAATCACCCCTCTGGTAAGAAAGGGAAAAGAAAGCCAGAAAAACGCCGTAAAAAAGGCCAGCATGAGGTTATAAAAGCCACTAACCAGATAAAAAACACTGTTGATTCTTCCCCTGTTCGCCCAGAGGTAGAATATCAAGAAAAAACCACTGTACAGATACAGCCTTCACACCACAGCATCTCTTTATCTGATCCAATCAGTAAAACTGATAAGTTTGCAGAAAAAGATAACTCCATCGACGGATTCTTATCAATAAAGCACTAAAAGATCAAACAAAATCCATTAAAAAAGCTAATATTATTTGGCTTAGAATTGCTTTTGCTAATTTTCGTTTTTGCTTATGCTTAACGTCGCACAATATAGATTTTAAGACATTCCGCTTATGGTAAAAAGACGATAAAGTAATCGTCTTAAATAGACTATTGCTATTAGATGGCTAGGGATTAACGATTATTTGCAAGTACTAAGCGGTGATTCGTTCTAATAATTCGTATTCCATTTAAAGATTTTACTAGCCATTCAGCTAACCGATTCATTGTCTATCGATTGATTACCGTGCCGCGATCAATGTGCAGGATGTACCAACTTAATAGATAGTTAGTTTTGTTAATCAATTACTACGAATAACGACCGTGATTACAGTAAAAAAAACACTTCAAATGGCCTCTTGTGAGGCTTTAGAATTTGATAAAGAAGGCCCTAAATTTGGTAAAATCCACAACATTTCTAAGTAAAAATTCTTCGTGAGAGCTTCGAATTTTAGTTACCCCTGTAAATTGGTTTTTTGAGCTAAATTTTGACGTCTAAATTTAAAATTTCGAATTTTTCCCTGATTTTCCCTGTTTTTATGTTTTTCCCTGGTTTTTGACAAAGGCAACAAAAGTTCAGAAAATTAACAGTGATTTTTCTGAACAAAAACCGAACACTGAGTAGGGTATTATATACCGAACAAAAGCCGAACACTTTTTAGTATTACTGCCAGAACGCTCTACCATCTATTCTAACGTCAATATACTGGTAGTCAGAAATTCCGATAGAGGCAAGATACTTGAGCATTCGGTCCGTATCCTCTGCCGATACGGCCGAGCCACGATCGATGGTCATTTTTATATAACCAGAATACCCTTCTAGGTACACGTTGATTACACGTATGGAGCCACTTGGAATCACTACTTTTATTACGTGATACCCTAGGTCACGCAAGTCTGCCTCGACTTTGCCAATGTAATCATACATACGAGAGGTGATTTTGCTGTTGTCGGCGGTATGATTTTCGTCGATTATCTCCGCCGTTGGCTTAGAGACTTCGGCTGAGGTAGTTGTTTCTTCTGGCGATATTTCGTTGTTGCCTTGACTAAAAAAAGATGATGCTAGGCATATAAGCAACAATACTAGACCCATAAAGCCAAATGTCGTAAGTAGGACGCGTGTGGTTTTTTTCTTTTTGTCTTTTTTGCGTGCTGCTTCCCTTTCGTTGGCAGTTTCAAGCTTTTCTCTTTTTTCTCCAATAGTTAGACCAGATTTAAAAGTTGATTTGCGATTGTCACGACGATTAACTAGTTTAGGCGGAGTGCCTTGTGGCGATTTAGACTCCTTCATATTAAGCTGTTTCCTCAATAATAATCATAGCAAGACGTTTGGCGGCATCTGAGCGTGCCTCTTCGTGTAGCCTATCTGCCATATCGGCACGTAGTCTAGGTGATTTGATTAGGTGCTGTATTTCTTGTAATAGCTTACTAGGATCCTTCATCATTTCCATATCGCCTAGATAAACGGCGGCGTTGATTTCTTTTAGCCTCTCAGCGTTTTTGGTCTGGTGACCACCCGGCAAACGCTCAAACGGCACCAAAATAACGGCTTTTTTGAGTGCGGCAAGCTCTGCGATTGTTGTAGCTCCAGCTCTGGATACGACAACATCTGCTGCGCCCATTAGTTCATTCATGGTTGTATTAAACTCCCACATCCTAAAATTAGACTCAAGGCTTGCATGGTCCCAGTTCTCGTACTTTTTAAGATCGGTCATATCTTCGTAATGCTTGCGGCCAGCAACCAATCCTACGGACGTAATCTTAAGAAGACTTGGTAAAATAGCCCTGACTGCCGTATTAAGGTTCTCAGAACCTTGAGAGCCACCAGTGATAACTACAAGCGGTTTATCTGGATTAAATGAAAAGGCTTTTTTGAGAGATAATTGTTTGGTTGGACTGACTGATTTAAACTCAGCGCCCACCGGTATACCAGTCCAAACATAGTTTGGATGACGTTCTAATACTTCATCGGAAAGTGGTACGCCAAATGCTACTTTTGCGGCTTTTTTCATGAGAATACGATTGGCAAGGCCTGCCACTGAGTCGGACTCATGTATGATGTAGGGGATTTTAAATATGCGTGCAACTAGACCAATGGGTAGGCAGACATATCCCCCCTTTAGAAAAATAACATCTGGGCGAGTTTTTTTGCGAAGTAGTCTAAAAAAACTAGTACAAAGTCCGGCAAGAAAGCCGAGGAAACCAAAAATATTGCCAATAATTAGGTCTTTTAGGGTAATATCGAAATGCGTAAAATAATCACGAAAAGACCAGTTAGCATAGCGATGAAATTTGCCAGAAGGAACTCTACGTACTCTGATGTAATTACTTTTATGCTTAGTCTTGATACTGTCATCCCAAGCTACACCGATCTCGGTGGTCAGCTTGGTGACGTTTTTGTAGTATTTAAAATCAGTCCAAAACTCAACCCTAGCTCTAGGTTTTTCTATAAGAAGCTCACGAACTACGGCGACGGCTGGAGTGATATGACCTCCGCTCCCCCCGCCGACTACTAATACTTTCATTTTTTACAATTACCTCCCTACTAGTATAACACGAAAGTTGTAAAACCAAGCCAATAGCAAAAGCAATAAAGATAATGCTGGTACCACCATATGATAAGAGCGGTAAGGTAATACCGGTAACTGGCACCAAACCAGTCATTGCCATAATATTTACAACAATCTGTGCAAGAGTCCAAGCGAAGACACCTACGATCAGCAGCCGGTTTTCGTAATCTTGGGTATACTCTGCGACCTTCAACATTCGTGTTAAGAGAGCAGTAAAAACTAGGATTACAAGAAATAATCCCACAAAACCAAATGTTTCACCCATAATTGCAAAAACAGAGTCGTTGATTGACTCAGGTAGATAACCGGTTGCTTGAACGGAGTTTCCAATACCGACGCCAAACATTCCTCCGACACCGATAGCTAACATGGCATTATTAATGTGATAGGTAGAGTCGGTTCCCTCATCACCAGAAATTGTAGCAACCCAGGCATCAACACGTTCCATGCGATGCGGCGAACTAATAATTGCCCCTACGGCACCTATAAGTACAACTGCTACCATGATTAGATATTGTTTAGACGAAATACCGGAAGCGAATAAGGTACCAAAAATGATTGAGATTAACGCCACACCCGTGCCAAGATCTCCCTGTGCTTTAATAACCATAAGTAAAGCCAATCCGCAGACGACAATGAGAGGAAGCCAAAACTCTTTCCAATTGCCGATTGTTCCCTCTTCTTTTTTGCGTGCGATAAAATCGGCCATATATATTACTAAAGCGAGTTTTAATAGCTCTGCTGGTTGAAAGCTAAATACACCAAAATTAAACCAACGACACTCGCCCAATTCACATTTGGCTAAACTTGAACCGGTCAGGGCCAATAACCATAATAACCCCGATAGAATAAGTGCAACAATCATTAATGGTTTGGCAAATTTTTTAAGATAATCATAAGGTATCCATTTAAAAGCGGCAAAAAATGCGACCAATGCTAAAGCAACCGACCGAAGCTGTCCAAGAAAGAAATAGTTTGAGTCGTAGTTTGTTCCATAGGTAGAGTTGAGAACCTGTGCGCGCATTGGGCCGATGGCATAAATAGTGATGAGACCTAGAGCCATTAATCCTAATGTGGAAAACAGAATAATTAGATCTGATTTATGCTTGCGGGTTTTCATAAAACACCTCCGGTGGCAGCGACAAAAATGCCCACTATTGCGCAAACACCGGCAATAATCCAAAAACGCATCACAATTTTAGCTTCACCCCAGCCTTTAGCTTCTAGGTGATGGTGGAGAGGTGCGGAAATGAATATTTTATGGTGAAAGAGTTTTTTGGAAGTTAGTTGCAATAAAGAAGAGCCAGCCTCAATCACAAATGGCAAACCTATAATTGGGAGGAGCAAGAATGCATTTGTCATCATAGCCACTACCCCAAGTCCAGCACCAAGAGCAAACGAACCGGTGTCACCCATCATAAAACGAGCTGGTGGCACATTGAACCAAATATACGAGAGGAGCCAGCCTACCACCGTCATACAAAAGCCAAAGAGCAAAACATTGCCCTGAAACAGAGATATCACACCAAATGCTCCATATGAAATCATAGCTAGACCACCAGATAAGCCGTCCAAGCCATCTGAGATATTGACGGCATTTGATGTTGCAACGACCGCAAAGGCAAAAATCAAAATCATCCATACGACGCCGATTGTAAAGTTACCAACAAATGGAACTTGAATTCCTGTCCAACCGAGTTTAACGGCGAAGAACCATCCAAGTAATAATCCGACTAGACTAATTAAAAGAAACTTAACTGGGCCACGTAAGCCTGCCGCCCCACGTCCTGAACCAAAAATATTAATGATATCATCGATGACACCCACTAGAGCGCCTCCCAAAAATCCGACGAGTGGCAACCAGGTTTGGCCTCTATCAAGATTAAAGGCCCACGTAATGATTGTAACAGAAAGGACACCAACTAGTCCTGCCATGGTAGGAAAAACGTGTTTGAATTTGTGGGCATGTAGTTTAGTCATGATGGGCAGCGATTTACCATCTACCGTCGTCTGTTTTTGCTTCTTCCAAAACTTATACTTGTATGCAAAATGAGTATAGAACGGTGTAAGGGCCATGGAAGTTAAAAAGCTAGCTAGTGCCAGTATTAAACCATAAAACATTTCATCATTCAAAGTCATACGTATATTATAGCATAACAGCAACCGTTGTTATTAACTTAACGTATACCTAAATAACATAGGTAGCTATTGTTCATGCTGCTCCTGGTTTAATCTTATAATAATCGATAAGGAAGCCTGAAAGTGCATCGAATAAATTCATCGCCTCGCCACTACCGATGCTCTGCCCTTCCCCCCACATCTTGGTCATAATAATATACTCTGGCATTTCTCCGGATGGCGCAATAAATCCAATATAAGAACCTACTAGTTCCGAAAAACTATCGTCATATGCACCATTTCTAATCACCTGAGCTGTGCCAGATTTACCACCAATGGAAAACCCTGGGCGATCTCCTTTATAGCTGCGGTTGTTAATTAGCATATCTCGCATCATAGCCGAAGTCTCATCTGACAAGATTTTATCTTCTATTAATGGGTTCTTCTCACGAATATCGTCTGGATTAGTGATTTTGCCATCTTGATAATAACCCTTTACGACAGTTGGAGTGTACCAAGTACCACCATTTACGACAGCTGAGAAGGCGGAGGCAGTCTGAACCATTGTAAGGCCGACGTTTTGACCAAAAGTCATGTTAGCATAGGTTGAGTCACGGCCCCAACCTTCATTTGGGTCAGGTATCATTCCTTCAGCTTCAAATAATTCGATACCAGTTATTTGTCCTAGACGAAATTTGTTGTGATAATAATCGTACAGCTTTTCACGCCCTTGTTGATTGATGGAATTTGGATTACCTCCAAGTAATTTAAGTGCGTAAATTGAGCCGGTATTAAGTGACCAATAAAGTGCATCTTTCATTGTAAGTGTACCGTACAGGCTAGAGCGTTGTTCCGCGTTATCGATTTTCCAATCATCAACGATTTCATAACCTTGATTGAAATAAGTGGTATCACTAGTCATGACGCCTTCATTAATGGCAGCCGAGAAGGCAAAGTTTTTGCAGATTGAAGCTGGTTCATATGGAACATCTGTAGTTTGGTTTAGATAGATAGATGCATCTTCAATTTGACTATATCTAGCCGGATTGTAATTTGGGAGGCTGCTCATAGCTAAAACTTGTCCATTCCTAGGATTCATGATCAAAACCGCAGCATTGGTAGCCGCAGATGATTCAATGATTTCACTAGAGATTTCTTCGACACCACGCTCAAGCCCGCGATCTATAGATAGGACGATATTTTTTCCGTCTTCAGCAGGAATCTTGACATTATCATTACCAATAGATAATGCGACCTTATTGACGTCGGCGGTAGTTTTAATTAAACCTTCTTTCCCTGTCAAAACATCGTTTAGTGAGCCTTCTACACCATACTGGCCAATGCCATCTGAATTCATAAAGCCAAGCAAACTAGAACCCAATTCGTTTTCTGGATATACCCGTTGGTTGATTTTTTTCAGCCAAATAGCCGGAATGCCTGAATCTGCAATTTGCTCAGCGATATTTCTTGGTATGTTTTTAGCAATAATTGAGTATCTGAGACCAGTTTGATTATAAACTTCATCAATATCATTAACTAAATAGTCTTTGACGTAATCATTTGCAACTTTTTCAATGTCTTCTTTTTTTGTTACGGTCGGATCAATGACAACTTCGTAGGTAGTTTGATTCAAGACTACTGTTACCGGTTCCCCTTTGTCCATCATGTATATCTCACCACGCTTTGGAGTGATGGTTTCGAGGATTGTGTGTTGCTCGTCAGCTTTTGCTACCCAACTACCATGTTCAATGATTTGAATAAAAAATAACCGTACTAATATGATTGCGACGCATGCAAAAACTGTAGCTTTTAGCAATTTAATACGGTGTTTTAGAACATTTGAATTGTTATTCTTTAGATTGTCTTTTTTAATACTATTCCGTGGCATATCCGGTTACCGTGGCGTCTTCCATGGCAGCAGCAACAGTACTAGTACGTGCTGTAGCGACGGAGTTGAGGCGCGCTTTTTCTACAGCGAGGTCTTCTTTTTTGGCATTCATTTCGGTGATTTCAGATTCGACAGCAGATAATTCATAATCAAAACTAGTAGCCTTAGTGCCTTCTGCGACGTAGATTAAGCCAAAAATTAAGGTAAGCATGCCGACGATAACAATTTGAGAGATCGAACCGAGATTCCTCTTGGTATATCGAACGGTATTGCGATTGCGTGCGAATCCGTTTCCGATTGCTTCACGTCTTGTAACATAGGTTGTTGTTTGGCTTATCATTTTTTCCTCGCTGGTTTGTTTTTATTTTATTGTTTTTTTGTTTTTCGTCTTAGTCCGGGGGCTTGTTATAAGCAGAGCTATAAGTGACTTATAATAGTTTCCCCGGGAAGGTCATACACTCCACACTCTCCGTGTGAAAACTCTAAATTGGTGGACCGTTTAGGTCCATATCATCTAGTCCCGGAAGCTTGGGCGAGTTAACTGTTAACTCGCCCAAGGTAAGGGAGACTAGCGGAAATTTACCTTAACGGTTTGTTTGCGAGATTTGTTCGCAACTACGATTTGTTTTGGCATAACTGCCTCCTTTTTGTGTTAATTTTTTATTTTATCAATACCGCTTTTTTGCTACTCGCAGTTTGGCGCTTCTAGCTCGCGGGTTGATAACTAACTCCTGGGGTCCCGCAACGATTGGTTTTTTGGTTACTATACTTAGCGGTGACTCTTCACCCAAACTTGCTGATTCCTTAAAAAAATCCTTAACCAATCGGTCTTCTAGACTATGAAAAGTAATAACGCCAACACGTCCACCAGTGTTTAAAAGCTTAGGCAACAGAGGGAGCGTATTTTTTATTTGCTCTAATTCTTGATTCACCTCTATGCGAACAGCTTGGAAAACCTTAGTAGCGGGATGGTGCTTGAAGTAGCCGTGGATACGAGTCTGAATCAGATCGGCAAGTTGTTTGGTGGTGGTGATTGGGCGATTATGCACAATAACCCTTGCAAACATTGCGGCACTACCCTTTTGTTCCTCACCGTATTTGACGAATAACTCGGCGAGTTCCCTTTCGCTATACTTGTTAATAATATCGGCTGCGGTAGTTTTTTGCCGTCTGTCCATCCGCATATCCAGAGGCGCATCGTATTTAAACGAAAATCCTCGTTCTTCCATATCTAGCTGCGGAGACGAAACTCCAAAATCCGCTAGTATTAAATCAAAAGTCTTTCCACACTTAAAAAGCTGCAGCACTGCATTATAAAAATCAGTATTCATGATAGTAACGCTTGACGGAAATTCCTGCTTTAAATAGCTTACAGCGAATTCGTCGCGATCTACCAGAACAGCGTTTTTATACTGCTGTGTTACATCCAAAATCTTACTAGCATGCCCACCGTAACCGGCGGTTAAATCTAAATAGCTTTCTCCGGGATGCGGTTCTAGGGTTGCTAGGACTTCTGATAATAACACTGGGATATGTAGTTTCTCCATGTATATATTATACAATGTTTCTGACGTTTGAGATCGTTCAACTAGAAACTTCAGCGGTTTTGTTTCTGTTTGATTTTTGTGTTACACAATATAATCTACCACGATTTTGGTTGTCTTAAGGGCGAACCATAGAATCGTAGCCGTTGAGAGACTTATTGTGTTTAGGTTTAGACCATATAGAGTTTTTATTGGGAGGTGTGTTTTAGAGAAAGAGCGCACGATTTTTTTGTCGCATCTCGCTTAAGATTTAATGCGCGCGAAGCTCCTAGATGGTCGATCTCAAACTTTTTTAATGTGCGGTTTGTTTAGCGTTTTTGTTATTTATTTCGCTGGTTTTATTGTATGACATATTTTTGAAAAATGCAAGTGGTTTTTTGGAGTTTTTTTAGAAAATTTGTTTTTAGGGGTGATGGTCTGAAAACGACAGGGGTAGAGGGCTAGAATTTAATGGTTACATGTGCGAGTTTTCCACAGGTGTGGATAAAACCCCTGTTGAGCAGCCGAACAAGTGGGTTTTTCAAAACCGAACACGTTGCTTTTTCTGGGGTAGTAAAAACCGAACAATCAACCGAACACTATCACTTGACACTATCATTTTTTTATTGTTTTAGAACTCTTATAGTTGACTTTTGATACGTTTCGTGTTATAATCAAAGGATTGTTGTACTCTAAAAAAGAGAGGGGTGAAAAAATGCAGGGCAACAATAGTAACTTAGAAACTTATAGATTTGTTTTTTTGAGCTATCTCGATGTAGCCGGTGAGCTGGTGGAACTAGAGAATGGTTTTCGCCATTGTATGAAATTCGCGGAACTCCTTGAGAATGGTGCTTCTTTTGATAAGAGAGATCAGATACTTTATCAGGAATATATTGCGAGTTCTGCCGGAAGTTTTCTGGAAAGAAAGTTTAATTTTCACAATTATTCCAGGAGCGAGTTTGATAGCTGCATGTTGCAGCTTCGTTCGAAGATTAATGTCATGAAAATCAGTGAAGGTTTTTTCTGGGAAAGACTGAAAGGCTCTGTCTGCGAGGTTACTGAGTGGACTGACAACAAGGCTGAATCTTGGCTTTCAAATAACGCTGCCAAGCATCATGTATTACTGCGGAAGGATCGGCTTTCCGAAGAACGAATCTGGTACTATAAGAAGGAGTTGGGAAGGCTTGAAACGAAACCCTTATCTCCTAGTCTGTTGGAGGCTGGTTTTCGGTGCTGCCATGGTGGCCTGATCCATTTGGTTCCTATTACGGACAACTAACACATGAGTGGCCATATCCTGGCCACTTTTTTCTATATGAATCATGATGAGATATTAATAATCAATGTGATATAATAGAGAAAAATAAGTGGAGACAATATATGAATAATACTAATGAGGGCGATACAAAAGAGCCATTTGATGTTTTTCTCTGGGCGAACAAAATAGATGAGGTCAAAAACAACGTGTCGGCTGAGCTCTTTTTGTTCAATAAAAACTACACCCCTTTCAAGATAAAGTATTCAGATAATCTGACTGGTGCTGTGAAGGCAATGTTTATACAGGAGGCGATTTCCTATATTATTACAGAAGCAGATAAAGGTCTAGAATGCCGCGAGTACGAGCGTGCTGATGGCGAAGAAAAAGTCATTTATCGTACTTCCCTTTCTAAGGTTGGGCGTGCCGAGACTTTGATTCATTTAATCGAAAACGAATACAAGGACATCGATTACTTTTCCGAAAACGAGTATGATTTTAAAAAAGTCAAAGGCATAATTGCTAAATTTACCTACCCTGGCGAGAATGGAATGGAAACTTTTTATATCGCAAAGATTCTTCCCGCTTCAGCGGCACTAAAGGGGGCAACTTCTTGGGAAATTAATGGCGAATCGTTTGAACCATTTTCGGCAGAGATTGCCTTGAAAATGCCAGATGATAATCAAGTGGCGATAGTTGATGGTACTATCATCGTGTTTAATCAGGCTAAGTTTGAGAATTTATTCCAATATGATTATAAATCACAGGTGATTGCAGAAGCAAAAGCAAAAGAACTAACTGAAAAGTATAAACTTTCATTTGCGGAAGGACTGACGCTTGATTCCCTCTTGATTGATAAAAAACCGATTCTTAAAAAAGTTCAAGCAATGGACATCGCAGAAGAAATGCCACAAGACAAATTACTGGACTATGCAGATGAAATGCAACTTGAGCTGATGACAGATGATGACGGATCAATTATTATCATGGATGATAAAGACCTTACGATGTTTGTAAACCTATTAAATGAGGACTATTATATTTCGCCCGTGAACGGAAAAAGATACGAGATAAAATCCAAGAAACTCCTGGGCGAACCAGACGGTGAGCCGCCGAGAGGATAAAGTTTTTCTTTTGAATTATAAACTTGTTTTTGTTCGTGCTTCACTCGCGTCATGAATTTTTGGACAATTTTCTTAACGAAAAATCGCGCGTCTTACGCCGGATGAGGGTCACGTGCGTCGATTTTTCTAAAAATTGCCCAAAAATTCTTGGCTCGCTCAATATTCACAAAAACCAAGTTTATAGTTCAAAATAAGGTTTATCCACGAAGTTAGATTCGCCGAGGGTTTTGAAGGTTTTTTCGAGGTCTTGTTTGGCTTCGAATACAGAGTCTTTGTCAGAAAGGTCGGATTCGATTTTGGCATAATAGCCTGGGGTGCCGTCAACTTTGTCAAGGTAGATGTAATTCCCTTCGCCCATTTTGAGGTCTTGGCGACGTCTGGAAACTTCTTTTGCCAGTTTGAAGCCGAGTTGAAGAATAATATTAACGAGCTTTTCATAGTCGGAAACCTCAGTATCCTCGATAATGTCGATGCCGGAATCTTCAATATGACGCTTCAGAATATAATAATATTTTGCTGGCTTATCTACAGCCTTCATTTCGGTACGCATGATAAGGCGTGGAAAATTAGAATTTGGTTTGTAATTCTTTGGCACATATACTCTGTCGTGTTGCCAATAAATCGGCGAAAAATCTAGGTCAATATCACTGAGTTTCTGCTCAAAAGCATCGTGATTTTTGAGTTTACATTTGAGGATGACTTTTTTCATACCATAATTATATCATAATACAAATTTCATGCGATGATAACCTTTTTGAATAATAAAAAATCCCCTACTTATTGTAGGGGAGTGGTTTTGATGGCTGTTATTAACGCTTTTTTATCTGCCCTAGTCATTCCTACGCAATAAAACCATCTTGAGAGAATTGATTTCTTGAGGGTGCAAAGTTCATGAACGTGCATTAGGTACTCGCTATGAATATCTACCTGATACTTGTTTTCTCCTATTAGTATACCAACCATACCATCAGCGTTATGGTTCCTACGTTGTAAAATAGTGCTTTCGTAAACACCTTCGGGTTCTTGTTCCGCCACCAAATAGCCCCCGCAGAGAACATTAAAGAAAAAAACCTCATCCCCTTCCTTGAAATAATTCTCTGGTCTGTTTTCGTGGTGATAAACTTTTTGGATAACTATTCTACTAAGTAGCGCTTCTCCAAAGAGTAAAACATCCGATAAACAAGTTGCTATGAAATCAAAATAATCCATTCTTAATGTGCGATCTACTTCAAGATAATATATACCATAGATGGCTACTGAGGTAATAAACAAGAAAGCTACAACACAAAAAAACATCACCATACCAAACACCTCTCTCTAATAATGTTCATACTAACTACGGTAACTTTTGTAGTTATATCACACCGGGGTGAATTTGTCGAACATACTTATGTTTATTAGGTTATAGTTAAATCAATGATACGAGCTTCGACGGATTTGACGCCGTTAAAATCATTTTCATTAAGCTTTACTAGGGGTTCGATGCGGTCGAATTGAGGATCGAGATTCAGCCATTTTTCTGGAGCATAGAAGGCGACAAGCTTAAGGTATTTACCGTCTTTATCGCGGAGGTCAAGGCGAAGATGGTTACGGTCTGCACCCATACGAGTGACGTTTACAAGATTGACGTTTTTGAGGCGAAAAATCGGCTCTTCGTTCCCTGGGCCGTAAGGCTCAAGCTGTTTTAATTCTTCGAGGAGATTTAGATTAAGGTCGGAGAAATCAGTTAATTCTAGGTCGGCATGCTGTTTTAAATAATTTTCTTGGTTTTTTAGATGAAGGGAGTAGTAGTATTCATTAATTTGCTCGCGAAACTTATAAAGATTTTTCCCATCAACTTTAACGCCGGCAGCGCCAGCGTGGCCACCGCCATTAATAATGGATTCTTTGGCGAAATCGAGAGCGTCGGCAAGATTAAAATCACCAAAACTGCGACCAGAACCCTTAAAAACATTCCCTTCTAACTCAGTTAATACAAAGGCCGGTCTTTGATAATCTTCTACCAGATGGCCCGCAACAATACCAAGAATTCCCTCGTGCCAACGGCCAGTTTCGATAATAACTGGGTTGTCACCGATACCTCTTTCCTCTATCTCTTTGGTGGCGGCTAGTTGCTCAGTTTTACGTTTTTTGTTGAGCATTTCTAACTTCTCGGCAATACTTGCGGCCTTGGTGGGAGAATTAGTACGAAGTAGTTCTAGAGACGTGGTGGCAGATTCTAGCCTACCGGCCGCATTAAGACGTGGGCCAATCTGGAATCCAATAGAGTCAGAGTTTAATGATTTGATACCGGCCTTTCGCATGAGTTCGATAAGACCAGGTCGACGAGTCTTCGCTAGGACTTTCATGCCGTAAAAACAGAGGCGGCGATTATCGCCAGTGAGGAGCATGCTGTCACAGATAGTGCCAAGTAAGACTAGGTCAAGAAACCACTTTTCTTGGCCTTTTTTGATTAGACCTTCACTGACTAATGCTTCGGCTACCTTAAAAGCAACACCGACGCCGGCAAGGTTTTGAAGCTCTTTTGTAGGATAATCTTTGCGATGAGGATTAACTATGGCTAAAGCTTCTGGTAGCTTATCGCTAGTTTCGTGATGATCTGTGACTATAGTATCGATATTAGACTCGTTTAGTTCCTCAATAATGGCGTGATTGTGTGAACCACAATCTACGGTTATAACAAGAGAAACGTGGCCTTCTTTGGCACGATTAATCAATTTTGGACTCATGCCATAACCATCGACAAAACGGTCTGGAAGCATAATTTCGATATTGTCTGGAGCTATCCCAGCGAGTATTAGAGCTTTTTCCATCAAAGTACTAGAGGTAACCCCGTCTACATCATAATCGCCATAAATAAGGATTCTTTCTTGATTTTTGATGGCTTTTTTGATACGAAAGATAGTTTTGTCCATATCGCGAAGCAAAAATGGATCTATAGATTTTTCGTATCGAGGTGACAAAAAAGTAGTATCTAAGTTTCGTTTCTTGATTAATCTTTCAAATATTTTGCTCAACTTTTACCTCTGTTAACCGATAGTTTTACTGGGTTTGCTGCCTTTTTGGCTTTTTATGACAATAGATTGGAGTTCTTTTAAGATTGGAAATTGCTTGTTGGTTTGGTATATTTTAGTCTTGCCTTTTTTGGTAACAATCAAGAAACCACCTCTAGACATGCGTTCTAGCTCCCTTTGAATGTTGCCGGGATCTTCTTTAATAAGTTTGGCTAGACCCCTGACGTGAGTCTTGAAGTCTGGGTACTTAGCAAATACGACTAAAATTTTACGGCGCACCCTAGAAGTCACAAAAATTTCTAACATATTACCTCGCTTTAACTCACTCTATTGTAGCACAAAACCTGTAAAAATTACAACATTTTTCTGGGCAGGTTCTGGGCGAACTTATCTTTTCGGTATCGGGACTTACGGTTTTAGGCATGCCATACATTGGGGTGTGGATAGAACCGCCCCTACGGGACGAACTTATCTGATCTGTCAGGGGTATACGCATTGAACTTTTGAATCAATTTTTGATGGTGAAAAAAAGACAGGTCCGGCCTCCTGTCCCCACATCGTGGTATAATACAGATATGTTTTATGAGGTAGTACCAGAGGGGAGAGTAGAGAGTTTTGTTTACGATTTTCATGATTCCCTTTTGCCTGGGCAAATCGTAATAGTACCAGTAGGCAAACGTATGCTTCCTGGTGTAGTGGTTAAAAAAGTTGCACAACCAGATTTTAAGACTAAATCAATTAGTAAAATACTGTACTCAAAACCATTACCCAAACATTTGCTCGATGCAGTAAAATTCATACACGAATACTACCTGACACCTTCTGGACAGGCTGTATCCCTAATTCTTCCCAGAGGCGTTGAGAAGAAAAGACGTAAAACCGAACAAATGTTCGGTCGTACGAAAAACAATCATCAGGCTCGGTCTATAGGCGAAATACAACTGAATATGTCGCAAAAAAATGCCCTAGAAGGCCTCCAGAAGGCTCTGTGTGCCACGAAACTGCTGTTTGGCGTTACCGGTAGTGGTAAAACAAATATCTATCTCAGAATGGCTATAAATGCGTTACAGGACCATAAGTCCACCATATTACTGGTACCAGAAATTGCTTTAACTGGACAGCTTGTACGTTTTTTTCAAGAAGTGTTTGGTGATTGCGTCATTACCTTACATTCTGGCTTAACAGAATCAGAACGGCATCTATTGTTTGAACAAATTTTAATGGCAGATAAACCTCTTATTATCGTGGGGGCAAGGTCCGCATTATTTGCACCCGTAAGTAACCTTGGTCTAATCATTATCGATGAGGAACACGATTCGGCGTTTTTCCAGGATAATGCACCTAGATATTCTGCCATTAGAGTCGCAAGTTTTATGGCAAAAAAACTAAATGCTTCTCTTATTCTTGGTTCAGCTACCCCTAGAATAGAAGATTATTATTTGGCCTCCACGCAAAATGCAGTAGTATCTATCACTAAAAAGGCAAAAGCCACAGCGAAGAAGCCCGAGATACGGATAGTCGATTTTAAGAATAGAGATAATTTCACAAAGAACAAGTATATCTCCTCCTCACTTCTTGCTGCAATTGCAAAAAACCTAGAACAGGGGCGACAAACTTTGATTTTTCATAACCGAAGAGGATCTTCTCCGTTAACTATTTGTGAAAAATGTGGCGAGGAGATACTCTGTCCGAATTGTTTTTTACCACTAACTCTCCATGCTGACGAATATATGCTGCATTGTCATACGTGTGAACGTAAGTTACCCGTACCCATGGTTTGTCCAAAATGTGGTGCGCCAGGGCTAATCCATAAAGGATTTGGGACTAAGCTATTAGAATCAGAGCTCAAGAAGATGTTCCCTAGTGCACGCGTAAAAAGGTTTGATGCTGATAGTAAAAAGGGCGAAGGAATGGACACTCAATACCTAGCCGTAAAAGAGGGTGAAGTGGATATCTTGGTCGGGACACAGACTATAGCAAAAGGGCTAGATTTACCAAAACTATCGACAGTAGGAGTAATGCAGGCAGATGCTGGACTATCATTACCAGATTATGCAGCCGAGGAAAGAACATTCCAGCTTCTTACGCAGGTAATTGGTAGAGTGGGGCGAGGACATACGGATAAGGCAGAGGTTTTTATTCAGACTTACCGCCCGGAACACCCTGTAATAAAATTTGCAACAGACGAAGATTATCTTGGATTCTATAATTATGCCATATCTCAGCGCAAAAAATCTGGATTTCCGCCGTTTCGATTCATCCTAAAACTCGAGATTACTATGAAAACAGAGAGAATTGTCATACAAAAAGTGCAGGCTTTAATACATAAGCTATCTGGTGATAGCAGATTGATTATCTCTCCACCCTTCCCTGCCTTTCATGAAAGGACCGTTAAGGGATACACCTGGCAGATAATAGTAAGGAGTCGACAAAGAAAAGCCCTCATTCAGGCATGTGACGGGATTGATAAAAGTTTTAAAATCACTCTAGATCCACCTGGACTACTGTAATCAATGTTCCTTAAATCTTGCTCTTTATATTAAACACTTGTTTGAGTTTTTGTGGGTTTAGATTCTAGAGGTAAAAGATTTTGACGAGCGGTCTTGGTCAAATAAACAATGGCCTCTAAGGCAGAATTTAAGGTTTGATTGGAAAAATTAGCCTTTCCCCAGATTTCTATGGCGCCCAATACTTCATTTTTATAGATGCTATACATTTTATTCAAATCTCCACCTAATTTCCATTCCTCAAGAATGATAAGTTTGATGTGATCTAGCATTTTGTTAATCACCTCTTTATGGTTGCTTTGGAATAAAATTAAAAAAACTTCCCTGTTGGAAGCGATAAAAACAAGAGTGCGAAGAAGGACGGTTTTCAGTGAAGGATTTTTCTTTTTGCTGAATTTACGAATTGTCCTTAGATACGCCTGGAGTAGGTATTCCTCGTAATCATACGGAATATTCGTGGTCGTTTGATGGTGTCGATAAAGAGTAGAACGAGAGATTTTGGCAGATTTAGCAATCTTTTTCGCTACAGGGTAATCACGAAAACGATAATATGCTATAAGAATGGCTTGTTCGGTTTTTTTGAAACGTTTGTTTGACATTTTTTTCTCTGTTAACCTGCATTTTTTCATGTGGCTATTATATGTTTTTTGGATTTTTTTGGCAAGAAGCTTATGGTTTTGTGGTAAAATAGTTATAAATAATACAAAGAGGAGTTTTTATATGTGTACAGGGGTGAGATTTAGTGATAGCGCTGGAAATATGTTTTTTGGGCGCAACTTAGACTGGTCAGAAGGATATGGGCAAAAAGTAGTGATTACGCCACGAGGATATAAGTACCAATCAGCGTTTCTTGGAGAGATGGGTGGCTCGGCCGCGATCGGCATGGGGATAATAGCCGAGAATGTACCACTATATTTTGACTGCGCAAACGAGCATGGTTTGGCGGTAGCTGGACTAAACTTCCCTGGTTATGCTGCATATGCTGACTCAGAGATAGATGGCAAGACCAATGTAGCGGCATATGAATTTCCACTGTGGGTGGTGCTCAATTTTAAGACAGTGGACGAGGCCGAGAAAGCACTGCGCGATGTAGTGATTGTAGCAAAACCGATTAATGACCAATATCCAGTGTCGCAGCTACATTGGCTGATTGGGGACGCGAAACGGTCAATTGTGGTGGAATACACTTCGGCTGGGATGGAAATATTTGAAAACGATGTGGATATTTTGACTAATCAACCAGGTTATGGATGGCACAAGGAGAATTTGCGCAACTATATGAATTTATTCCCCCAGATGCCAAAAGAGATACAATGGAAAAAGGCTCATATGACGGCGTTTGGAACTGGTTCCCTGATGCGAGGTTTACCTGGCGGATTCTATTCGACAGATAGATTTATTCGTGTGGCGTATTTCAATACGCATTATCCAGTGCAAGACTCCGAGGCAGCTAATGTGTCGCGACTGTTCCATACCCTTGCTGGGGTGGCGATGATTGACGGGGGTGCCGCGATGGCCGACGGAGCCTTCGAAAAGACAGTTTATACCGGTGGGTATTCTAGTGCCACGCAAACATATTACTATAATACCTATGATGACTTTACGATTCGGTCGGTGGCGCTTGGGGAGCAAGATTTGGGGGCGAGTGAGCTGATAGTAAAATGATATCGCTGTCGTCAATTGGGGATCTGGCGCCCAAATAGCCTTTTTCTCATCGTGGGGACTTAGTCTGCTGATTTTATTTAATATGTTATTTTACTCGCGGTTCGCTTAATCGCCGGGAGAAATTTTTGGAAGTTTTTTCACGGAAAATTTGCTCGACTCACGGCTGTCTTCACGGTTCGCGAGTCAAATTTTCCTAAAACTTCCAAAAATTCTCTCGGGCTCGCGAAAATGCGAGTGAAATAACATATTAAATACCTGGAAACCACGATATGGTGAGGAGAGGCTATCTGGGTACAGTTCAGATACAGTTCACTAGGAGCCGGCCGTACACCTAATACTTCGCCCGTAGCTCTTATTATAGATATTGGTACCTGGGTACACAGTGGAGCTATGCAGGTACAGGTAGTAGCTACGGACGCTATTGTACGCAGTAGACGACCAATAGCTGCCGTAGGACCCTCTATTGTTGGCAGACGACGTAAGGAAGTAGCCGGAGTAGAGGAAGTTATTTGGAAAGCTTCTAAATGCAGCAGTAGCAGTCTTTCCGGCAGTATTTGTGGTATTAGATGAATAATAGGCATAACCACTATTTGGCGTATCTTCATAGGCAGTCTTTACTTCATCCATAGTTTTGTAACCTAAGTTGTAGAATTCACGGAAAGTGCTAGTATCTCCGGTAACGTTTACTCCACTAGTACCGCCACTCGCGTAGGCTAACCCACCTGTTGGTAGATGCCAACCGGCTGGACATAGCGAGGTACCAGTAGTAGATTGATTATCGGTACCGTTATAAGTAAGATCAGCTATAGCAGCGTGCCAGGTGTAGTAGTTGCCATAGCTATACATGGCAGTTTCATTTGCGGTTGGGTTATTAGCTCTACTTTGAGTATTGATATTATTATAGCGTGGCATACGGTAGCCTGGGTTATTTGTAGTGCCGATATCGATGCTAGCAGTACCTGATTGGGTACCACTGTAGTAGAGGCTGTTTGCGGTAGTAGAATTGGAGAAGTTGGTGGATTCTGCATCAGCTAGGCCTCCGAAGTTACCGTAAGTTGTAGATGTGCCATAGCCTTGAGCTAAGGCACCAGTAGCATTATCCGAGTTGGTACTCTCTAGGCGGAGGTTTTCAATCATCCAACATTTACCATCAGCAAGTTTAGCGATGGCGTAGGTTTGATTGTCGCGCTGATCGGTGAGGGCGGATACAGAGGATAGATTAGCAGTACCATTAGTTGGAGCAGTAGTAAGTGAACCGCCAGTACCATTAGTACCACATAGTGCAGTAACTTTGGCTGCATCTTGGAGATTACCTTCACTCTTAACCCAGACCGCATAAAGCGAAAGACCATTTGCGGTAGTACCTACTGGAGCAGTGATGGTTTCTTGTGGACCGTAGAAGTGAGCAT